>JBEEKA010000067.1:0-2859 GCA_041168985.1 Pseudomonadota bacterium | reverse complement strand
ACGCTTCGTCGCGTAGAACTGCACGTTCGGCTTGTTGGTATACGGATCACGCAGCAGGCGCGTGCCGACGCGATCAACGATGCAGTACCCGGCGTCGAAGTTGCCGAAAGCAACCGACAGCGAGTTGGCCGCAATGGCCGGCATGTCTTCCGCTTCCACCACTTCGTAGCCGAGCAGCAGGTTCGGACGATCCGCCGCCATGTTCGGCTGCCAGATAGGCTGGTTCTGGCCATCCTTCAGCTTGCGAAGTCGTTCGCAAACAGAGGCCGGCATTACCCACTTGGCGTTCTGGCGATGGGCGGCCTTCAGCTTGTAGACCGTCTGCACCAGCAGGTCGTAGATGCCCGGGTCGGTCGCCGGCCACGCACCCGACACGCCGGTCGGAACATGCTCGATGGTCCCGAAGGCACGCGAACTGTCAGCCGTCGCCGCAGTCGTGTAGGCCGTGAAGCCCTTCGGCTGGTTCGTGCCGTTACCGCTGATGAAGGACGCGCCCTCTGCACGGGCAAACTCGGTGCCGATGCTGTCGGCGATCCACGCTTCCGCGTCGAAATAGATGTCATCGAGGGACATCTGCGTCGCCGTGGCGTTCGCGTAGATTTCGCCCATGAAGGCGGCAGCCTCGAACAGCTGCGGGGTGTTGGTCGCGGTGCGCGCCGTCGTTTCACCCACCCAGCCAGACGCTGTGCCGCGCACGTCTATCAGACGCTTGTAATCGTTCGTGGAAACCTGCACCACCTTCGCAATGCTGCGGATGGGGCTGATCGTCACGATCTTGGCCTGCACCTGGCGGTCAATCTGTTCCGGCAGCGCATAGCCACCATCAGCCGACGTACCAATCGACAGCGCCTTCGCTTCAAGTTCGCGCAGCCCGATGTCGTGACCCTTACGCAGGAAGTCGTTGTAGCCCTTCGCGTGCATAGCGGCATCGTGCGAGATGGCACTGCCACCACTGCCGGAAAGCATGCGGCCTGCCTTCGAGGACGCGAACTCCGCAGCCTTTTCAGCACGGTTGATGCGGTCGAAGATGTCGCTCTTTTCGCGGCGGTCAGCGTATTTGAAGGCTTCCCAGTCGCGGCCCAGAGTGTCGAGGGCGTTTTTGATCTCAAGATTCATCGCTAAATCCTTCGGCCAGTGCCGCGAGGCGTTCTAGTGCCTTGCGTGCTGCGGCCAGTTCGTCAACATCGCGCCGAATGGCAGTCCAGGCTGCGCTAGCGCCACGTCTGGCTTCACGGGCGGAATAGCCCATGGCTCGCAGACGGTGCTCTAGCTCGCGTACAGAATCGGGAGGATTCGCGCGCGTGCTGGATAGCCCTCCGGCATTTCCGACATTTGTCGGTTCCGGTTTCTCATCGGGCGGCACGTCGCGTGCTGTCGAAGGAAGTGCGGGGGATTCGTTCGTCTCGAACGAGCCCGCGAGATGAAGTGTCGCCACAATCGGCGGCCGATGCAAGACATGATCACGAGTCACGATTGCCACCGACGCGAACAGCGAAAAGGCGTCGTGTCTTGCCCTTGTGCGTGATGTCGCAGATGCAGTTCGAGTTCGGGATCTGCAGGGTAAGACTTACCTGCGCGCCTTCCTGAATCAGCGCCGCGAGTCCTTCGCGTGCCTCGTCGTCTTCGCAGACGTGAGAGACAAGCCCTAGAGCATCCGCGAACAGACGTTCGAGGTGCTGTTGGGCTTCCGGGTCATGTCCTTTGATTTCGGCGTGTGCGCTCATGCGTTGCTCCAGGTTCAAATCGAGTTGAACGGATTACCGACTTTCGGGGCCTCGAAACTCAGTCGCTCGCGGCTCGGTGGCGTCAGGCCAAACTCTGATAACAGCCGCGCCGACAGCGCACGCGCCCGATCCAGTGCTGCAAGGCCGGGATGCGCCTTCTTCCCGCCGCTGCCACCGTCAACGGTCATTCCCTCCGCGCGAAGGAGTAGTTCCAACTCCGACACCGAACCCAGCGTGCGGGCGGTCAGCTCCAAAAGCGGGATGTCGAAGGGCGTCAGCGTCCCCAGCTGTACGGCAAGCGTTCCTGATTGTTCCCATGCATGAAGCGCGTGAGCAGACAGACCCTTGGGAGGCGCTGGGAGCGCCTGCAGGGGCAGCGCGCTGCCGGACGGGGAATGCAGGCGGTCGGGCCGCAAAGTGCCTGTAAGGGCCTTATTGGCGATGCTGCTGCGAGGTCTAGCCATGGTGTGTCTCCAACTGGGTTATGCGTTCTGAAAATTGGTCACGGGAGCGACGGCGCGGGAATTTCTGACAGGGGCCGGTCGATACTGAAAAGGTTGTAGAAATGACAATGGCCCTTCCCCCGTCACTCCTGCGCCATCGTGTTGATGCCTTCTCTGGCACGACGCCCGACGTAGGCGAGGACAAGCAGCGCTTCGACGCGGCTCATGCCGACATCACTGGCTGCCTGCAGGGCTGCACCGACCAGGTTGTCGAGGAACCTGCGGAACTCCTGCGGCATCTCCGCGAGGTCCGATTCGATGTCTGCGCGAGGTGCGGTCATGGGGTGCATCCGGCTATGCCGCCCGTCGCATGGCGTTGATCGTGTCCAGCTGGTCCACCAGGACGCTGTGAACGATGGCGAGGTCGGCTGCCACTGCAGGGTCTAGGGTCGCTGCTGCCTTTAGGGCCGCCGCGCTACGGGTCAAGTGCTGACGGGCGTCCTCAAGGGCTGCATCCATCGGGGGTCGGTGCAACTGATGGGGTTCGTTCATGGTTCGACTCCTGTTCGTGGTGTCGGTTGAGTTCGAGTGCATTACTTGGCGCTGCCCAGTAGGGCGAGGAAGGGAACCCACGGGAACTGATAGGCCACTTCAAGGGCTATCAGGACTAAGGCGTGGGAGTGCTGGCACCT
>JBEEKA010000066.1:0-7374 GCA_041168985.1 Pseudomonadota bacterium | reverse complement strand
CGGTCTATGTGGGACTGAAGAATTTCGCTTTCCTGGAACCCTACCTGTATCCGCTGCATATGGCCCAGGCCGGTGCGGTCGACGCGGGTGCCCGACTGTATGGACCCTATGCCGACGCGGGTACGCTCGATGGGCTCAAGCGGCGCGGTTTCAAAACCGTCGTGTCGCTGCTGGATCCGGACCTGATTTATGAAAAGAGCCTGATCGAACGCGAAATGAAGGACTCCGCCGCTCTGGGTCTGACCTACTACAATTTCCCCATGCGCAGCGACGATCCGGCCGACAGCCCGCGAAACGCGGCGGCCGTGGAAGGCATCCGCCGCCTCATCCAGCGAGAGCCGAAAGCGCGTTTCTACATCCACTGCTACCTCGGCAAGCACCGTTCGATGATGGTAATGGAAGCCTTGGGCAAGGACCGCTAGCGGCAGGTCCCGTGTGGAATGCCAAGGTTCGGACTGGACATGCTGACGCGACGATCGATGCTGGTCCTCGGCGGCGCGCTGGGCGCAGGCTGGGCGATTCTGCCCGCCGAGGCCGCACCAGCCGCGGGCGGGGCGACACGCACGCTGCTGTCGCCAGACGAACCGGCGGCGCGCGCCATCGCCTATGTGGAACTTGCCGCGAAGGTGGATCCCAAGGCATTCCCGAACTGGCGCCGCGGACAGAGTTGCACGACCTGTGAACTGGTGGAATTCGGTACCGGCCGGGCACGGGGTTGCCGGATCCTGCCAGGTCGCCTCGTCCTGGCCGCCGGATGGTGCAAGGCCTGGAAACTGCGCGGCGGCTGATACCGCCGCGCAAGCGGGGTCGCGTCACATGCCGAGGAACAGCAGCAGGGTGTCGTTGTACATCAGCAGGCGACCGAAGAAGATCGTGAAACCCCAGGCGAGCAGCGACAGCACCGCGATGAACTTCGCGGCAGGCGGCGCATCACCCCGGGCCGGCACGGCGTAAACCGCCTTCTCCAGTCCCGTCAGCCGGAAGATCACCAGGTTCAGGCCTGCGACCAGCAGCGACAGCAGCTTGAGCTGGAAAGACAGGTTGTCGACGTAGAACTCGGCGCCCGACGCCGTGCCGGTCACGAAGATGATGCCGGTCGCCAGGTTGCCGAGGAAGCCGGCGACAGCCAGGGGCACGAAAGGCTCCAGGGCCCCGACTGGCATGCGCCTGAAGAAGCCGAGGATGCGCAGGTCCAGCGTCCCGATGAGGCCCACGACCAGCGACATGCCCACGTAGTGGATCATCTCGCAGACGGGCCAGACCCAGGCGTTGTCGTTGACGAACGCCTGCATCGCCGGGATGGTCAGGGCCTGTGAAAGGGTTTCGAACGTCATGGTATTCCCCGTGGAGCCTTCGGGCTCAGATGCCGAACCAGGCCGTGACCAGTTCCGGGTATCCCGTAAGGCGTCCCACGACCAGCGCGAGCCCCCAGCAGGCGAGCGACACGCAGGCAAGACCCCGCGCCAGCGGCGGAACCTTGCCACTCGAGAGGGTTACCTCGTCCTCCAGGCAGCAGGTCCTGATCATCACCGCGACGATCATGCCGAGTGCAACGAACCCCAGTTTCGCCCAGAACGCCGGCATCGCCGCCATCGACTTCGCTTCGGCGATGAACAGCATCAGGCCGGAAACGGCATTGATCGCGAATCCAAACCAGATGGATGCGTACAGGCCGGACAGCGACGCGAGTGGTATCGCGCGGGCGACTCCGAGCAGGCGCAACGCGATGAGCACATTGGTACCGACCACCATCGCGAGGCCCAGGGCGTGTGCACTCAGGACCAGCGTATACGCGAAGATCGACGGCGATTCCCGGACCCAGATGGCCAGGGCGGAGTTCTCGAGCATCTCAAGCACGGCTATACCCCCTGTGACCGCTCAAGACTGAATCGCAGGCCAGGTCCTGGTTACGAACCGCGCAGCTGCTGCTGCAGCTCCCGCACGTAGCGGACTGCATCCCCGGCGCCTTCCAGCGCGCTGGCGATCAGCTCCCGCTGTTCCGGATCCGGTGCCGCCGACATGTCCAGCAACTCCAGGTTCCCGGTGACGAGTTGCAGCGATGCGTTTACGTCGTGGAGCAGCTTCCGGGCCACGGCCAACAGTTCGGGATCGATCATGCGCCCCCCAGTTCAGTGGCGACCCGCTTCAGGAACTGCTCCATCTTCACGCGGCCGTCCGAGGTCAGCCGGACGTGCTGGCGACGCGCGTCGGCCGGATCCTGTTCCTTGGCGATGAGCCCCATCTCGACGAGTTCGTCGATTCGACGCAGGGCCGTCGTAACCGGGCAGCTTGCCGCGAGACACAGCCCCCCCACACTCGTGCGACGGCCCGCGAGCTCCAGCGACATGAGTTCCGAAAGCATCTCCCATGAGGCCGTGGGCAGGCGATCTTCCGGGAACACTTCCTTTCGCACGGCCTGGATCTGCCAGATCAGACGCAGCAGCTGCTCCGCGTTTCCCGCCCCCATGGCCGGTACAGCGCCGTCACGCCCATGCATCTGGCCCGCGATCTGGCCCGCGAGGTTCGCGACGTCCTTCAATTCGCCGACGCTGCCTGACACACCTGCCCTGGGCGCCAGCAAACGCAAGGTCTCGGCGCGCGTCGTCGCGCGCGTGGCCACCTGGACGAGGTCCGCGGCGGCCAGCGGCTTCTGCAGGTACTCCGTGGCTTCGAGCCGCAGTGAATCAATGGCCGATTCCAGCGTCGCATTGCCGGTAATCACGACGAGCTGCAGCCAGGGGCGCGACACGAACCGCTCGCGGATCCGGCGCATCAACTGCACCCCATCGAGGCCCGGCATCTGCAGGTCGGTCAGCACGACGCCGATGTCCGGCTCCGCCTGCAACAGGTCCAGCACGCCCGAGGGATCGGAGGCGGTCAGGCAGTCGAATCCGGCGCGCTCCAGCACACGCTCGAAAACCTGCAGGATTCGACGGTCATCGTCGATGAGCAAAATCCGCCGCGCGGAACCTGCCATGCCGAACTCCAAAAAAACGCTAACTTACACGATCCCGGCCCGAATGGGCCGGTCGCCTCAATGTCCCCAGAGTTCCCTGGACGCAAGGGCGGCGCCTGCCACCAGCGCCTCGAACTTCGCCCACATGATCGTCGGGTGGACCCGCTGCACGTTCTCGACCTGCGCAAACCCGCAGTCCGTTCCCGCTATCACGTTCTCCCTGCCCAGCAGTTCCGCAAAGCGCACCAGCCGGTCCGCGACCAGACGGGGATGTTCGACCGTGACGGTATGGTGGGTGACCACACCCGGGATCAGGATGCGGTCGTTCGGGAGCCTGCGGCGTTCCCACACCCGCCACTCATGCTCGTGCCGGGGATTCGCCGCTTCGATGGAGTATGCCCCGGCCTGCACCTGCAGGATCAGGTCGACAATGTCCTCGAGCGGCGCATCCGAGATGTGCGGCAGGTGCCAGCTGCCGAAGCAGACATGGTAGCGGACGCGATCCTCGGGAATGCCACGCAGTGCATGGTTCAGCGCATCCACGCGCAACTGGGCCCATTCGCGATATCGGGCGGGACTCTGTCGCACGAGATGGTCGTACATGTTGGCCAGCACTGCATCGTCCACCTGGACGAGGAAGCCGCCGGCATGGATCGCCAGGTACTCGGTGCGCAGGGCCTCGGCAATGGCGAACACATAGTCGTGTTCGTTGCCGTAAAACTCATCGATACCGTCGAATGCCGTACTGGCCGGCGCGACGGCGGTCATGAAGGCCTCGGTCGGCGCCTGCCCCTGCAGCGCGTCCGCCAGTTCCGCAACGGAACGCTCGATGACGCCGGCGGCACGGTAACGGATCGGTCCGACGCAGGCTTCCGTGGGGAACCCCTGCGCGGCACGCGGGAAGGTCGCGGCCAGGTACTCGGCGAATCGGTCGCGGTCGCTGCCCAGCCATTCAACGGGCCGCAACTGGTCGGGCCGCAATTCAAAGCCGTCAATACGATCCAGTATGTAGGTCGCCCAGTTGTTCTTGCCGAACTCTCCGTCGTTCACGACATCCAGGCCGATGGCGACCTGCTGTGCCACGACATCGCGGATGGCCTCACGACGCACGGCCTCCAGCGAAGCTTCGTCCGCGCTCCCCTCGCGCACCGCCTTGATCTGCGCAAGCAGCGCCGGCGGCCGGATCAGGCTGCCCACGTGTGTCGTCAGGATACGGTGCTCACTGCGTTTCATTCGCTCGGCCTCATGCCGCGGAGTTCCAGGGAATCAGAGCCACGGTTTCGCCCAGGACAAGCCGGCGCGCGTATCGCCTGCCGGGACGTATTCGCAACCCACGACGCCGGCATAGCGCAGCGCATCAAGTCGCTCCAGAAGCCAGGCGTAATGGATCTCGCCCGTCCCCGGCTCGTGGCGACCCGGGTTGTCGGCCACCTGGATGTGTCCGATCACCGGCATCAGCCGTTCGATGGAACGGGCCAGGTCGCCTTCCATGATCTGCATGTGGTAGCAGTCAAACTGCAGCTTCACATTGGGCCGCGACACACGCCGGATGCACTCGACGGCATCCGACGTCGCGTGCAGCACGTATCCCGGCACATCGACCTTCGTGTTGATCGGCTCCAGCATCACTTCCAGTCCGTCACCGGCGAAACGGTCCGCGGCCCAGGCGACGTTCTCCACGTAAACATCCAGGCAGGTCTCGAGCGTAACGCCCTTCGGCTGCAGGCCCGCCATCACGTGCACGCGTGGCGCACCGAGTGTCCTCGCGTATCGCAGGGCCTGCTCGATGCCGCCGCGGAACTCAGCCTGCCTGCCCGGCACCCCGGCCAGCCCCCGCTCCCCCCTCGACGCGTCGCCAGGCGGTGCGTTGATCAGGGCCTGTGAAAGGCCCAGCCGATCAAGGCGCGAACGGATCGCATCTGCAGGCGCTTCATACGGAAACTGGCACTCCACATGCCGGAATCCGAATTCCGCCGCCGCGTCAAACCGGTCCAGGAATGGCAGGTCGGTGAACAACGTGGAGAGGTTGGCGGCGAGCGTGGGCATGGTGGCGATACCTTACCCGCGGCGATGGTAGGCTTGCCAGCGCCAGAGGGCAGCCAGGGGAAAACAGGAATGAAGAACCGGATCATCGCTGTCGCCACGCTGATCGCGCTGACCGCCGCCTGCGCGCAGCAGTCGCCGCAAACGGCTGCGCCAAAGCCTGCGGGACAGGTCGACGACGCACGACTCGCCAAGGCAGACAGCGAGCCGCAGAACTGGCTGGCTCACGGCGGCTCGCAACTCGCCCAGCGTTTCTCGGGCCTCGACCAGATCACGCCCGCGAACATCGGCCAGCTGAAGCCTGCCTGGTCGCTTGAGTTCGATACGAACCGGGGTCAGGAAGCAACACCGCTCGTCGTCGATGGCGTCGTCTATGTCACGACCGCGTGGAGCAAGGTCTACGCCGCGGAAGCGAGAACCGGCAAGGTGCTGTGGCAGTTCGACCCGAAAGTGCCCGGTCCCAACGCCGCGAAGAACTGCTGTGACGTCGTGAACCGGGGCGCCGCGGTCTACCAGGGCAAGGTCTTCGTGGGAACCTTCGACGGTCGACTCATCGCGCTCGATGCGGCCAGTGGCAAGCCTGTCTGGAACGTCGCGACCTTCGACCCCGATTCGATGCACGCGATCACGGGAGCCCCGCGCGTCGGCGCCGGACTCGTCTTCATCGGCAACAGCGGCGGCGAGTTCGGCGGACGGGGCTACGTCAGTGCCTACAAGGCCGACTCCGGTGAACTGGCCTGGCGCTTCTACACCGTGCCCGGGGATCCGACGAAACCGGATGGCGCGGCATCCGACAAGGTCATGGCCGAGAAGGTCCAGGCCACGTGGTTCGGCAGGCACAACGACTACCGTGGCGGCGGCAACGTCTGGAACTCGATCGTGTTCGATCCGGAGTTCGACCAGATCTACCTCGCCACGGGCAATGGATATCCCTGGGCGCGCACGTTCCGCTCCGAAGGCAAGGGCGACAACCTGTTCATCGATTCGATCGTCGCGCTCGACGCGAAGACGGGCGAGTACCGCTGGCATTACCAGGAAACGCCGGGCGACATCTGGGACTACGACTCGATCGCCGACATGATCCTTGCCGAACTGCCGGTCGGCGGTGCCCCGCGCAAGGTCCTGATGCACACGCCGAAGAACGGCTTCTTCTACGTGCTGGACCGCAAGTCGGGAGAACTGCTGTCCGCCGAACCCTATGTCGCGGGCATCACCTGGGCGAAGGGCATCGACCTGAAGACCGGACGGCCGATCGAGAACCCCCTCGTGCGCTTCGACGAGCGCAACACGCCCGTGGTCGTGAGCCCTGGTGAAAGCGGAGGCCACTCCTGGCAGCCGACGGCGTTCAGCCCGAAGAACGGCCTGATGTACCTGCAGGCCGTCGACTACACCGCGGCGCGCCACATCCCGCGACCCTCCTTCGAATACGTGAAGGGTCTCGACAACATCGGCGTCTATCACTTCGCGACGCACGGGCCCACGGAGGCGGAGCCGAAGCCGGATCCGACGCGGCCGAAGCCGACGCCCTACCTGCTCGCCTGGGATCCGGTGGCGAACAAGGCCGCCTGGAAATCCCCGGGCACGGGCACGGCAGTGCTGGCCACGGCCGGTGGACTGGTGTTCCAGGGCCATGGCCGTAATTCGGTGATGGGCGAACTCGTCGCCTACCGCGCGGACTCGGGCGAGAAGGTCTGGAGACACGAAACGCCGAACGCAGTGGGCGGCGGCATCGTCAGTTATGCCGTGGATGGGGAGCAGTACATCCTTGCAACGACGGGCGCCGGCGGTGGCGGCATCCTCGCCGCAACGCCCGATGTCCGCGAGCGCCAGCCCGGACGACTCGTCGCATTCAAGCTCAATGGCACGGCGACGCTGCCGGCGGACCCGGCCCCGGCCGGACCGGTCAAGATCGTCAGCGAGACCTTCGCCGACGCCGAAGTGGCTCGGGGCAAGGATCTTTACCTCAATCGCTGCGCACGCTGCCATGGCCTCGGCACGCACTCGCCGAACATCATCCCGGACCTGCGGCGCTCGAACGCGCTGGGCGACAAGGCCTTGTGGAAATCGATCGTCGAGGACGGCGTCATGCAAGGCACAGGCATGATCCCGTGGAAGTCCTTCCTCCCCGCCGGGGGAGCGGAATCCATACGCGCCTATGTCGCGGTGACGACGAAGCAGGAAGCCGCGGCAGTGGCGACGCCATGAGCGAAGACCTCACGGCAGCGGTCCGCAGCGAGGCGGTCTACGAGTACCTGCTGAAACTGCAGACTGATCTTTGCGCGACATTCGGTGGACCGACGCTGGGTGGCGAATTCCAGAAGGACGTCTGGCAGCGCGAGGGCACGGAATCGACGATAGGCGGCCGCGGGATCACC
>JBEEKA010000065.1:0-5685 GCA_041168985.1 Pseudomonadota bacterium | reverse complement strand
CGCCGATCTGCAGCAGGACGTCGAACACACCGCGCAGCGCGCCTGGAACAACATGCGTTCCATAGAGCCCGGCGGATTGCTCAAGTATGTGCACGGTGGCGAGTACCACATGTACAACCCGGACGTGATCGCGACGCTGCAGGGTGCGGTCATGTCCGGCAGCTACGACACCTACAAGTCGTTCGCCAGGCTGGTCAACGAACGACCGGCTTCGACGCTGCGCGACCTGCTGGCGTTGAAACCCCATGGCCCGCCCCTGCCACTGGAGGAGGTCGAGCCTGCCGAAGAGATCTTGAAGCGCTTCGACTGCGCCGGCATGTCGCTGGGCGCTCTGTCGCCCGAGGCGCATGAGGCGCTTGCCATCGCGATGAACCGCCTGGGTGGCCGATCCAATTCGGGCGAGGGCGGCGAGGATCCGGTGCGCTACGGCACCGAGAAAAACTCGAAGATCAAGCAGATCGCGTCGGGCCGCTTCGGCGTCACGCCGCATTACCTCGTGAACGCCGAGGTGCTGCAGATCAAGGTCGCGCAGGGCGCCAAGCCCGGCGAGGGCGGTCAGCTGCCGGGCGACAAGGTCAACGACATGATCGCCAAGCTGCGCTATGCGCGGCCGGGCGTCGGCCTGATCTCGCCGCCGCCGCACCACGACATCTACTCGATCGAGGATCTGGCGCAGCTGATCTTCGACCTGAAGCAGGTCAACCCGCAGGCGCTGGTTTCGGTGAAGCTGGTCGCCGAGCCGGGCGTCGGCACGATCGCGGCGGGCGTCGCGAAGGCCTATGCCGACCTCATCACGATCTCCGGCTACGACGGCGGTACGGGCGCCAGCCCGATCACCTCGGTCAAGTACGCGGGTTCGCCGTGGGAACTCGGCCTGGCCGAAACGCACCAGACGCTGCGCCGGAACAATATGCGCCACCTGGTGCGCGTGCAGACCGACGGTGGCCTCAAGACCGGGCTCGACGTCATCAAGGCCGCGATCATCGGTGCGGAGAGCTTCGGCTTCGGTACCGCGCCGATGGTGGCGCTGGGCTGCAAGTACCTGCGCATCTGCCACCTGAACAACTGCGCCACGGGCGTCGCCACCCAGCACGAAGTGCTGCGTACGAAGCATTTCATCGGCCTGCCGGAAATGGTCATGAACTACTTCCGCTTCGTGGCGCAGGAGTGCCGCGAGATCATGGCCGAACTCGGCGTGCGCAGCATGGAAGAGCTGATCGGTCGCGTCGAGCGGCTGCAGGCGGCCGAAGGCCAATCGCCGCGCCAGCGTCGTCTCGACCTGTCGCCGCTGATTTCCAACGACGGCATCGGCCGCGACGTGCCGCAGTTCTGCCTTTCGCCGAACAACCCGCCCTTCGACAAGGGCGAGCTGGCGGAGCGCATGGTCGCGGACATGCTGCCGGCCATCGAATCGGCCAGCGGTGGCGAGTGGCGTTATGACGTCCACAACTTCAACCGATCGATCGGTGCGCGCGTCTCGGGCGAAATCGCCCGTCGCTGGGGCAACTACGGCATGGTGAAGGCGCCGCTGCAGGTGAACCTGTACGGGTCGGTCGGCCAGAGTTTCGGCGTGTGGAACGCCGGCGGCCTGCACATGACGCTCGAAGGCGATGCCAACGACTATGTCGGCAAGGGCATGTCATCCGGCCAGCTGGTGTTGAAGCCGCCGCGTACCGCGGGCTTCGTCGCCAAGGACACCGTGATCATGGGCAACACCTGCCTGTACGGTGCCACGGGTGGCGAGATCTATGCGGCGGGCCAGGCGGGCGAGCGTTTCGCGGTCCGCAATTCGGGTGCCATCGCCGTCGTCGAAGGCGCTGGCGACCACTGCTGCGAATACATGACGGGCGGCGTGGTCTGCGTGCTGGGTCGCACGGGCGTGAACTTCGGCGCGGGCTTCACGGGCGGCTTCGCCTACGTGCTCGACATGGACCGCGACTTCGTCGATCGCTACAACCACGAGCTGATAGACATCCATCGCATCACGCCGGAAGGCATGCAGGCCAACCTGCAGCACCTCCAGCACTTGATCGAGAAGCACGTGGCACTGACCGACAGCGCCTGGGGCGCCGAGATCCTGCGCAATTTCCGTTCGTACATCGGCCGCTTCTGGATCGTGAAGCCGAAGGCGGCGTCGTTGAAATCCTTGGTTGAGAACCTGAGCAGGGCCGCGTAATGGCTGACAAGAACCTCCAATTCCTGGACATCCCGCGTCACGACCCGGACAAGACCCCGGTCGAGATCCGCGTCAAGGAGTTCAAGGAAATCTACGCACCCTTCGATGCGCCCTCGGCCTCGCAGCAGGCAGGCCGTTGCCTGTCGTGCGGCAACCCGTTCTGTGAGTGGAAGTGCCCCGTGCACAACTACATCCCGAACTGGCTGAAGCTCGTCAACGAAGGCAACCTCTTCGAAGCCGCGGAGCTCTCGCACAAGACGAACTCGCTGCCCGAAGTCTGCGGCCGCATCTGCCCGCAGGACCGTCTCTGCGAAGGTGCCTGCACGCTGAACGACGGCCTCGGCGCCGTCACGATCGGTTCCATCGAGAAGTACATCACCGACGAGGCCCTCAAGCAGGGCTGGCGCCCGGACATGTCCAGCGTCGTGAAGACGGGCAAGCGTGTCGCGATCGTCGGCGCCGGTCCGGCCGGCCTCGGTTGCGCCGACATCCTCGTGCGCAACGGCGTCACGCCGGTCGTCTTCGACAAGTACGAGCGCATCGGTGGCCTGCTGACCTTCGGCATCCCGGCTTTCAAGCTCGAGAAGGAAGTCGTCGAGAAGCGCCGCGAGATCATGGAAGGCATGGGCGTCGAATTCCGGCTCGGCGTCGAGATCGGCAAGGACATCGCCTTCGAGCAGTTGCTGAAGGACTACGATGCGGTCTTCCTCGGCATGGGCACCTACAAGTACGTGAAGGGCGGATTCCCTGGTGAAGACCTGCCGGGCGTGTATGAAGCGCTGCCTTACCTGGTGTCGAACGGCAACCAGGCGCTGGGCATCAACGACGGCACGCCCTGGGTGAACCTCGAGGGCAAGAAGGTCGTCGTGCTGGGCGGCGGCGACACGGGCATGGACTGCATCCGCACGGCGCTGCGCCAGGGTGCGGAGTCCGTGACCTGCACCTATCGTCGCGATGAAAACAACATGCCGGGCTCGCGCCGCGACTACAAGAACAGCAAGGAAGAGGGCGCGGAGTTCCTCTTCAACCGCCAGCCGATCGAGCTCGTCTCGAAGGACGGCAAGGTCGCCGGCGTGAAGGTCGTCGAGACTCGCCTCGGTGCGCCCGGCCCGCGTGGCCGTCGCGTGGCGGAAGCCATCCCCGGCACCGAGCAGGTGATCCCGGCCGATGCGGTGATCATCGCCTTCGGCTTCAACCCGAGCCCGGCCGACTGGTTCGGCCCGCATGACGTCGCGGTGCACGGCAATGGCCGCGTGCGCGTGTCCGCCGCGAAGCAGACGCCTTTCCAGACGACCAATCCGAAGGTCTTTGCGGGCGGCGACATGGTGCGCGGTTCGGACCTCGTGGTCACGGCCGTCTTCGAGGGCCGCGAGGCCGCGAAGGGCATCCTGTCGTATATCGGCGTCGAAGCCTGACGGAGTACGCAAGCGTGGCTGAAGTGTTTACCAAGACGGCAGGCTGGCTCGACTGGTACAGCGGCCCGGCGAAGCCTAGGTTCGTGCTGCCGCCGGGCGCGGTCGATGCGCACTGCCACGTGTTCGGCCCGGGTGCGGAGTTCCCCTTCGCGCCGGAGCGCAAATACACGCCCTGCGACGCGTCGAAGCAGCAGCTGTTCGCGCTGCGCGACCACCTCGGTTTCGCGCGCAATGTCGTCGTGCAGGCCACCTGCCACGGTGCGGACAACCGCGCGATGGTCGATGCCTGTCGTGCTTCGAACGGCAAGGCACGCGGTGTTGCCACCGTTCGCCGCACGATCACCGATGCGGAACTGCTCGACCTGCATGCCGCCGGCGTGCGGGGCGTGCGCTTCAACTTCGTCAAGCGTCTCGTCGACTTCACGCCGAAAGACGAGCTGATGGAGATCGCCGGCCGCATCGCGAAGCTCGGCTGGCACGTGGTCATCTACTTCGAGGCGGTCGATCTGCCGGAGCTGTGGGACTTCTTCACGGCGCTGCCGACGACCGTGGTGGTGGACCACATGGGTCGCCCGAATGTCGACCAGCCGATCGACGGCCCCGAGTTCTCGCTGTTCCTGAAGTTCATGCGCGAGCACCAGAATGTCTGGAGCAAGGTCAGCTGCCCGGAGCGCCTGAGCAAGTCGGGCCCGTCGGCGCTCAATGGCGAGCAGAATGCCTATCGCGATGTCGTGCCTTTCGCGCGCCGCGTGGTCGAGGAGTTTCCGGACCGGGTCTTGTGGGGCACGGACTGGCCGCACCCGAACCTCAAGGACCACATGCCGGACGATGGCCTGCTGGTCGACTTCATCCCGCACATCGCGCCGACGGCCGAACTGCAGAAAAAGCTGCTGGTCGACAACCCGATGCGCCTGTACTGGCCCGAAGAGGTCGGTTGATCCCAATTTGCTCCGAAAGGTGGCGAGATGCGGAAGCTGATGAACGTCCTCCTTCCCCTCGCCGCCGCTCACTGCGCGGCGACCGCGCTGGCGGCGCCGATGCCGGCATCCAGGGTACTCGCGGGCCTCGATGCCGCGTACCCCGCGATGGACGCGATGTATCGCGACATCCACCAGCATCCCGAGCTCTCCGGCCAGGAGGTACAGACCGCCGCGAAACTCGCAGCGGCCTTGCGCGGCCTGGGCTACGAGGTCACGGAAAAGGTGGGCGGCCATGGCATCGTCGGCGTGTTGCGCAACGGCACTGGCCCGACGGTCATGGTGCGCACGGAGCTCGATGCGCTGCCGGTGCGCGAGCAGACGGGTCTTCCTTATGCGAGCACGGTGACCGCGCGCAATGAAGCCGGAGAGACCGTGCCCGTGATGCATGCCTGTGGGCATGACATCCACATGGCTTCATGGCTGGGCGCCGCGACCCTGCTGGCAAAGTCCCGCAAGGACTGGAAGGGCACGCTGGTGTTCATCGGGCAGCCCGCCGAAGAAGGCGTGGCCGGCGCCGAGCGCATGATCCGGGACGGGCTGATGACACGCTTCCCGAAGCCGGATTACGTCCTCGCGATCCATGACACGAACCTCCTGCCCGCGGGGCAGGTCGATGCGATCTCGGGTCCGGCGTCCGCGGCCTCCGCCAGTGTCGACATCACCTTCCACGGTCGGGGCGGCCACGGCGCCCTGCCGCACCTGGCCATCGATCCGGTGCTGATCGCCTCGCGCTTCGTCGTCACGCTGCAGTCGATCATCGCGCGCGAAGTGAACCCGCTCGATCCGGCCGTCATCACCGTAGGCACCTTCCATGCCGGCACGCGACGCAATGTGATCGCGGATGACGCCACCGTGCAGCTCACCGTTCGTTCCTACAAGCCGGAAGCGCAGGAGCACATGCTCGCGGCCATCGCGCGCATGGCGAAGGCCGAGGCCGCGGCGGGCAATGCGCCGCGAGAGCCCACGGTGACCGTGCTGCCGGATCGCAGCGAAGTTGTTTACAACGACCCGGCGATGGCGGCGCGGCTGAAGACCGCGTTGGCCAAGGGACTGGGCGCAGAGAACGTGCAGTCGATCGAACCGACGACGGCGTCCGAGGACTTCGGCGTGTTCG
>JBEEKA010000064.1:0-6072 GCA_041168985.1 Pseudomonadota bacterium | reverse complement strand
TTCAGCTACACGGCCAAACGCGTGGCGGAGACCGGCGACCGGTCCCTGATCTGGGAGGGCCACAAGGCCGGGATGGAGATCGGGTATTGCCACCTCGAGAAACTGCATAACCTCGAGGCCCTGCCGCCTTCGGGGTTCACCGTGTCCTGCTTCCCGCACAAGGTGAAGGGTGGCTCCGCGGGCTGGACCCGGGCTGTCGCGATCCTGGAAGACTGATGGCACGGCGGCTGGCTCCGGAGATCCGGCGGCAACGGATCCTGGATACGGCGACAGCCCTTTTCCTCGATCGCGGGTACGCCGGGACCTCCCTGAACGACATCGTCCGCATCGCGGGCGGATCCAAGGCGACGCTCGTTACCGAATTCGGCAACAAGGCCGGTCTGTTTGCCGCGGTCATGCAGGGTGGGGCGGACGAACTGCTCGACAGGCTGGGCCACTTGCCCCAGGGCGGAGATCCCGGGGCGGTCCTGCGACATATCGGCCGTCTGGTGCTCGACTTCTATCTCTCGCCCCGGTCGCTCGTGGCCTATCGGGGCGTGATCTCGGAAGGGCAGAAGGAACCGACGATGGCCCGTGTCTTTTACCGGCAGGGGCATGCGCGCATCGTCGCCGCGATCGCCGCCCGCCTCGAGGACTGGCAAGGCGCCCTTCTGCTCGGGCGAGATGACCTGCAGGCCGAGGCGGATCGCTTCGTGCATCTGTTGCGTAGCGGGGTCTACGAACAGGTCCTGCTCGGGGTCCGCAGGACCGCGACGGCTGCGCAGCGCGAGCGGCAGGTCGCCTCGGCCGTGGCGACGTTCCTGCGGAACCGGACTCGCTGAAATACCCTGGTCCACGGCCGTTGAGGCGCGTCCTGCAGCGTGCTAGCGTCTCTTGTGTACCGACGGTACAGAAAACGCTCTGATGGGGGATGATCCATGGCTTACCTGCGCAACACCTGGTACGTGGCCGCCTGGGATGAGGAACTGCTGCGAGGCAAGCTGCTGAATCGGCGACTGCTGGGCGAGTCCATCGTGCTGTTCCGGGATTCGAAGGGCGCGGTCAGTGCCTTGCAGGACCGATGCCCCCACCGGTTCGCACCGCTGCGGATGGGCAGCCTTGACGGGGATGTCCTGCAGTGCCGCTATCACGGCCTGAAGTTCAACGGCAGCGGCGAGTGCGTCCACAACCCCCATGGCGCCGTGCCGCGCGCGGCGCGTGTCACGACCTATCCCGTCGTCGAGCGACACAGTGTCGTCTGGATCTGGATGGGCGATCCCGACAAGGCCGATCCGGACTCCATCCCCGATTTCGGTTTCAACGATCCGGATCGGTCCTTCGTCGGCAAGGGTTATCTGGCCGTGAAATCCGGCTATCTGCTGGAAGTCGACAACATCATGGACCTGAGTCACACCGAGTTCCTGCACGCCTCGACGCTCGGCAGCAGCGGCATTTCGAAAGGCCGCTATGTGACGGAGCGAGAGGGCGATGCCATCTGGTCGAAGCGCCTGACCGATGGCGAGATCATGAACGACGAGCTCTGCGACGCGATGGGCGTGCCGCGCGGCGAGCCGGTGGATCGGTGGATCAACGTCCGCTGGCACGCGCCGGCCAACATGGCGCTGTTCGCGGGCGCGGTGCCCTCGGGTCGCCCGCATGCGGAGGGTCGCGAGACACCGACGATCCACTGCTTCACGCCCGAGACGGAAACCACCACGCATTACTGGTACAGCATCTGCTTCCCCCGGGTGCTGGGCGCGCTGGGCGAGCAGATGGCGCGGGAACAGGTGAACTACCTGCGGGCGCCGTTTGAACTCGAAGACCTGCCCATGCTGGAGGGGCAGCAGGAGAACATCGGCGACACGGAGTTCTGGTCGCTGAAGCCCATTCTTCTGGCTGGGGATGCCGGCGGCGTGATGGCCCGCCGGCATCTGGCCAAGCTGATCGCGGAGGAGGCCGATTCGACGGCGGCCCCGGCGACTCAGAGCGGTTCGCCGTAGAGTTTTTGCATCTTCGCGGCGAGGGCGCCCGGATCCGCGTCGGGCGTCGGTCGCTGTTCCCATTCACCCGTCAGCACGGAAGCCTCCCAGATCTGGCGGCACCGGTCGTAGCGTCGGGCCATGAAACGCTCGAGCAGCGCATCCACCTGCAGGTCCTGTTGGGCGAGATCGCCCAGCACGGCGGCGTCCTCGATCGCCATGCCGGCGCCCTGCGCCAGATGGGGTGACGGCGTGTGCACGGCATCGCCCAGCAGCAGCACACGACCCTTGTGCCAGGGCTCCCTCACGAACACGCCCTCCAGAGGTCGGTACACCACGAGTTTCGGATCGACGATCTGCGCGGCGGCTTCCGCGATGGCCGGGCAATAGCCTTCAAGTCGTTCCCGCAGCAGGACGTCCAGCTTTTCCGGCGGCATGCGCGGATTGCCGGGTTCGCAACTGACGAGCAGCAGGTACATCTGCGTCTCGCTCAGCGGGATGAGCCCGGCACGTTGGTGCCGCAGGCCATCGAAGATGTGGGAGGCCTGCAGTGTGGCGGGCCGCGGCAGGTTGTAACGCCAGACGGACTGGCCCGTATAGACGTTCGGGTACTTGTCCCCGAAGAGCTGCTTGCGCAGCGTGGAATAGGCGCCATCAGCCCCGACGACCAGATCCACGTCCAGCACCCGGCCGTCTGTCAGCGTGACGTGCGCGCCCTCGGGGCGCTCTTCGAGGTCGCGGATCGTCGTGCCGTAATGGATGCGCGCGCCACTTTCATTGGCGGCGTCGATCAGCACGCGATGCAGGGCAGGGCGCGTGATGCCGATATCCGGCAGATGCTCGCGGCCCGGCATGTGCGTCGGCGGGAGCTTGCGGGTGACGTCACCCGTCACCGCGTCGTGGAAGTACAGCGCCGGCAGGACGTAACCCGCATCGATGACGGAGCGGTAAATGCCCAGCTGCTCGAAGGCACCGATGGCATTGGCCTGCAGGATGATGCCGACGTGATAGACGGTCCAGCTGGTCTTGTCATCGACGACCTCGACGTCCACTCCGGCACGGCGCAGTCCGACGGCCGCTGTCAGGCCACCGATGCCGGCACCAACCACGAGGACCTTGCGGAGGCGGCTCACTTGCGGTCTCCCGTCAGCGACGTGTCGTCGAGATAGCGGACGTCCCAGTCCGGTTCCTCGCGCATGAAGTCCGGCAGCTGCTGCATCCACACGGCCGTGCCGAAGCGGAACTCCCACTGTCGTGGCTGCCAGCCGTCGTCGACGTAGTCGGTATCCGCGCCGAACTCCGCCTCGCCGCCACCCGGGATTTTCCAGTACGAGAACAGGGCCGAGGAAATGCGATGGCGCCCATTGCCCAGGAATCCCGGCTGCCAGCCCCTGCGGGTCATGTAGTTCGCACCGGTCATCACTTCGTCGATGTCTTCGAGTCCGAAATTGATGTGGTGGAAGCCGGGCTGGCCCGGCATGCCCGGCAGGGTGCAGTCGGCCAGGAACATGTTGTGGTGCTCGAAGGCCCCATCGAAACGCGAATAGATGCCGATGCCGGTCTGGTAATCGGTCAGGCGGAAGCCGAGCCGGTCGCGGAAGAACGCGAAGCTCTTGCGGAAATCCTTCACCGCGAAGACGTAGTGGTTGATGGACTTCGGCAGGGCGCGGCGTCGCCACTTGCGCAGCTGGTTGAAGCGCTGGATGTTGCCGGAGGCATTGATCGGGTCCGGCGAGAACTGGACACGACGTCGCTGGAAGACGCGCAGTCCGAGCGGGATGCCGCAATCGGAAAGGAAGCGGACAGCGCCGTCGGCGCAGGCTTTCACCTCGCGGTCACGCGACAGGTCGGCGACCAGGGCATCGAGGCTCTGCTGCGTGTCGACACCCAGGATGACTTCCTGCATGCCGCCGAGGCACAGCACGGAGCGCGGTATGGAAGGGTGGTCCGCAGGGCGGACGACCAGGTTCGAGCCTTCCTCCAGCCGGAAATGCACCTCGTCGTCGCTGCGCCGGAAGACCGGCAGTCCGAAGTCTTCGAAAAAGCGCGCGGTCTGCGCGAAATCCGGCACGCCGAACAGTGCCGTATCGATACCGACGATGGCCATTTCGCATTCCCTCCGTTGATGGCAAAAGCATCGTAGGAACGGAGGGCATGGGAGACGAGACGGATTTCCGGATAACTCCTATCCGAAAAATCAGTTCAATCGACGTTTCGGTTTCAACGTATGTGCCGATAGCGCGCTTCGCGTCCCTTTCCGTCAACGGAAAGATCGGTGAACGGATTGCGCCGCGTATCGGTAACGACGCGGTAAAGCGAATAGATCTGCGGCAGGAAGACCGCCCAGTTGAGGATCTCCTGGCCGGCGTGCGCGGCCCAGACACGACCTTCCTCGTGCGTTTCCTTTCGGCGAGTACCTATTGCGGAGCTTCGGCCGTTGACACCTTCGTCGCTGGCCTGCCACTGGTGGATGCGATAACCCATGGGCTCGCCGCGCGCCATCGATTCGGCATCCATGCCCAGGCCCGCGACGATCATGACGTGCTCGAATTCGATGCGATCACGGATCTCGGGTGCGACGTCTTCTAAGCGTTCAAAGCGGATGAAGATGTTCTGTCGCCGGCCGTCATCCCAGGTCTGCGGCGCATTGTGGATCGCGCCCAGCGGATTCCCGTGCTTCGGGCGGACGGGCCACTCCAGAGATTCATGTTGCTCGGGGTGCCAGAGGACGAAGCCTTTTTCCATGTTCGACCAGAACCAGTCGATCATGCGCGACGTGACGCCGTCCAGCGTCCAGTCGAAGTGGGTGCCGAGGTCGTCCTGGACGATGTCGTGCTTGCTCGTGGGCATGTGCGGATCCCTTCGGGAAAACGTCAGGCGTCGGGCCTGCGATGGAACGCGCCACCCTTCATCACGGCAGTGATGCGCGCCTTGTCCTGCAGGATGCGGATATCCGCCGTGGGGTCGCCGTCCACGAGCAGCAAATCGGCCAGATATCCCGTGCGGATCTGTCCGACAGGCAGGTCCATCAGTTCGCCGCCGTGCCGCGTGGCCGCCACGAGTGCGTCGGTAGGCGTGAAGCCGAACAGTTCGACGAAGAGTTGCAGGTCGCGCGCGTTGCGGCCGATCGGGTTGTACGGGAAGCCATAATCGCCACCCGGGAGCACGCGGATGCCGCGACGGCGCATCTTCGGGATGAGATCCGCCATGAGTTCGAGGCCCGAGGTGGCCCCCATCTTCGCCGCTTCCGCAGGCCCGATGCCGAACGCCTGGGCTTCGTGCACGCGCGCGTACAGCAGGCCCGGGGCCGGCGCGTAGAACATCTGGTCCTTGCGGGCCTCCATGAGGTCCAGCGCCTCCTCGTCGGCATAGGTGCAGTGGTACACCATGCGGAAACCCGCGCGGCAGGCGCGCTTCACGGCTTCGGCAGCCTGCGCGTGGCAGGCCAGCCAGATGCCGGCGTCCCGCGCGGCCTCGCCGACGGCCTGGATTTCTTCCTCGCTGTAGAGGAGCTGCTGGGCGCCGCCCGGCGCAAAGCCTTCGTCGCTCGACAGCAGGATCTTGATCGTGTCGCAGCCCAGGTCCTTCATGTCGCGCACGTATTGGCGAAGGCCTTCGAGGCTGCGGTCGTGTGCGCCGTCATGGCCACCCGGGACGCCCATCACGCCCTCCATGCCTTTTTCCAGCGCCGAGGCCCGGAGGCGGGGGCCGGGCAGGAAGCCGGCATCGATCATGTTCCGAAGCGCGACTTCGAAGCGCTCGCCCAGGGAACCGGCGGAATAGGCGCTCGTGAAACCGTAGTCGAGCGTGATGCGAGCGTTCTGGGCCATCACGAGGACATGTTCCTCGAGCGGCAGCTTCATCACGTTGACCACGCGTTCCACGTTGGACGGCCAGGTCAGGTGGGCATGGGATTCGACGAGTCCCGGCATCAGGGTCGCGCCCCGGCCATCGATCACCAGCGCGCCTTCGCGCGGGACCGTCTGGTCCCCGGTTGCAACGGCCGTGATGTGTTGTCCTTCGATGCGGACTTCGCCGGGCTGGAGAGGACTGCCCGAACCGTCGAAGAGGCGGACGTGGGTGAAGACGAGCGCGGTGTCGGTGTTCGATTTCA
>JBEEKA010000063.1:0-8851 GCA_041168985.1 Pseudomonadota bacterium | reverse complement strand
CGAACATCAGCGCTTCGGTGCCGCAGCTGAAGGCCGCCATCAAGGAACTGCAGGGCCAGGGCTATGCCCTGCCGGACTTCCCCGACGCTCCGGCGGACGACGCGCAGAAGCAGGTCAAGGCTCGCTATGCGAAGGTCTCCGGCAGCGCCGTGAACCCCGTGCTGCGCGAGGGCAACTCGGACCGGCGCGTCGCCAAGGCCGTGAAGCAGTACGCGAAGAAGCATCCGCACTCGATGGGCGCCTGGAGCGCGGACTCCGCCACGCGCGTCGCCCACATGACGAGCGGCGACTTCTACGGCAACGAAAAGTCCGCCGTGATCGCGCAGGCCGGCCAACTCCGCATCGAGCATGTCGGAGCCGATGGCAGCACGAGCGTGCTGAAGGATGCCGTGAAGGTGAAGGACGGCGAACTCATCAGCACGACGTTCATGAGTGCCGCGGGCCTGCGCGCGTTCTACGAAAGCGAAATCGCCGCGACGAAGGCTGGCGGCCAGCTGCTGTCGCTGCACCTCAAGGCCACGATGATGAAGGTGTCGGACCCCATCATGTTCGGCCATGCCGTCAGCGTCTTCTTCAAGGACGTGTTCACGAAGCACGCCGCGCTCTTCGCGCAGATCGGCGTGAACCCGAACAACGGCTTCGGCGACGTGCTCGCCAAGGTCGCCACCCTGCCTGCGGACCAGAAAGCCGCCGTGGAAGCGGACATCGCCGCGGGCTTCGCCGCGCGCCCGCCGCTGGCGATGGTCGATTCGGACAAGGGCATCACCAACCTGCACGTACCGAGCGACGTCATCATCGATGCGTCCATGCCGGCTGCCATCCGCACGTCCGGCCGCATGTGGGGCCCGGACGGCAAGCCGCGCGACACGGTCGCGCTGATCCCGGACCGCTGCTATGCCGGCGTCTACCAGGCCGTCATCGACGACTGCAAGCGCCACGGCGCCTATGACGTGCCGACGATGGGCAATGTCAGCAACGTCGGCCTCATGGCCCAGGCGGCCGAGGAATACGGTTCGCACGACAAGACCTTCGAGATCGCCGCGCCGGGCACGGTCCGCGTCGTGGCGGCCGACGGCAGCGTGCTGACCGAGCACGCCGTCGCCAAGGGAGACATCTGGCGCATGTGCCAGACGAAGGATGTCGCGGTCCGCGACTGGGTGAAGCTCGGCGTGGGTCGTGCCCGCATCACCGGCTCCACCGCGATCTTCTGGCTGGACAGCGCCCGCGCCTACGACCGCAACCTGATCGCGAAGGTCGAGCAGTACCTGAAGGACCACGACACCTCGGGCCTCGACATTCGCATCCTGTCGCCGGTCGATGCGACGCACGCGTCGCTCGAGCGCCTGCGCCGCGGCGAAGACACGATCTCCGTCACGGGCAACGTGCTGCGCGACTACCTGACCGACCTCTTCCCTATCCTCGAGCTCGGCACCAGCGCCAAGATGCTGTCGATCGTCCCGCTGCTCGCCGGCGGCGGCATGTACGAGACGGGCGCGGGCGGTTCGGCGCCGAAGCACGTCCAGCAGTTCCTCGAAGAGAACCACCTGCGCTGGGATTCGCTGGGCGAATTCCTCGCCATGCAGGTCTCGATCGAGGACCTCGCCCGCAAGACCGGCAACACGCGCGCCGCGGTGCTGGCCGAAGCCCTGGATACGGCGAACGGCCTCTTCCTCGACAACGACAAGTCGCCGTCGCGCAAGGTCGGCGAACTGGACGTGCGCGGCAGCCATTTCTATCTCGCGATGTACTGGGCGCAGGCTGTTGCCGGCCAAACGCGCGATGCGCAGCTCGCCGCACAGTTCAAGCCGGTCGCCGACGCCATGACGCGTGACGAGGCGAAGATCGTCGGCGAACTCAACGGTGCGCAGGGCAAGGCCGTGTCGGTCGGCGGCTACTACCGCCCGGACCCGGCGAAGTGCGCGTCCGCGATGCGTCCGAGCGCGACGCTGAACGCCACGCTGGCCTTGCTGGGTTAAGGCCCGGGAGTCGGCTCGGGGAGGGCTTACCCGCGGATCACCGCGGGTGATTGCACGAATCGAAGCACTGCTCCGCCGTGCGGGACGTGTTTGAGCGGCACGCGTCGATGCATTGCTGGATCCCGCTTTTCGCAGGCGCGCCAACAGGCAAAGATGGCATGGTCTGCGCAGGCAGCAGGATTGGCGCCATCGCCGGGGCGGCGGCACCGGCCGGCCCGAGCAGGGCGTTCAACCCGCGTGCGAATTCGGCCAGCACCTGCAGTTTGTGGGCGCGTACCTGGGGCATCACTTCCCAGACATCCTCGTGGTTCGGGGTGATGACGCTGCCCGCAGTGACACGGCCCGCGAGCGAGTTCTGACGATCGATGAAGAACGCCTTGACGTACATACCCTCGTCACCTTTCGTCTTCCGGAAGCCCTCTCTAATGCGGTTCACGAAGCTGATGTCGAGCACGACCAGCAGATCGAATTCGCCGGCGCGAAACTCCTCGAAACTGTTCACGATCTGCACGCTGCGGAAATGCTCCGACATCGGCACCATCGTGCCGTCGGTCACCAGCTTCGGGTCATAGGTCAACTGGTGGAGGGTTTTCAATTTCTCGTTCTGCGCGCCGGCGAACATTGCCGCCATCGCACCTTCCACGCCGGTACCACCCTTTGTCTGCGTACTGGTCCACTCCATGTGGCGACGCGTGTTGTCCGAGAGTATGACCGCCACGGAAAGTTCCGATGCCCGCTCGATCTTCGGGCCGCTGGCGGCGCCGAGCATTGCAGGGTCCAGGATGTCCTTGAAAGGGTCAACGATCTCGGGGTTCTTGAAGAATATGCCCCAGTCCGCACGAGCGGCATCCACCATGAACAGTGCAAGAATTGACAATGCGATGGCCGCGAACTGCCTCTTCAACGTCTTGTATTCCATAGTCCCCCGCTCACCAGTTCCGACGCGCCACGCAATTCGATTCAGAGTTGCTCACCTGGCGACAGGTGCGCATCGTGCTCTCACGGCTCGCGCGCATCGACTGCAGCAGGGATGCGGCCTCGCTGTCGCCGGCGCAGGCGGCGGACGACAGCACCCGTATCGACTCATCGATCTGCCAGAGCGCCACCTGGATCAACTGCACGGTGGATGCGTTGGCAGGCGCCGCGCTGTTGGTGGCGTTGAATTGTGCAGCCGCCTGATCCTGTGCGCTCTTGCAGGAGGCACCGGGAGCGATGCTGATGCTGCCGCCGCCGGCCATGCCGCCGAGTGCGCCCAAGACACCCGCGACGGTCGGGTCTCCGCCGTAGCCCGGAATGGCCTGCGGCAATCCGGCGCCGCCTCCAGCAGCACCCGTAATCAGGCCGGTAAACGCTGTTGCGATACCTGCATTTATCTTCCTATCGAAATCGGCGGCGGACTGCGCGGTTTGCGCCAGTCGGGCTGCGGTATTGGCTTGCGCGGCCGAAAACTTCGCCGCTGCGTCAGGGTCCTGCGCATTGGTGACGGATTGCTGGAACAGGCTTGTTGTCAAGGCACCCGGCGCGGGCTTGCCGCCCGTCGCGCCGCCCTTCCCGCCTGCCGCCGCCCCCTTTCCGGATGCAACGGGCCGCACTGCGGCCGCATCCTGACGCTTCCATTCCGCCATCGCCTGAACTGGTGTCAGCAGCGACGACGGAAGCAGACCCGGGCAACCATCCAGTTGCAGCGTGCGCGCGGTGCGCACGCGGTTGCCCCATTCGTCCTGCGGCGCGCGCGGTTCTCCGCGCAGTGCTGAGCCTGCCCAGGCCTGGCCCACGCCTGGGGTGCGCGCGTCGATGTCCTTCAGCAGCGCGTCGCGCCGGGCGGCCCAACTGTCGCGCGCGGCGCGGCATTCCTCATAACGCGTTTGTGCCTGCTGGCAGACGCCCTCGCGGTTCGGATCGTTACGCGCTGCTTCGCAGGCAGCGAGGGCACGCCGGGCTTCCGCATAGGCACCGGCGCCCGGGTTGCTGCCGCGTACCAGCGGATCACCGAGCAGCGCGGCCAGGCGCTCGCGCTCGTCCGCGGATGCGATGTCCGGCGCCTGCTGTGCGGCTGGCAGCGGCGCGAGGCCGAGGAACTGGCGGCAGTGCTCGTCGCTGAACTGCGCGCCCGAACATTCCTGCGCGCGGACGCTGGCTTCCGAGGGGGCGAGATAGGGGGAGCGGGCGCGCGCCAGTCCGCGCTCGAGGTCGAACGCCGACACGGTCTTGCCATCGGCCGGTGCCACGGCCTGCCACCATGCGAGCAGTTTCGGGCAGCTGGCATAGAGGTCGGCGACACGCGCGCAGTCCGTATCGCGCGAACACGCGCCAGCCGCAGCGGTGAGCTCGGCAGTGGCTGCAGTCAGGCACTCCGTGCGGGGCGCAGATTCGGCCAAGGATACGAAACCCCGCGAAAAACAGGAGAAAACGGCAACGCAAACAAGGACTGCCAGCCGGTTTGTACAATTCTGGAGCGAATGCATCGACGCATCGTAGTTGCAGTTCCTCTGGAAGTGAATGTGAACTCCTGCCGGCCTGCGGGCATGTGCGTTCGCACATCGTGGCGGCGCATGTTTTGATGGCCTCAGTCATTCTTTCGGACGGCACAGCCATGTCCCTCACGTCCCGCCAGATTTCCCTGATCCAGGGCAGCTTTGCGAAAGTCGAACCGATCGCCGCGCAGGCTGCGGACATCTTCTACAACAAGCTGTTCGAATTCGATCCGCGCCTCCGCGGACTGTTCGGCAGTGACATGAAGTCGCAGGGTGGAAAACTGATGGCCGTCCTGAAGGCGGCGGTGTCAGGGCTGAACGATCTTGGGAAGCTCGTGCCGGTGCTGCACAGCCTGGCCGGACGGCACGTGAAGTACGGCGTGACCGTGGATGACTACACGCCGGTCGGCAACGCGCTGCTGTATACGCTGAAGACCGGGCTGGGCAAGGATTTCAACGCCGAGACCGAAGAAGCCTGGACGGCGCTCTATCGCCTGGTGGCGACGACGATGCGGCAGCATGCCTACGCCGACTACGACCCCGCGACCTACCGGAACCATCGCCAGTACAACCGCCAGGGGCTCTAGACCCTCGGCCAGGGGTGACGCGCGAGGGCTTTCTCGTCCGGATCCGCACCCCAGCCCGGCGCGGTCGGCAGCACGAAGCGGCCGTCCGCCCGCTCTGGCGCCTGCGTCAGCAACTGGTATTTCCACGGCACGTCATCCGCTTCGGATTCCATGATCTCGAGGTTCGGCACGACTGCGCAGAAATGTGCGCTCATGAGATCCGCGAGCGGTCCGTAGAAGTTGTGGGGCGCGACATTCACTTCATGGCTCTCGGCCAGCGAGGCGATGCGCAGGGCCTCGCCCAAACCATTCCACGGCACGTCGACCACCGCGACATCGACGGCCCCGGCCTCGAAGTAAGGCCGATAGGCACGGCGACCATGCAAGGCCTCCAGCGACGCGATCGGCACCGGCACTGCCGCGCGCACCGCGGCCAGGGCCTCCGGTGACGCGAGATCCGCCTCGAGCCAGGTGAGTTCCAGATCGCCGAGTTCGCGCCCAATGCGCCGCAGGCCACCGGGGTGCAGCGAGAAGTTCACGTCGAGCATCAGGCCGCGGCCGCTTCCGAGCCCGTCACGCAGCGCGCGACACTGCGCAACGATATCGCCCAGGGTGCGCCCATCGAGACGACGCCCGTGCGCGAGTCCCGGGGCGAATCCCGGGTTCAACAGCACGGGCCTGCCGTCGTCGCCGAAAGCCACCGGATTCGTCTTCACCGTGCGGAAGCCTCGTTTCACCGCTTCCCTTCCCAGCGCCCGGAAGTCCTCCAGCGAGGCGACAGGTGCCACGCCGATGACGTCCTTGAACAACGCCGCATCGCGCACGCGGAAGCTGCCCCAGTGCGAACCGTAGGATTCGAGTTCGCGGCGCAGCGGCCCGCCAAAGAGCTGGTACACCGGTACACCGAGCGATTTCGCCGCAAGGTCGAGACAGGCGTTTTCGATGGCGGCGATGGCCTGATGCGAAACACCGCCGGCCGTGAACTGCGTCAGCGCGTGCAGGTCGGCCGTGATCCTGGCCCAGGTGCGTGGATCGCTGCCCAGCACCTGCCCCCCCAGCGCGAGAATCGCGTCAACGAGCCCGGGCGCCCAGGGGGATTCCGAAAACTCCGACCAGCCCACGAGCCCCGTGTCCGTGCGCAGGCGAAGGAAGGAAAAAGGCCTCCAGCCCCCGTCCGCGCGGAACACATCGATCGACTGGATGCGCATGGCAAGGACCTCGACGGATTCAGGAAGGGATCGATTCGAAGCGGGCAAGGCCCGCAGGCGCCTGGCCGGTCGCGAAGCGACGCGCGTTCGCGACGACATAGTCGATGCGCTGCTGCTGTCCGGACGGTGCCGCGCCGGCCCAGGCCACATGCGGCGTGATGAGCGCGCCATCCTGTCGCCAGAGCGGATGCTCCGGCGGCAAGGGCTCCGGGTCCGTGACATCCAGTCCGGCACCCGCGATCTGGCCACTTTCCATCGCCGCCACCAAGGCGTCGGTGTCGATGATCGGCCCGCGCGAGATATTCACGACGAAGCTGCCCTTCGGCATGGCGGCGAATGCAGCGGCATCCAGCAGGCGCAACGTCTCTCGTTTGAGCGGCGCGCAGACAATCACCGCCGCACTCCCGGCCAGCACCGCATGCAACTCCGAGACCGGACGCACAGGTATTCCCGCCTCGATACGTGCGCGGGTACCCAGCCCGACCGGTTTCGCACCGATCGAGCGCAAGGCCTGCGCCACGCCGAGGCCGATCGGGCCCACGCCCAGAATCGCGACCTGGCAATCGTGCAAGGACAACATGCCGACGCGCTGGGAGGCACCGTCCCAGCGCGCCCCGCGAGTGAGGTCGCGTGCGCGATGCAGGCCGCGGCTCAGTGCCATCAGCAGTGCCACCGCATGTTCCACGACGGCCGGGCTGCCGAGCTCGCCCAACGTCGACAACTGCAACTGCGGCGGCAGGCCCAGCGCCTCGAGGTTGTCGAAGCCGATGTTCAACACCTGCAGCCACCGCAACCGCGGCGCCTTGCGCAGCGCCTCGGCCAGTGAGGCATCCCAGGGAATCACCGACCCGATCATTCCATCGACCGTGGACATCCTGACGATGGCATCCGACTTGTCGCGACCCCGGACGATTTCAAGCCCCGGCACCTGCGACAGGGCTTCGCAGAGGAGCCCGTCCTCTCCGCCGGTCCACACGAGCAGGGTCTTCATGCGCGCTCCATCGCGGCAACGGTTTCGACATGCGCGGTGAAGGGCATCAGGTTGAACGCCGTCAGCCCCGTCAGTTTCAGTCCGCCTTCCTTGGTCAGCGCCGCGACATCCTGGCGGAGGGAGTCGAGCGAGCAACTGACGTAAAGCAGCTGCTTCGGAGCACGCGCAGCCAGCGCATCGCGCAGCGGCGCATCCAGTCCCTTGCGCGGGGGATCGACGATGACTGCCTCGACCCCGTCCAGCGCATGGACCGCGCCGCCGCCGGGCCCTTCCACCACGGCGACGCGCTGCCTCTCGGCATGCGACAGGTCGTCGATGCCCCGCGCGAGTCCTTCAAGCGACGCGGGGCTGACTTCATTCAGGACGAGGCGCCTCGCAGAGCCGATCAGGGAAAGTCCGATCGCCCCGACACCGGCGTAGAACTCCGCGACGCTCGCATCCGGAATCAGCGACGCGCGCAGGTGTTCCACGATGCGTTCCGCGATACCGAGGTTGCTCTGGCCGAAGGCACCCGGCGGATAGTGGATCCGCGCGCCGCCGAAAGTCTCGACCACGGTATCCGCCCCATGCCACTTCACGCTTCGCGGGCCGAGGATCGCGTTGCCCTGCCCTGTGTTCGCGTTGAACCACAGGCTGTGCAGGTCATCGCCGAGGCGCTCGGCGATGAGATCGAGCGCCTCCTTCAACGGTTCCGGGTGTTCACAATGGCCGACGAGCACGACCTGGGCCCGCTGCGAACTGCGCTCGACGACGACCTGCAGGTAGCGGGCGACGCCTTCACGGGCCTGGTCCGAATAGGGGGCAACGCCGGCATCGACGAGGGCGCGGCGAACGACCGCTGCGGCATGGTTGATGAGCGGATGCTGGACGCTGCAGGACGGTATCGTGACCACGCGATGGGACCCGGCCTCGAACAGGCCGATCTTGGGCGCATGCCGGCGACCCCGGATCGCCAGACGCGCGCGCAGCCTGAAGCCCTGCGTCGGCCCGAGGACGACCCGCACGGGAGGCAATCCATGCGCCTGCGCCATCACATCGAGCACGGACTTGGCGTGCGGATCGATGCCGCGCTCGCCGAATCTCGGGCAGCCCGGACAGGGCGGCCGATGCGAGCAGGAATTCAAGGCGTCCCGGCCTGGACTGCCCCGCCTTCGACGGCGAATTTGCCAGCGGCGCCCGCGGTCGAGAACATGGCCTGCGTCCTGTCGTACAACTTCCGAACGAGGATAACACCATGCGACCGCAACGCAGGCCGGCCACCGCGGCTAGAATCCCGAGCATGGACACCCCACTTCGCCGACACCCGCCGCTGCGACTGCTTGCCGCGTCCTGCCTCGCCAGCGTCCTCACGACGCCCACCCTCGCTACCGCGGCCGACGACGCCGGGTCGCTCGAGGAAATCGTCGTGACCGCCACCAAGCAGGCCGTCGCGCTGAGCAAGCTGCCGATCAGCGTCAGCGCCTACACGCAGGCGATGCTCGACGATCGCCATATACGGTCGATCAATGACGTCGTGTCGCAGACCCCGGGCATCGATCTCGGTGACCAGGGCTCGAACGGCGTCGGTGACCGGGTCTCGATCCGCGGCATCGACTCCAACAGCGGCGCCTCGACCACGGGCATCTACGTCGACGAC
>JBEEKA010000062.1:0-12404 GCA_041168985.1 Pseudomonadota bacterium | reverse complement strand
GGCGGGCTGAACGAATCGACCAGCGATATCTTCGGTACGGCCGTCGAGTTCTACGCCAACAGCGCGCGCGACACGCCGGACTTCTTCTTCGGCGAGCAGGTCTTCAAGTCCGCCGGCCTCGCGATCCGCTCGCTGGCGCAGCCCAGCCTCGATGGCCTTTCGGCGGATTGCTGGTACGCGGCCGTTGGCGGACTCGACGTCCACTACAGCTCGGGCGTCGGCAACCACTTCCACTACCTGCTGTCGCAGGGCAGTGCCGGCAACAAGACCTGCCGCGCGGGCGATACGCGCGTGGCCACTGGTTCGGCCACGCTGACCGGCATCGGCCGGCAGAAGGCGGAGAAGATCTGGTACCGCGCGCTCACCGTCTACATGACGTCGGGCACGAACTACGCCGGCGCCCGCGCCGCCACGCTCAGCGCGGCGACCGACCTGTATGGCGCGGCGTCAGCGGAATACCTGGCGGTCGCGGCGGCCTGGGCCGCCGTCAACGTGAACTGACCCCGCCAGTCGCACTCGTCAGCGGGGTACCAGCCGGTCCGCGGCCTTCGTCGCCAGCGGGCTGTCAGGAAAGCGCGACACCAGGGCGCGGAAGGCAGCGCGGGCATTGGCTTTCAGTCCCTTCTCGTCCGCCTCGTCGCCCAGGGCAAAGAGTGCGCCCGCATTCGGTACGTCCTTGAGTGAGTCGATGAACGAAGGATCCGCTGGCTGAGATGTTGCCGCGGCGGCCTGCAAGGCAGCGACCTTGGGCGCGAGTTCGGCGATGCGCTCCGCCGCCTTGGCGTGTCCGAGCTGCTGCGCTTCGGTGAAGTACTTCGTCGCCTTGACGGGGTCGGCCGGCTCATCCCAGCCGTTCGATGTCACGATACCCATGTTGTAGCGGGTGTACGGATCGGACTTTTGCCGATAGGCCGTACGCGCGTATCTGGCCGCGGTGCGGAGGTCTTTCGTGACGCCGGAGTTTTCCGAGGAATAGAGGATCGTCAGTTCGGTGCTGGCGTCGCCGTCCCCGAGGTCGGAGGCTTCATGCACCAGCCGGGTCCCCTGCGCCACGTCCTTCGGCAGCCCGTTGCCGGTCCGGTAGGCCATGCCCGTCTTGTATCGGGCATAACCGTTTCCCTTTGCGGAGGCGTAAAGGTAGTAGGTCATGGCGCGACTCTTGTCGGCTTTGACGCCATTTCCCGATTCGTATTTCCGTGCGATCTCCAACAACTGCGAGCCAGGGAGTTTGTTGGCCACCTCCGACACAACGCTGCCGATAAGTGCGCTGCCTCCTTCCGGCGACAGCGAGGTCATCGCGTACCCGATGGAGCTGCGGTAGTTCCCATAGGAATTGCCCGAGATGCTGGACCCGCGGGCGATACCCCGCAGGTAGAGTTCCCGATCAACGAGGAGGCCGACCATCCTTTGGTCGAGGATGTTGTGGCAGTCCGTGGATGTGTCGCAGGCAGGTATCTTCTGGTAATCGGCTGGCTTCATCATGCCGCCTTCATAAGTCCAGTCGAGCACAAGTGCCACGTCCGCTTCGCCTGACGCGAGAACGGTGAGATCCTTGGCCGGCACCAGCCTGTCGGCAATCACGCCGAGGCCCTGAAGCCAGCCGCCAAGCATCCGCGTTGGATCGGACTGCGTCATGACCTCTTCGAGAGTCGGTCCGAAACTGCCCGGATCCGAGAAGGCGCCGTAACCATTTTCCTTCACGAAGGCGTCACGGGCGACACGCCATCGCGAAAGGGCCTGCGTAGTCCTGGTTGAAAGGATGATCGCGATGCGTTTCCTCCCGAAATCGGTGGCGCTCAGCGGCTTCGACACGAAATACAACGAGTCGTCGGCCATCAGCCCGGCGAGGGCGGGCGAAGTCACGCGCACTGGTGGTACGTCGGGGACCCCGCCAGGCGCTGCCTTCAGGTGGGCCGAATGGACGGACTCGATGTCAGCCGTCGGGATGTATACGTCCAGTAAGCGGGTCGGATAGGTGGCCAGTTGCCAGTTGCCGTCCTGGGACTTGCGCAGAACCAGTTCGCCGAGCGATGAAAAGCCGTCATGCGCGATCTGGCAATTGCCGCGTGTCTCGTTCAGTTTCGGTTTGTCCTGCGTGCCGCCTCGGCTTTCGATGGTGCACCAAAGGCCACGCGGGAAGCCCTTTGCGTAATTGCCTTCCGTCGTGTCGGTGCTCAGGAGGTACGTCGTGGATTCGCCGATATTGAAGCTCGAAGCAAAATGCCGCATGACGATGCCATGCCCATCCCGCCATCCGTCAACACACTTGCCGTACCAGGCGTTCAGTTGCGACATGTTCTGTCCTACGGCGGTGGCGGGCATACTGCATCGGCCATTTGTGTTCCGATACGCTTCGAGTACCGAAGCGACCGGTCGCTCCCCACCTGCTTGCCCGGCGACGTCACTTTGCGCTGGCGCTGGAGGGCCGGCTTCCGAGGCTTCGACCTTCCTGATATGGGCCTCCAGCAACGTCACGCCCCGATCGTCATCCCGCGACAGGGCGGCGGGACGCAGGCGTCGTGGGGCTTCACGTGAACCGGTTTCCTGAGTTCCTGCTTCTGTCGTCGAGCCGTCTTCATCCCATGCCTGGTGCACGCCGCTTTCTGACAGCTGACCCATAACGAAGTCGCCAGCCCTCGACGAGCCGTCGGCATCGATTTCGTAACCGATGCCGTGAAGCCGGCCTTCGCGAAAATCACCGCGTCGCACGGCGCCGTCCCTGTCGACCATGATGCCGTGGCCATCCACAACCCCATCCCTTTTGAATGCGCCAGCGAGGTAGATGCCGTCCCGCATTTCGGCGAGCAAAGGCACCTCAGTGCTGGCGCCGCCAGCACCGGCGGCCGGGGCGGCGCGTTTCGTGCCTTCAACGAGATGTGCCAGTTCTTCGGTGCGAGGCGCAAGGGCCGCTGCATCGACGATGTCGTCGGCGGTGACCGCTTCGACCGATGCGATTCGCCCCATCAATCGCACCAGGAAATCGTGCATGCGGCACCGACTGTCCAGGGCGCGGTACAGCGGGCCGAATCCCGAGTGGGAGCCCTGAAGGTGGCGACTCCAGACCTGCTCCGGCGCCGTCAACTCCGGCCGTTTACAGCCGGTTTCTTCGACTGCGCTGGCGGGAGTGGCCAGCAATGCTCCCGAAAGCAGGGCGGCTGGAATGAGGAACCACTTCATGGGAACTACTCCTTCGTTATCGACGGGCTGCGCGTCCGGCCCGTCAAGTGCCCTGCGCGACTGCGCGAAGCATGGGCAGGTTCGCGTCGATCATTTCCTTGACCGAACGTGGCTTGCGGCCGGTGAGCTTCAGGACGTCGTCGGTGCAGTTGTCGAGGTAACCCTCGCGGATGGAACGTTCGAAGCTCACCATGTCGTCGCTGTTCCAGGGGATGTTCGCGACGGTCTGGTCGTCTACCGGATGGCGCGGGATGCCCAGTGAATCGAAGTGGGCATACATGCCGTCGTCCGTGGTCTCGACGAGCTCGATGTGCCTGCCGACGGCGTCGCCGAGCATCTTCGCGACCTCGGCGAAGTTTTCACGGTTCGGGCCGGTGATCGGATAGGCCTTGTTTTCGTGGCCCTCCTGCGTCAGGACGGCCACTGCGCAGTCAACGCAGTCTTCCCGCCAGACCATGGCTTCGCGGGCACCCTTCGTGGACGTCAGCCATTTCCCCGAGATGATGAATCCGGGGCCTGCATTCAGGATCATGGCATCGGCATAGTGCGCATCGCGCAGCATGGTCCAGGTGCAGCCACTGGCCTTGATGAGGTTTTCCGTCTCGCGGTGGTCAAGCGTGACGATGGCGGGGTTGGCGTCCTCGACGTTCACGAAACTGGTGTAGACGATGCGCTTCACGCCTGCGGCGGCGGCTGCGTCGATCGCCGCCTTGTGCTGCACGACGCGGGCCCCGACGCGCGTTCCGGAGATCAGCAGCATCACGTCCGCGCCGCGAACGGCCGCCATCAGGGACTCCGGTTTGTCGAAATCGCCGTACCGCACGTCACAGCCGGCGGCCTTGCGATCGGCAAGTTTGTCGGGCTTGCGGGAGATGAGGATGAGGTCCTGACCGCGGCCCATGGCGATGAGGCGGTCGGTGGCCATGCGGCCGTAATGGCCGGAAGCTCCCGTGATCACGATCTTGGTCATGCGAATCGAATCCTCTTGCGGTGCACTGCGGGTCTGGTCGACCGAGCATAGCCGGAGCCCGACCGGTTGGCAGCCGGCTGAGATACAGTTGCCGGCATGGCGGAAGAAGAAAACCCGGTCCCGGAAACGCAGGCGGCGCCCGTGCGCAAGACCCGTTCGCAGGTCGACACGCAGCGTTCGGTGTTCCTGCGAAAGTGCCGAGCGCGGATCCGTCCCGAGGACGTGGGCCTGCCGCAGCCGCAGCGGACGCGCAGTGCCGGCCTGCGCCGCGAAGACGTGGCCGCGCTCGCGGGGGTGAGCGCCTCCTGGTACACCTGGCTGGAGCAGGGACGGGACATGCGCGTGTCCGACGAGCTGCTCGAGCGGCTCTGTCGCACGCTGCGCCTTTCCGAGGACGAACGGATCTACCTGTTCACCCTGGTCCAGCACCGCCCGCCGCGCATCCATAGCAGCGACCGCGGCGACGTGCCGCCCGACGTGCTCCGACTGCTGGATTCGGTCGGGGTGCCGGCCATCGTCCTGAACCTGCGTTGCGACGTCCTGGCGTGGAACCCGCTGAATTCGGCCATCTACCGGGACTACGGCAGCTTCCCGCCGGAAGAACGCAACCTCCTGGAGATCCTGCTGGCGCATCCGGCGCGGTATGCCACCGAACAGCAGCACGAGGCCACGATAGAACGGCTGGTAGCCCGCCTGCGGTATGACTACAGCAAGTGCAGCGACGATCCGAAGTTCGACCGGCTGGTCCACCGGCTCTGCGCGAAGTCGCCGGTCTTCAACCGTATCTGGCGTGCGCCCGAGTTCACGATCCGATCGTTCGGGCCGCATACCTTTACCCATCCGCGATATGGCCAGCTGACCTTCGAACACACGTCGTGGGTGCCTGACGGACATCCCGAGATCCGGGTCGTGATCTGTGCACCGGTCAGTCCGGCCGCACGGCTTGCGCTCCAGGACGCTGCCAGCCGGCTTGCCGCTTCAGCCGAATAGCAGGAGACTCCGGAACGTCGCGTTCCGCTACAGGAGTCCCTGCCGTGTTGAAACTCACCGTGAACGGAAGACCCGTCGAGGTCGATGTCGAACCGGATACGCCGCTGCTTTGGGTCCTGCGCGACACGCTGGGGCTGACAGGCACCAAGTTCGGCTGCGGCAAGTCGCTCTGTGGCGCCTGCACGGTGCACGTCGGCGGCGAAGCGGCCCGCGCCTGCATCCTGCCGGTCAGTGCAGTTGGCGACCGTGCGGTGACCACCATCGAGGGTCTGTCGCCTGATCGCGGCCATCCGGTGCAGAAGGCCTGGATGGAGCTGGACGTACCGCAGTGCGGGTACTGCCAGTCGGGCCAGATCATGAGCGCGGCGGCCCTGCTGGCGAAGAATCCTGCGCCGACCGACGAGCAGATCGATACCGCGATGGCGGGGAATCTCTGCCGCTGCGGGACGTACCACCGGATCCGTGCCGGCGTGCACCGCGCGGCCGAGATCGGGAGCAAGTCATGAACGCGGGCATCGATCGGCGTGGATTCATCCAGGGTGCGATGCTGGTCGGCGGCGGCCTCGTCATCGGTGTCGGGCTGACAGCCTGCAAGGACAAGCCCGTCGGCGCGGCGGGGCCTGCGTCGAACGTGGATCTGGGTGCCTGGCTGCAGGTCCGGACGGACGGCAGCGTGCGCTTCCTGTGCGACAGGTCGGAAATGGGGCAGGGCGTCTACACTTCGCTGCCGATGCTCCTCGCCGAGGAGCTGGGCATCCGGCCGGAGGCCCTGACGATGGAGTTCGCGCCGGTCGGCGCGGCTTACACGAACACGCTGCTGGGGGCCCAGTTGACGGGCGGCAGCACCAGCATCCGCGATGCCTGGGTGAAGCTGCGGACGGCAGGCGCGCAGGCGCGCGAGATGCTCATTGCCGCGGCGGCCACCCGGTGGGGCGTTGATCCCGCCACCTGCAAGGTCGAAGACGGTTACATCGTGTCGGCCCAGGGAAAGAAGCTCGGATTCGGCGAGGTGGCCGATGCGGCGGGCAAGCTGCCGGTGCCGAAGGCCGTGAAGCTGAAGCCGGCGAGCGAGTTCCAGGTGATCGGCAAACCGCAACGTCGCCTGGATGCCTCGATGAAGGTCGATGGCAGCGCCGTTTACGGCGTCGACGTGAAGCTGGAGGGCATGCTGTACGGCGCACTGGCGCAGTCTCCCGTGCTGGGGGGCAGGCTGCGGTCCTTCGATGCGTCAAAAGCCCGGTCGATGCCCGGCGTGGTGGAGGTCGTGCAGGTCTCGAGTGGCGTCGTCGTCGTCGCCAACAGCTGGTGGCGCGCGCACAAGGCGCTCGATGCCCTGAAGATCGAATGGGACGAAGGCGCGAATGCCGGACTTTCGACCGCCGGCGTCGTGCAGAAGCTGCGCGACAAGATCGCGAGCCCGGGTCAGGTGGCCCGGCAGGACGGCGATGCGGCGGCGGCGCTAAAGGTGCCGGGTGCGAAAGTCCTGAGCGCCGAGTACGAAGTGCCGCTCGTGGCCCATGCCACGATGGAGCCCCAGAACTGCACGGCATCGGTGACCGCGGAGGGGTGTGACCTGCACGCCCCCACCCAGATCCAGATCGTGGCGCAGGCCGTTGCCGCAGCGGCAGCCGGCTTGAAGCCCGAGCAGGTCCGCGTGCATACCACCTTCCTGGGCGGAGGCTTCGGTCGCCGCCTGGAGACCGACTTCATTCCCGCGGCCGTGGAAGCCAGCAAGGCCGTTGGCAAGCCGGTGAAGCTGATCTGGTCGCGCGAAGAAGACATGACGCACGATGCCTACCGTCCGCCCGCGCTGGATCGTGTGTCGGCCGTGCTGGGCGCGGACGGCAGGCCCACTGCCTGGCACCTGCATCTGACGAGCCCGTCGATCACCGCGCGCCTGTTCCCCGGCGTGGTGGAAAAAGCCATCGATCCCTTCGCGATCGAGGCGGCGGTGAACTATCCCTACGACGTGCCCAACGTGCATGTGAGCTACAACCGCCAGGAGATCGGCATCAACGTCGGGTACTGCCGGGCGGTAAGCCATGTGCTGAACTGTTTCGTGGCGGAGTCCTTCATGGACGAGTTGGCCGCCGCGGCGGGCCGGGATCCGATCGAGTACCGCCTGTCACTGCTCGACAAGCAGCCGCGTTTCAAGGCGGTGCTGGAACGCGTGGCCGCAGAAGTGAAGAAGTCGCCGCTGCACGTCGGGCACAGCCTTGGTGTTTCGCTGATGGAGGGCTATGGCACCTATCTTGCGATGGCGGCGGACATCAGCCTCGACAGGGGCAAGCTGAAGGTGCATGCCCTTCATTGCGCCGTGGATTGCGGTCAGATCGTCAATCGGGACACCGTTATGGCGCAGGTCGAAGGATCCACGCTGTTCGGGCTGTCGGCGGCGCTTTGGGGTCGCATCGAACTCGAGAAAGGCCGCGTGGTCCAGCAGAACTTCGATGGGTTCCGGATCCTGCGCATGCCGGAAGCGCCGCCGGTCCATATCTACCTGCTGGAAAGCAGCGCGGATCCGGGCGGGATCGGTGAACCCGCCACGGCGCTGGTTGCCCCGGCGCTGGCCAATGCGGTGTACCGCGCGACCGGAAAACGCCTCCGTTCGCTGCCTTTGTCGCGGCACGGGCTGGCCTGACGGCCAGCCCCGCGGTCTCAGACGATCGCGACGCCCAGTTCGCGGGCCCGGGCCACGAGCCCGGGCCAGGCGTTGCGGATGAAGAGTTCCGGATCGCCCCAGGTTGTGTCGAAGTCCCTGGAAGGCCTGGCATCGACCATTTCCTGGGCGCTCATGCCTTCGGCAAGAAGCTTCGCAAGGCGCGTGCGCATCGTGCCGAGCATCTGGTTCTCCGCCTGCACGGCTGCGCGCGACTGGACGCTGCCCACGCCGGGTACGAAGCGTGTCGAGTCCTTGCCAAGCGCGGCAAGTTGCTTCGTGGCCTCGACGAGGCCGCCAAGCCAGCCGCCCGTCGAATAATCGATGAGCGGATAGCGGCCGACGGACAGCACGTCGCCGCACACGATCACGTCGGCGCGGCGAAAGTGAACATAAAGGTCGCCGTCGGTGTGGGCCTGCGGAAGGTGACCGTAGTCGATCTGCTCGCCACCGAACTGCAGCGAACCCGTGGTGTAGAACGTCTTCGTCGGCCGTGCTGACTTGGGAAGTCGCTCATAGCGACGCTGTTCCCATTCGCTGTCGACGTCCGTGCCGAGCCAGAGCCGCGTGTTCTCGTGCGACAGGATCTGCGTGCCACTGCCAGCCAGCGCGGCATTGGAGCCAGTCTGGTCCCAGTGCCAGTGCGTATTGAACAGCGTGTGGACGCGGTCCTTGCCGGTGAGTCCGCGCACGGTCTGCAGCAATTCAGCGGACCGTGCCCGCGAGCCGCCATCGACCAGCAGCACACCCTCGGGTGAATCGAAGACGACGACGTTGCCGCCCGCGCCCGTGACGAGAGTCAGGGAATCGGTGAGTCGGGTCGTGCCGAGCGACGGCGACCCGGCGGCCCAGGCTGCACGAGGCGCGGCGGGGAATCCGGCGGCGGCACCCACGGCGGCCAGGCCTGCGATGAAGCTGCGTCGTTGCATGGTCACGGGCCCATGAGCTGCCGCAGCAGCGCCTCGGTTTCAGGACGGGGCGGCGATGCGGCACGGCCGGAGCTCGTGGGTGAGCCCTTGGCGATGTCCGCGGCCGTACGGCCCTGGTTGTCCTTCGCCATGAGGTCAATCTTCATGTCGACCAGGGTCTTCACCACGCTGTTCCAGCCCCAGCTGGCCGCGCCGTGCAGCGCCGTCTGCCCGCCGCGGTCGCGCGCATTGATCTGTGCGCCACTGGCGAGCAGCAGCTCGATCGCTTCCTTGGCCTGGGCCTCGGTCTTGTTGCGGCCACGCGTGTCGAGGCTCGCCGAGCCATTGCCGGCAGCGGCCATTAGCGGCGTGATGCCCGTGGCGGTGGGCAGGTCGACATTCGCGCCCGCTGCGATCAGCAGCTTCATGGCAGGGATGTCACCTGCCTTCGCGGCCCGCAGGAGGGGGGTCGTGCCGACGCTCAAGAGGTTGTCGGCACCCCGGTCGTCGCGCAGCGAGCGGTAGGGTGGGAACAGCTTGAGCTGCAGGTTGGGGTTGGCGCCCGACTTCAGCAGGATCTCGATCAACTGCAGGCCGGTCGTGTCGTCGGCAGAGGGTCGATCGGCGCGACCGCCGGTGGGCAGTGTATTCATGTCCACGGCCGCAAAGAGCGGCGACCTGCCCCAGTAATCCCACTTGTCGACGTCGGCGCCGCGCTTCACGAGGAAGGCCGCCGTATCGAAATTGAAATTCAGCGTGGCAAGCAGCAGCGGGCTGACGCCGTCGGGGTCGGCGAGCGTCACGTCGGCGCCGCCGGCAACCAGCGCCCGGGCGCAGTCGACACAGCCTTTCCGCGCGGCGTAGAGCAGGGGCGTAAAGCCGCCCGAAGGCCGGGCCTGCATGCGCGGCTCCGACGTCACCTGTCTTTCCCAGCGGTTGATGTCGGATCGCGCATTGGCATCGGCGCCGCGCTGTAGCAGCAGGCTGACCATCGCGGGCTGGCCTTCTGCAGCAGCCCACATCAGGGCGGTCTGGCCATGCCATTTTTCGCGCGTGTTCACCTTTGCGCCGCGGTCCAGCAGCAGGCGTGCGGCGGCGACATTGCTGGTGCGCGCGACGACCATCAGCGCCGTCTGCCCGTCCGCGTTGGCGCCGTCGACCGCGGCGCCTGCCTTCAGCAGGGACCGGATCACGCCGACGTTGCCGGTGACCGCTGCCTCGGACAGGGGCGTCGCGTCGTAGTCGTTACGCGCGTTGGCGTCCGCTCCCGCGGCGAGGAGCCGGTCCACGAGCGCGACGTCGTTGTTGTAGACGGCCCAGTGCAGCGCCGACGTTCCATCGCTGGAGCGCTGGTTCACGTCGGCCTTCGCGTCCATCAGCCTGCGGATCGTGTCCGCGTCGCGCTGCAGGACGGCCTGGACCAGGGGAGCGGGCTGCGTGGCCAGCACGACGACGGGGGAGGACGGCGCTCCCGCCGCGTCTACGCGCAACGCCGATGCCGCAAGCAGGGCCAGTGCCAGGGAGGCGCGAAGTGACGATGCAATTCGCATGGGTCAGATTTCCCGAATGAGGCCCGTGCTGTCGCCGACGCGGTCCACCTGCACGCCGGCCCGGTCGAGGATCGTGTGCATCACGTTCGCGAGCGGCGTGCGCGTGCCCATGTCGATGTGCTGGTTGCCCTTCACCTTCCCGCCCCCGTGGCCGAGGATCGCGGTCGGCAGCGGGTACTGGTTGTGGGCATTGCTGTTCGACATGTTGCTGCCGTAAAGCAGGATCGAATTGTCGAGGATGCTGCCTTCGCCATCGGGCATCTTCGACAGCTTGTCGAGGAAGCCTGCGAAGACCTGCGTGTGGTAACGCTGGATCTTCGCGAGACGGACCTTCCGTTCCTCGTCGTTCTGGTGGTGCGACAGGGCGTGGAAGGCATCCGCCACGCCGATGTGGTTGTAGGTCTGCTCGCTGACTTCGGGCGCGATCATGAAGCTCTGGATGCGCGTGAGGTTCCCCTGGTACGCCAGGGCAATCAGGTCGAACATCAGTTTCAGGTGCTCGTCGAAGTTCTCCGACGTGGCGCCGGGCGTTTCAGGCAGGGCAAGCTTGGAGACCTGTCCGGTCGAGGCGTTCTGAACGCGACGTTCGATTTCCCGCACGCTGTCGAGATAGTCGCTCAGCATGCGCTGGTCCTGCGCGCCGAGCTTGCTGTTCAGTGACTGGATCTCGCCGGACAGCATGTCGAGGAGGCTTGATGTCTGGCGGGACAGGAAGACCCGCTCCTGCGGCGTGTCGCCCTGGCCGAACAGCCGCATGAACAGCTGGCGTGGATTGCTTTCGACCGGCAGCGGAGTCGAGGCATTGCGGAAGGACAGCGTGCCGGAATACGAGCAGCCATAGCCGCGTTCGCAGGCGCTTCCCACGCCATGGCCTTGTGCCGTCGCGGTCTCGATGGACGGCCAGGGCGTGTCCTGCCCGATCTGCTTCGCGGCGATCTGGTCGATGGTCGGCGCCAGATGCGGCTCCAGCCCTTCGTGGGGATGCGTGCACGACAGCCAGGTCGCGGGCACCAGCGCATGCACGGCACGGCTCTCGGCGGGCTTGTTCCCGAGGTTGCTGACCACCGTCAGGTATTTCTGGAAGGGCGACAGGGGCTCGAGGATCTCCGACATCGCGAAGTCACGGCCCGCTGCCGCAGGCGTCCACCGTTCCATCACCGCGCCGTGCGGGAAGTAGAAGAAGCCCAGCCGGGGCTTTGGCGCCGCCGCGGTGCCTGCCAGTGCGGTGGCGGCCGGCACCATGGCGTCGAGGAAGGGCAGCGCGAGACCGGCGCCGACGCCGCGCAGTACGGCACGGCGGGAGAGATGTTTCCTGGTGATGAACATGGTCGTCATTTCCCCGTGTGGGCATCCGCCTGTGCGGTCCGGATGGGCGTCGTCGAGGGGCGAAGCTGCCGGCCGAACGCATCGGAATTCACGATGCCGCGGACGATCGACTCGAACCGGTAGTCCTCGCCGGCCGCCTGACGCACGATCGCGCGCACGGTCGGCATGTCCTGGTGGCGCAGCGGGCGGCCGAGCGCGAAGGTCATGAGTTTTTCGGTCAGGGTCTGCACGAACTGGTCGGGACGCGACAGGACGGCCTGTGCCAGTTCCTGTGGGCCCGTGGCCTCCTTGTCGGCGAAGACGCCGCCCCGCGCGTCAATGGCTTGTCCGGCGTCGAGGTCCTTGCTGCGCCACGCGCCGACGACATCGAAGTTCTCGAGCGCGAAGCCCAGCGGGTCGATGACGCCGTGGCAGCTGTTGCAGGACTTGGCGGCGCGGTGCAGTTCCATCCTTGCACGCAGGGTCTTCGGCTTTTCACCGGCCTTGGTCGTGAGGTCGATGTTGACGCCCGGCGGTGGAGGCGATGGCGGCGTGCCGAGGATCATCTCCATGATCCAGGAACCGCGCAGGACGACCGACGTGCGGTCGCCGTAGACGGTGGACATCAGGACCGCTCCCTTGCCGAAGAGTCCATTGCGGTTCGGGTCGGTCAGTTTCACCGGGCGGAACTGCGAGCCGCGGATGTTCGGGATGCCGTATTCGCGGGCCACCCTCTCGTTCAGGAAGGTCGTGTCGGCACGCAGCAGGTCCAGAACGCTGCGGTTCGAACGCAGGATGCTGTCGAGGAAGAGCCGCATCTCCTCGCGGTAGCCCTCACGCAGCGT
>JBEEKA010000061.1:0-13692 GCA_041168985.1 Pseudomonadota bacterium | reverse complement strand
ATCCGCGCCTTCAGCGAATTCCCGGACCAGTACGCGCTCGTACGGGAGAATCCGCAGCTCCTGAAGGCTGCCTTCGAGGAAAGCCTGCGCTGGGACTCACCGTCCCGCATGGCAGGCCGGGTCGCCATGCGCGACGTGGAGATCGAGGGCTATGTGATCCCGGCCGGCACCCGCTGCGGCCTGATGTTCGCGGCGGCCAATCGCGACCCGCGCAAGTGGACCGACCCGGACCGCTATGACGTCCGCCGCCAGAACATGGGACATCTGGGATTCGGTTTCGGCGTGCATGCCTGCGTCGGACGTGTCCTGGCACTGCTCGAGGCCGAGGCACTGCTGGGCACCATCACCCGGGAGATCAGCCGCTTCGAACCCGCGGGTCCGGTGGAGCCCTGGATGACGACCATCGGCCACGGGCCGACGAAGTTGCCCGTGAAGATCCACTTCGTCTGAGCCCGACGACCGTCGGAAGGGCCGCCGCCGCAGGACGGCGGCCTTGGTGACGTCAGATGGCGGCCGCGTGGATGACGTCGGCCCAGCGCTGGAAGCGCTCGCAGTTGGCGTTGTGTTCCATGACGCCCGCGGTAAGCGCCGTGAAAGTGATATCCCGCACCGGATCGACCCAGTACAGCGTCGTCCCTGCGCCGTAGTTGCCGAAGCTGCGCGGTGACGCGAGCGTGCCGAACATGTGGTGGATCAGTTTTTCGCCGCGCATCGTGAAGCCCAGGCCGATATAGGCCGGCACGGCCTCGAGACCCTTTTCCAGTCCGCGGCGGTAATACAGCTCGTTCCACTTGTCGCCGGTGTAGACACGCGTTGCAAGGTCGATCATCGCCGGGGACACCAGACGGGCACCGTCCAGCGTGCCACCGCGACGGAACATGTCGGCGAAACGGAACATGTCCGGCACCGTGGAGACAATGCCGACCCAGGGCATTTCGGCCGTTTCATCCTCGTAGGCGCCGTTCTCGCCCGGCGTGTTGCGGCTCTTGTGGCCGATCGGATAGTTGCCGCGGAAATCCGGCACGACTTTACGGGGCTTCAGGTCCGCGCGCAGGCCGACGGCCGTATCGTGCATCTTGAGCGGATCGAGGATGTCTTCCTGCACGATCTGCCGGTAGCGACGCTTCTTCGGATCGGTGCGCAGCAGCGCCGTGGCCATCAGCACGTGGTTCACGAGCGGCGAATAGGACACCTTTTCGCAGGGCGCGTCGACCGGCTTCACGTGATCGATGACCGCCGCGGAGACTTCCGCGAAATCGTTGATGTACCAGCCCGGCGTAACCTCGAAGAGGATGGGGAAGCCGGCCTGGTGCGACAGCAGGTGCCAGATCAGCACCTTCTCGCGGCCATGGCCCTTGAACTCGGGCACGAGTTCACTGATCGGCGTGGTCAACGCGAACTGGCCCCGCTCGATGGCCTGCATCACGAGCAGGTTCGTGAATGCCTTGGTCACCGAAAAGATGTTGAAGACCGAGTCCTTGGCGAGCGGCCTGGACTGCTCCGCGTCGGCGGCACCGATAGCCTGGTCGAATACGACTTCCCCGCCCCGCGACACTTTCACGACGGCACCGTGGTACAGCCCCGCCTTGATCTCGCTGCGGATGATGTCCGACAGCTGGCCCAGCTGGGCCTGGTTCATCGTGCTCGCCATGTTCCTTGATCCCCCGATTTGACTGGCCGCAGCACGATAGTGGCTGCAGGTGCCATAAACAACCGCGGCGGCCGGCCCTTCCGGACCGCCGCCGCGTAAATCGACTTCAGCGAAGAAGATCGATCAGGTGCCGGGCTTCTGCGCCCAGACCTTGCACCAGCCCGCGCCGGCGACATCCTTGCCGGGGAACAGGTTGCAGGCACCCTGCTTGTCGGTGGCCTTGCCCTGGAACTGGATGCAGTTGGCGCACTTCTGCGTCGGCTTGTGGGTGGGGAAATCCGCAGCCTTCACCTTCGCTGTGTCAGCGTGATAGGCCAGCGACTTCGCGACGGGATCGTTAGCGTCGACCATCGGCGCGGCTTCGGCGTCCTGCACGAAATGCTTGGCCAGCGGCAGCGCTGCGCCACCAACGAGTACGGCCTTGATCAGCGAGCGACGCGGCAGGGTCTTGGACATGGAATCTCTCTCCGGTTAAACGGTTCCGAACAGGGATATGAGACAACAAATCGGCGCGAAAGTGCAGCCGTACGTCGCGCAATATTCGATTTAGGCTGCGATTCGAGAATGGCTCGCATTTGCTTGCGACGGCGAGGCTGTGATACACAGTCGTTCATGGACCGTTCACGCAGCCGCTATTACTTCTGGTTTTATGCCTATCCGGCAATGGCGGCGGACGGACCGAACTTGGCCTGACGAAACAGGCAAACGAATCCGAAGAAACCGCCAGCCACCTGGCGGTTTTTTTTCGCCGCCAGGTCCTGGCCCTCACGATGGAGAGACGAGGACCATGGACATCCGGACCGACGACCTGCGTATCCGCAGCCTCAAGCCGCTGCTGACGCCGGAAGAACTGTTGCGACATTGCCCGCGCACCGAGCAGGCCACTACGACCGTCGTGGCGGCGCGCAGCGCCATCCAGCACATCCTGCATGGCCGCGACGATCGACTGGTGGTGGTGATCGGACCCTGCTCGATCCACGACGTCGACGCCGCCCGTGAATACGCGCGCCGGCTGGCGACTGAACGAGCGCGACACGCCGGCGAGCTCGAAGTCGTGATGCGCGTCTACTTCGAGAAGCCGCGCACGACCGTGGGCTGGAAGGGACTCATCAACGATCCTCACCTGGATGGCAGCTTCCGCATCAACGAGGGACTGGCGCTGGCGCGCCAGCTGCTGGTCGACGTGAACAACATGGGCCTGCCCGCGGGCTGCGAATTCCTCGACATCTTCACGCCGCAGTACCTCGCGGACCTCGTGAGCTGGGGCGCCATCGGTGCGCGCACGACCGAAAGCCAGGTGCATCGCGAGATGACCTCGGGCCTCTCCTGCCCGGTTGGGTTCAAGAATGGCACCGACGGCAACATCCGCATCGCCATCGATGCCGTGCAGGCTGCATCACATCCGCACCATTTCCTGGCGGTGATGAAAGATGGCCGCAGCGCCATTGCGGCCACGAGCGGCAACGCCGATTGCCACGTGATCCTGCGTGGCGGCAAGGCGCCGAACCATGACGCCGACAGCGTGGCGTCAGCGGCGGCCCAGTTGTCGGCCGCGGGTCTCGCACTGCGCCTGATGATCGATGCAAGCCATGGGAACAGCCACAAGAAGCCCGAGAACCAGCCGACGGTCGTGGAAGAGATCGCGCGACAGATCGAGGCCGGAAGCCGGCAGGTTGCCGGCGTCATGGTCGAGAGCCATCTGGTGGCCGGACGGCAGGACATCACTCCCGGCCAGGAACTGGCCTATGGGCAGAGCGTCACAGACGGCTGCATCGGCTGGGAGGACTCCGTCGCCGTGCTGGAAAGGCTCGCGCGGGCCGTGCGTGAACGCCGTGCCCGCGAAGCCGTAGCGGCCTGATCGTCAGCCGACGAACCACGCGTGGAAATGGCGCCAGGTCTCGCTGGCGCCGATCTTCAGGCGCATGTCCGTCAGCAGCAGCAGGCAGGGCACGAGTCCGAAGTAGTACGACGGATGGATGCGCTTGCGCGTGAGGAGGTCATACACCGGACCGGCGAAGATCAAGGCAAGGTACAGGTACAACTGGCGGTCGAACTGGAACACGAAGAAGGGCGCGCGACCGATGGCCGCGCCCAGCAGGCCGCCCACGGTGGCAAGCATCATGAGCCGCTTGTGCGAGTCGGGCGAGGTCTTGCGCGTCAGCAAGGCGCCGACGAACAGCGGCGCGAAGACGAACATGTCGAAAAACGGCACGGCCAGCGCCTGGACCTGGTCCGGCGCCTTGCTCAGGGGTCCGCCCAGCCCATGCACGCCGGCGAAGTGCGTGACATAGAACGCCATGAAGATCATCACGAAGCCCAGCACGGCACCGAACTTGCCGAGCCGCATGTGCGTAGCCGGCTTTCCGCGGGCGATCAGCAGGTTCTGGTTGATATAGAACAGCATCCAGAGCGTGAAGGCCGCGCCGTGGATGTGATAGATCGGCGAAAGGTGCCGTGCTTCGTTGTTGGCGAAAGCCAGGAAGAAACTGGGCGCGAAGCCCGCGAACACCACGAACGTCGCGATGAACGCCATCGAGGTGAAGAAAACGCGGTCGCGCCGCGCGAGATCCGATGCTGCCACGAGAGCCCCCTTTTCCGCGGGCTCGAGAGTGGCCCGGTTGCGCTCGACTCTACACCCTCAGGGGACGGGGACTGCAAGGGTCAAGGGTTCAGCACCCCGAGCCAGCCCCAGGGATCGTGGCGCCTCGCGACCCCGACGATGAGCAGGAACACCGCGACGGCCGCGACGAAACAGGCCTTGCGGAACCCGGCGCCCCGACCCCGCCGCAGGGCCAGGCTGCCCAGCACGATATACGCCAGCACCATGAGCACCTTCACCGTCAACCAGCGCTGTTGCCCGGGCCAGGCATGCAACACCGCCATCAGGGCGATCGCGGCCAGCAGCAGGACCGTATCCACGGCATAGCAAACCTTCCGGAGACCCCTGGGATCGAAGGGCTTGCCGCCCCAGACGAGCGGCACGCCCCGCAACAGGAACAGCGCGCCGGACGCGCACACGCAGGCGACGTGGACCGTATGGATATAGGGAAACAGGGACATCATCGCAGGCCGCATCGCTGCACCGGGTCAAGCATCCTACCGGCAAAAGAAAAGGGCCGGCATCCCTGCCGGCCCTCGTACCGCGAAAAACGCGGCATACCGGACTACTTCTTGAGCAGGGCTGCCGAGGTCAGCACCGTCGAAGGCACCCAGTTGCCGTGGATGCCGTACTTCAGGCGGACCGGGCATTTGATGACGGCGACGGGACCTTCGTGCATCCGCTGCGCGTCGAGGATCACGAGGTCGCTGCGGTGCTGGTCGCGGCGGTTTACCACGCACATCACGTAGCCTTCGCCCTCAGGCGCGTCGGGACGGGTCGGCGCGAAGACAGGCTCCTGCGTGGTCGACGTGTCTCCCGCGAACCAGCTGTCCGCCTTGCCGGTCGTCATGTCCAGCGTCAGCAGCGTGTTGAAGAAGAAGCCCATGACCGGGCCGGCCTTATCGGCGTTGTAGGGCTTCGTCGGATCCGTCGCCTGCATGAAGGCATAGCGGTACGGACGACCGATGTAGCGGTCGTCGATGTGCGGGAACTCGGCGGCGATATCCGAGATGACCTGCATCGTCGGCACATCGCTCTTCGAGTTCATGTCGAAGCACCAGCGCACGATCTGCGTACGCAGGGTGCTGGGGTCCGGAGACTTGCCCTCCGCATCCGGAAAGAACCAGAACACGTTGTCGTTCACGACCGGCAGGTCCAGGTAGACCTTGCCCCCCTCGTCGAAGGCATTGATGACATGACCCGGGAAGCCGTTGGGCGCGCGGAAGTAGCGCACGTCCTTCGCCTCGCCATCGCGTGGGATCACGACGTAGACCTGGTCGACCTTCTTTTCCCACTGGAATGCGATGCCGCCGCGCTTCAGCCGCTCGATGTCCATCAACTGGGGAATCATCGGCAGGATGATGTATCGCTCGCTGATCGCACATTCGTGGATCATTGCCGCGTGGGGTCCCTTGAACCAGACCTCGCGCGTCTTGCGGCCGTGCCTGTCGAAGGCGTAGTAGGCGATGTCGTCGGTCGCTTCGCCCTTGGCGGCGTAGGCGTAGCCCACGAACTCGCCCGTCTCCGGATCGATTTTCGGGTGCGCCGTGAAGGATGTCGCCTTCATGTGCCCGTGCCAGTCCCAGAGTTGCTTCGTTTCGAGCGTGTCCGGGTCCATGGCGTAGGGCGGACCGTCTTCCTTCATCGCCAGCAGGACGCCGGCGTGCGGGACCACGTTGGTGTTGGAGACTGTGCGCTCGATGTTCTTCACGCTCGGGTCGTCCGTGAAGGCATTGCGGTAATCGCCGAACAGGCCGCGGCGCGCCGCGCGCTCCGCCAGGAATCGGTGCGTGCGCACATACTTGTGCTGCATGTCGCAATGGCCGTCCTTGATCCGGAAGGCCGTGACGATGCCATCGCCGTTGAACGGGTTTGCATCGCCCATCTTGGGTGGGAACTGCTGATCCGGTCCGACGCGGAAGAAGGTGCCGTCGAGTTCCGGCGGGATCTTCCCTTCTACTTCAAGATCGAAACACTCGCCCTCGAACCGGAACGGCTCGTCGATGGTCATGAAGGTGGGCGTCTTCGGGAAAGGCGTGGTCATGCGCAGCTCCGTCGCTCGCAGCCCCCGGCGGGCCGCGTCCTAGCGCGGCACTTTCAATGAGGCGGCAAGTGACCGGCCATACGTAATTGCCGCGGGGGCCTTCGGCCTTACCATGGCACCCATGTCCGTCCGTCGCTCCACTCTCTGTTGGCTGCTGGTCGCCCTGCTTCCGACCGCTGGCCTTGCCGTCGAGTCCTTCGACATCGGGCTCACTGCGTCGGGCACCCCGGTGCGGGCCCTGGCCATCACGGCCACGCGACGCGGCGCGCCGACCATCGTGCTCATCGGGGGACTGGGTGGCCACGGGGAAGGCAGCGAGGCGGTGCGGGCGGCGGTGTCCGGCTACGGGACGCTTCGCGCGCGACCGGTCAATCTGGTTGCGGTACCGGAAGCCAGCCCTGACGCCGCTGAACTGGGCTTTCCGCCGACCGGCAGCGCCTACCGCGAAAACGCCGAGTCCCATGTCCTGTGGCGCTGGCTGGGCGTCCTTTCACCAGATCTCGTCCTGACGGCGGGCGGCACCGATGCCGGCCTGGGCGCGGCCCTGCGGGACAACGCCGCTGCCGGGATGGGTCGGATACCGACGCGCCGCTGGGATGGCGACGTCGGGGCCCTGGCCGTCCTGGGTGACACGGCCGAGTCCGAAGCTCACCGTCTGCACGACCAGCGCGCAGCACGCAGCCCGCACGAACTGCCGCGCGACCATGCCGGGCACGACCACGCGCTCCGGTCCTATCGCCGACTGATGGATGCCCTGCTCCCGCACCAGACGCGTGACGGACTCTGGCGCAACGTGATCGACGTGCCCGGGGCTTATGCCGAGTTCTCGGCGACCGCGATGATCGGCTATGCGCTGCAGAGAGGGTTGCGGGAAGGCTGGATACGCGGCAAACGGTATGGTGCCGCTGCGGACCGCGCGTGGCGGGCCGTGAACGCCCGGAGCGGCGACGATGGAACCTTCGTCGATGTCTGCGAGTCCACCCAGCGGATGAGCTCGGTTCAGCAGTACCTGCAGCGCACGGCGATCCTCGGCCAGGATCCGAGAGGTGGCGCCATGGCGATGCTGTTTGCCACGGAACGAATGAAGGTTGATGCGCGATGAATTCCCTTGCGATGGCCGGGACGATGCTTTTCCTGGGCTGCTGCCTCCCTGCATCGGCAACGGATCAGTTCTGCGACCGCTCCGTTTCGAAGACAACGCCGTCGCCGGAGGGGCGCTGGATCGCGAGCGTCCAGGAAGAAGTCTGCACGACGGACGCCGGTGGTGCGGCGGCGGGAATCACCGTCGTGATCGGCAGCGCGGTCGATGCCGGCACGACGCGGCGGGTGTTCATCATGCCGGTCCCCCGTTCCCGGGAAGACTGGCCGCGCGTCCGCTGGTCCGGCCCCAACGCCCTGGAGATCCGCGTTCCCAATTTGTCGGAGCCGTCGCCGCCCGAGCCGCAGTGGAACGACATCCGGGTCACGCTCGCCTATTGCGGCGACGATCCTGTTGCGCGGCAGGCGCTGGCCGACTACCGCGCGGCCGTGAAGCAGTGGCAAGAATATGTCAGTGCGTGGGTCGCGCGGCGCAAGCAGGATGAGGCCTCGGCCGGACCACGTCCGCCACGGCCCGAGGAGCCCCGGTTGCCGCCGGGTCGCTGCACCGACTGATCCATCGGCGGGATCTCTTTCAGGGGGGGTAGACCATGAACCGGCTCTTCTTGGTGCTCGGCATCGCTGTGGGCCTGCTGCAGGCGGGACCCTTGCCGGCGGCCTCTCCGACCTGCAACCGCGCCTGTCTGGCGCAGCACCTCGACCGCTATCTCGAGGGGCTGCTGTCGCACCGACCGGAACAGGCCGGACTGTGGCCCGGGTTCCGGCAGACGGAGAACGCCGTGGCCATCCCGGAAGGCGCCGGACTGTGGAAGGACACGACGGCACTCGGATCCCTGCAACGCCGCTATTTCGATACCGCGCAGTCCCAGGCCGGCTACTACGGCACGCTGAAACTGGGCGCGGACGAGGCCGTCGTGGCGCTTCGGCTTCGCGTCGCCCAGGGGGCCGCGACCGAGGCGGAATGGTTCATCGCGCGCCGTAGCGATCCCGGCATCACCGGGGAGCCGGGCAAACTGCCGTTCAACCTCGACCTGCTTCGCAGCAGCCTGCCGCCCCAGCGCATCGTGCCGAAGGGAGCACGACTGTCGCGCGAAGCGCTTCAGGCCATCGTCAACAGCTACTTCGACGGCATCACGAGCCACGATGGCAGGCTGGTGAAGGGACACCCCGGCTGCACGCGGTATGAAAACGGCTTCCCGACGTTCAACACGCCGATGAAACCGGAAAACGACATCGGGAACGAGGGAAGGACGGATTGCCGCACGCAGGCGGATTTCGGCGTGGCGCTGGTCGGGATCCGGGACTTCTTCGTCGTCGACGAGGAAGCCCAGACGGTGATGGTGTCGGCGGTCTTCCTGCGGGACGCGGGCAGCCCCAAGCGTCGCAACCACTTCACGGAACTTTTCCACGTGGACCAGGGGAAGATCCGGGACATCCACGCGGCCTTCCATTACCCGCCGGAAAACCTGCCTGTGCCGAACTGGCCACCCTATGACGGCCATTACCCTTTGCCGGCCCCTTTCCATTCGCCATGAGCAGAAAGGGCGACCCGAAGGTCGCCCTGTCCTGAGCCGAGGAGTCGGTCGCCTTATTCGACGACGGGCTGCGACGAACGCAGCGTCAGCACCGGCAGCGGCACATCGGTCCCGCTCAGCGCCCGGCCTTCCTCCAGGATCTTCTGCGGCACCGGCTGCAGCTTCCAGACGATCCCCATCCACGACAGGAGCTTCAGCACGTAGTACGTGATGTCGTACTCGTACCAGTAGAAGCCCTGACGGGTCGACACGCAGTAGTGATGGTGGTTGTTATGCCAGCCTTCGCCCAGCGTGATGATCGCCAGCAGCCAGCTGTTGCGGCTGTTGTCGGTCGTCGGGAAACGACGGCGACCCAGCGCATGCGTGATCGAGTTGATCGTGAAGGTGCCGTGCCACAGGAGCACGGTGCTCACGAAGAAGCCGAAGAACAGGCCCGATGCGCCCAGCGTGAAGAAGACCGCGGTGCCCAGCATGATGGGCGGCAGGTAGTAATACTTGTCGAGCCAGACCAGTTCCGGAAAGCGGATCAGGTCCGGGATGTACTTGCGCTGCGTAGCCTGGTTGTCGCGCTCGAAGATCCAGCCGACGTGGGAATACCAGAAGCCGTCCTGGGCCATCGAATGCGCATCGTTCGGCATGTCCGAAAAACGGTGGTGGTGGCGGTGGTGGGCGGCCCACCACAGCACGCCGCGCTGCGCGCTGGTCTGCGCGAGGAAGGCGAGGATGAACTGGAAGACGCGGCTGGTCCGGTAGGTTCGGTGCGAGAAGTAGCGGTGGTAACCGCCGGTCACGCCGAACATGCGCACGACGTAAAGGATGAAGCAGCACCAGGCTGCGGCCGGCGTGACTCCCGTCCAGATGGCTCCGAATGCGAGGATGTGGACGGCGATGAAGGGGGCGGCCCCCGACCACTCGACCTTGCGCGGCGCATGCACTGCAGACATCCAACACTCCCCTTGCGCGGTCGGAATTGACCGCAGCGGCATCCTCGCCGGGACCGGGAAGCGGGTGGGTAAGCCTTACGTCACGGAATGTAATAGTTGTGTCACGGGGCGAAACCCGTCACGTTTTTCGCTCGCTGTCGGGCACGAACCGGTAGCCAGCCCCCCGGTGGGAGACGAAATGGACCGGTTTGTCAGGCTCGCGTTCGAAATACCGGCGCAGCCGGACGATGAAGTTGTCCACGCTGCGGGTGTTCGGTGCATTCCGCAGTTTCCAGACCCGCTCCAGCAGTTCTTCGCGCGACAGCACCCGACCGGTGTTCTGGGCGAAATAGCGGATGAGGTCGAGCTCGAGCTGCGTCAGCCTGACCGGCTTGCCGAAGGCCATGGCCTCGTGCGTATCGAAACGGATGACCGCCTCGCCGAAACGAAGTGTGGCCTGCTGCGTGCCATCGGCAGCCGAATCCGACTGCCTCCAGCCGCTGCGACGGAGTGCGGAACGAACCCGCGCCAGCAACTCTGGCAGGTCGAAGGGCTTCGGCATGTAGTCGTCGGCCCCTGAATCGAGGCCGCGGACCCGGTCCTCGGCGGAACTGCGCGCGGTGAGCATGATCACCGGCATGTAATGCCCGCTGTCCCGCAGCTGCTTGCAGAAACTGTAGCCGTCCCCGTCTGGGAGCATGACATCCAGCAGGATGAGGTCGATCGGCGCGGACTGCACGAGTTGCGCGCCCGCCTCGCGCAGGCTGCGTGCGACCACGACCCGATAGCCATCGAGCTCGAAATTGAGTTTCAGCGCGGCCGCAAGATGGGCCTCGTCCTCGACCACCAGCACGGTGGCGCGGAGCGGAGCCGGGCTGGCCGGGATGCCACCCTCTGCTGCCATCAGCCCACCATCCTCGATCCCACGGGTCCCGTGAGCGGCAGGAGGATCCGCATGGTCGTCCCCTGGTCACGGCCCGCGGATTCGGCACTGATGCGCCCGCCGAGGTTGCGCACGAGGCGGCGCACCACGTACAGCCCCAGGCCGGAACCGCTGCGTTCATTGACGCGCGGATCCGGCGAACGGTGGAAGCGCTGGAACACCCGCTTCAACTGGCTGCGTTCGATGCCGATCCCCTTGTCGCGCACGGTGATCGACAACAGCCCCGGCGTGACGAAATGCATGCGGACATCGACGCCGGCCGCCGGCGATGAATACTTGACGGCATTGTCGAGGACGTTCTTCAGGATGATCTCCAGCGCCGTCGGGTCGCTGAAGGTTTCGATCCGCGACGGCCCCCGCAGCGAGATCACGCCGGGCTGCATGTCGTAGCGGCGGCGGATGCTTTCGATCGCGCCATTCATGACCTGCGCCAGGTCCACCAGCATCAGCGACTGCGACCGCCGGCCATGCGCGATGCGACTGGACTGGAGGATGTCGTCGATGAACACCGACAGCCGCTCGACGTCCGTCAGCATCATCCTGCGCAGGTTCTCCCGCTGGCTGTCCGAGAGGCCCGGCCGTTCCATGGTATCGAGGCAGAGCTTGATCGACGCCAGGGGGCTCTTGAGTTCATGCGTGACGGAGTCGATGAACATCTGCTGGCGTCGCCCCTCGAGTATTTCCCCCACGAGCGAAACGCTGAACAGCACCAGCACGCAGATGATGAGCGCGAGCGACACGATGCCCGCCGCCAGCAGCCAGTAGTTGCTCCAGAAGGCACTGGTCACCGACCTGTTCTCGCGGATCACGAGGATCCAGCCGACCAGGACGGCGACGGTCAACAGCACCGAGATGGCGCTGAGGACGATGGGCAGCGAAATGGATCGATTGTTGGAACCGGGCACGCGACGAGGATAACGCAGAGCGGAACCGGTAGGCTTGCCGGACAGGACCGTCGGGGGGAATGCCATGGACATGGGGATTCGGGGACGCCGCGCACTGGTCAACGGCGCCAGCGCGGGCATGGGCCGTTCGGCTGCCGAGATGCTGGCGGCCGAAGGCGTCGATCTCGTGCTGTCCGCGCGGGGCGCGGAGCGACTCGCTGAAACGGCAGACGACATCCGCAGCCGGTTCGGCGTCCGGGTCATCGCCATCGCAGCCGACCACAGCACCGATGAAGGGCGCCGACGGATCCTCGACGCCTGTCCCGATCCGGACATCCTGGTCGCCACCTGCTCCCCGCCACCGCTGACGCCTGACCATCGAGACATCACGATGGACCAGTGGAAGACGAGCCTGGAGATCGGCCTGATGAGCCCGGTCCAATTCATCGAGGCCGTTCTGCCCGGCATGCAGCGGCGCCGCTGGGGACGGATCGTGAACATCGCGACCATCGCCGCGAAATACCCCCTAGAACTGCGGATCCTCAGCGGGGCGCCAAGGGCCGCGCTGGTGAACTACACGGTTGCCCTTGCACGCCGCGTTGCGCCGGACAATGTCACGCTGAATGCCGTGCTGCCCGGCATGTTCCACACCGCCGCCGTGCAGGAGCAGTTCTCGGAGACGGCCCGCCGCAATGGGACGACTTATGACATCGAGGTGGCGAAGTTCGCGGAACTCCACCAGATCCCGGCGAAGCGTTTCGGCGAGGCCCGCGAAATGGGTTCGCTCGTGGCCTGGCTTTGCAGCGAGTACGCGGGATACATGACCGGCCAGAGTCTTGTCGTGGACGGCGCAACAACCCGTTCCACGTTCTGAATCCGAGGCCACGATGAGCCACGAAGCCGTTTTCCGCCGGACCACCCTCTCGCTGCTGCTCCCGATCGCCGGCATCACGCTCCTCAACGGCATCGACCGCATGAACGTGAGTTTCGCGGGGCAGCAGCTTTCGCAGTCTCTTTCCCTGACCCCGGGGCAATTCGGGCAGGTCGGCAGCGCATTCTTCGTCGCCTACCTGCTGTTCCAGTACCCTCATGTCCTGCTGCTGAAGCGACTGGGCATCCGGATCTGGCTGTTCGCCGCGATCCTGGCCTGGGGTATCGCCGGCGTACTGATGTCCCGCGCCGAGAGCTTCGGCACGGTCGTCGCCGCCCGACTGCTGCTCGGCGCCGCGGAAGCCGGCTTCGCGCCCGGCATGACCTGGTACATCAGCCAGTGGACGCCGCGTACCCTGCGCGCCCGCGCCATGGCTGTCACGCTGGGAGCCGTTCCGGCCTCGATGATGCTCGGCGGTCCGCTGTGTGGCGCGCTGCTCGGCATGGAGAACCCGCTGGGGATCGAACCCTGGCGCTGGATGTTCTTCGTGTCCGCATTGCCCAATTTCCTGGCCGCCCTCTTCGCCGCCGCGTGGTTCGTCGACCGGCCTTCTCAGGCACGCTGGCTGGACAGGACCGAGGGGCTCGCCCTGGAATCGCACATCGCAGCGGACGTCATGGACCGGGCCGGAGAACGGATCACGTTCGGCGCGGCGCTTCGCGACGGGCGCATCTTGCTTTGCGCGGCAGTCTGGCTGCTGACGATGACGGGCGCCTACGCGCTCGTGTTCTGGCTGCCGCAGATCATCCGGAACATGTCCCTCGCCGACAGCGAATGGCTGATCGGCAGCCTGAGCGCGCTACCCCAGGTCGGGCTGATGGCCGGCCTCTATCTCAACGCGAGACATTCCGACCTGCGGGGCGAGCGTCTCGGACACACGGCTGCCGGAGCCGCGATGGCGGGCATTGGTCTCGCGGCCTCTCTCATGGCGCCGGACGGGGTTACGGCACTCGCCCTGCTCGTGGTGACCGGTTTCGGGCTCGGCGCGGCACAAGGCGTCTTCTGGGCACTGCCGCCTGCGCTCGGCATTGGCGGCGGACAGGTCCCTGTCGGAGTCGTCGCAGCCATCAGCATGGCGGGAACG
>JBEEKA010000060.1:0-7242 GCA_041168985.1 Pseudomonadota bacterium | reverse complement strand
CAGGTCGAAGGCCAGGCCGTCGTCGAATTCGACGTGCAGCAGGCGGGACCGGCTCCGGAGGGTGATCTGGACGGGGATGGGGGTGGTGGGATCCATGGCCCGGGCGACTCTGGTAGACTCCCGCCCCCTTTTCAAGGTTTACCGGAGAATTCTCATGGGCAAGGGTGACCGCAGGACCCGTCGCGGCAAGATCTACGCCGGCTCGTTTGGCAAGTCGCGCCCGAAGGCTGGCAACAAGGCTGCGGCCGCGCCGGCTGCTTCGACCTCGAAGAAGAAGTAATCCTTCCCCGGCCCGCTACAGGATGTAGCGGGACAGGTCTTCGTCCTTGGCCAGTCCGCCAAGGCTGCGCTCCACGTAGGCCGCGTCGACTTCGACGCGCTCGCCCGACTTGTCCGACGCCTCGTACGAGATGGCGTCGAGCAGGCGTTCCATCACCGTGTGCAGGCGCCGGGCACCGATGTTCTCGGTGCCTTCGTTCACCTGGAAGGCGATCTCGGCGATGCGTCGCACGCCGTCCGGCGTGAACGCGAGCTCCACGCCTTCCGTGCGCAGCAGGGCCTGGTACTGGGTGACCAGCGACGCATCCGGTTCGGTCAGGATGCGGACGAAGTCCTCGACCTTGAGGGATTCCAGTTCCACGCGGATCGGGAAGCGTCCCTGCAGTTCGGGGATCAGGTCCGAGGGCTTGGACATGTGGAACGCGCCGGAGGCGATGAACAGGATGTGATCCGTGCGGATCGCACCGTGCTTGGTCGCCACCGTGCTGCCTTCGACGAGCGGCAGCAGGTCGCGCTGCACGCCTTCGCGCGACACGTCCGCGCCCATCGTTTCCTGGCGTCGCGCGATCTTGTCGATCTCGTCGATGAAGACGATGCCGTTCTCCTCGGCGTTGCGCAGGGCCCTGGCCTTTATCTCTTCCTCGTTCAGCAGCTTCGCCGCTTCCTCGTCGAGCAGCGCCTTGCGTGCTTCGCCGACCTTCAAGCGACGCGAACGCGTGCGGCCGTTGCCCAGCGAGCTGAACATCGATGCCAGCTGCTGCTGCATTTCTTCCATGCCCGGCGGCGCGAGGATCTCCACGCCCTGTGGCATGGCGCGCAGTTCGATCTCGATCTCGCGGTCATCCAGAGAGCCCTCGCGCAGCATCTTGCGGAAGCGCTGGCGTGTCTCGGCGTCGCGTGGCGCGGCGGGTTCGTCGGTTGAAAAGCCCAGCTGGCGCGGGCGGGGCAGCAGTGCGTCGAGGACGCGTTCCTCCGCGGCGTCGGCGGCACGATCCTTCACGCGCTGCAGTTCTTCCTCGCGCGTCATCTTCACGGCGACGTCGGCGAGGTCCTTGATGATGGAGTCCACTTCGCGGCCGACGTAGCCCACCTCGGTGAACTTCGTGGCCTCGACCTTCACGAACGGGGCCCGGGCCAGTCGCGCAAGGCGGCGCGCGATCTCGGTCTTGCCGCAGCCCGTGGGGCCGATCATCAGGATGTTCTTGGGCGTGATCTCGTGGCGCAGCGGCTCGTCCACCTGCATGCGCCGCCAGCGGTTGCGCAGGGCGATGGCCACCGCGCGCTTGGCATCCCGCTGGCCGACGATGTGCTTGTCCAGTTCCTGGACGATCTCGGACGGAGTCATCGCGTCAGAGCTCCTCGATCGTGAGGTTGCGGTTCGTGTAGATGCAGATGTCGGCCGCGATGTTCAGCGACCGTTCGACGACGCTGCGCGCGTCCAGTTCCGTGTTCTCGTACAGCGCGCGGGCCGCGGCCTGCGCGAAGGGGCCGCCGCTGCCGATCGCAACGAGCGGCTGCTCGGGCTCGATAACGTCGCCGTTGCCGGAGATCACGTAGAGGGCAGTGGGGTCGCCGACCAGCAGCAAGGCCTCGAGCCGGCGCAGCGAACGATCCGTGCGCCAGTCCTTGGCGAGCTCGATGGCGGCACGAGTGAGGTTGCCGAATTTTTCGAGCTTGCCTTCGAAACGCTCGAAGAGCGTGAAGGCATCCGCCGTGCCGCCGGCGAAGCCGGCGAGCACCTTGCCGTAGTTCAGCGGGCGCACCTTGCGGGCGTTGCCCTTCATCACCGTGTTGCCGAGCGTGACCTGGCCGTCCCCGCCCAGTGCGAGGCGGCCATTGCGGCGGACGGCAAGGATCGTCGTGCCGTGGGGATCGAACTTTCCGGTCATGCGCCCTCCGGGCCCTGGCGTGAACCCGGAGGCTTGGGGGCGATCCCCGCGAGTTTCAAGTCCAGGTCTAGACGGGGCCGGTACCGAGCGTTTCGGCGAACCAGTCCGCGATGTAGTCGCGGCCGTAGGCCATGTTGTCGGCACCCACGTGCTCGACGCCGCCTTCCCGGTCCGTGAACAGCTTGAGTTCGCGGCGCGGCGAATTGACCAGCTGCTCGTAGCTCTGGTGAGCGTATTCGACGCCGATCTGCCGGTCCTTTGCGCCGTGCGTCACGAGGAAGGGCACGCGGATGCGCTCCATCGCGCCGTTCAGGTGCATGTCGGCCGCTTTCGCCAGGAAGTCGTCCTGGTCCTTCGCGCCGAACACCCAGCGGACGTGGGCCCAGTAATGCGGCACGGGATTCTCGCCCTCCCGGCGCAGCCGCTTTTGCTGCACTTCGGCCCAGTTGTGGTTGGCGCCCCAGACCGCGCCGCTCGCGAATCGCGGCTCGTAGGCCACCGCGCGGGGTGCGAAATGGCCGCCCAGCGAGATGCCCGTCATGCCCAGCCGCTGGCCGTCGACGTCCGGCCGCGTGAGCAGCCAGTCGACGGCCCTGGAGGCCCACTGTTCGCTGAAAGGGGTGGCCGGCAGGTTCTGCAGGCGCAGGGTTTCGCCGGTACCCGGCTGGTCGACGCACAGCGTGGAGATGCCGCGACGGGCCAGGGCCTGGGGCAGCTTCGACCAGTAGAGGAGTTCCTTGCAGCTGTCGAGCCCGTTGCAGTACACGACGGTCGGGCGCGGTCCCGATCCTTCGCCCGCGATGAACAGTGCCGGCATCGTGCCGTTGTCGAGCGGGATCTCGACGCGCGTGACGTTCTCCCTGCCGAGCCGCATCGCATCGTCGAAGGCAGCGCGGGCGCGGGCGAAGGTCGCAGCACGACCGGGATGGCCGTGGCCCTGCATGCGCTCGGCCGTGAACAGGTACAGGGCGACGCGCTGCAGTTTCGCGGCAGCGGACAATTTGCGGCCCCGCGCGAGGTCTTCCTCCGCCAGGGACTGCAGCGTGTCCGCCTTCTTTACCCATTCGGCGAGGAACTCGGCCGTCCCGACGTCGTCGCCGCGGCCGGCCTTCTCGCGGATCGGCGCGGACATGTCGATGATCTCGCCGATCTGGCCGCCGCTCTCGATGGCGATGGCGAGCGACAGGTTCCAGACGTAGTTCGGAAAATATTCGAAGAGCGCCATCGCGTCAGTCCTCCACGGCCTGGTACAGGCCGGCGTCCGGCTTGGGGTGCGGCATCGTGTGCGGACCGCCCACGCCGGTGCTCCACTGGTCCATCACCAGCTTTTCCGGCTTGTGGACCTGCGCCTGCCAGGTGGCGTCATCCACGACATCCAGTTCCGCGGTGTACTCGACGGCGAAGCCGTTGGGCGTCGTGAAATAGCTGAAGGTGTTGTTGCCGGCGGTGTGGCGGCCCGGACCCCAGGCGATATCGACGCCCTTTTCCTTCAGCCGGTGGATGCCACGCATCATCGCGTCCACGCCGGTCATGTCGTAGGCCACGTGGTTCAGGCACGGCGGTCCCGGAAGGATCGCGATGCGGTGGTGCGCGCTGTTGCAGCGGAGGAAACACATGAAGTCCCCCAGCCAGTCCGACACCTTGAAGCCCAGCACGTCGGTGAAGAACTTCACCAGTGCGTGGTGGTCCGGCGAGTGCAGCACGATGTGGCTGATCTTGAGCGGGACGCCGTCCCAGCGGCCCAGTTCCCGGCTCGGTCCCGGCGCGACGTCGCTCGAAATCTCGAAGGGCAGGCCATCGGGGCTGAAGAAGCGGAAGCCGTAGCCGCCGCCCGGCGATGTCAGGTCGCGAGGCGCGTGGACCAGCTTTCCGCCAGCGCCTTCGACCTGCTTCGCCAGTGCATCCACGTCGGCGCGGCTGTCCGCGGCCAGCGCGATGACGTCGATGCGGTTCACGTCCGCCTGGCGCAGCTTGACCACGAAGGCTTCGGCGTGGCCCGGGGCGCGCAGCCAGCTGCGGCCAGCGGACTGGGCGACTTCTTCCAGTCCCCAGGTGTCGATGTAGAAACGACGCTCGGCGTCGAAGTCCTTCACGCCATAGTCCACATGGCGGATTTCACTGACTCGTATCATTTGCAGTAAGTCCTTAGATAGGTTGTGCGACGACGTCCATCATCTGGCGTGTCGCGGCGGCCTGGTCGACGTGCGGGCCGGTCCCCAGCTGACTGCGACACAGGGAAAGGGACGCTTCCACCAGGAAGCGGCACCGTTCGAAGCGGCGATTCCGGTAAGCCGCGAAGGCTTCTTCCGGAGATTCCCGCGCATCGATTTCTTCGGCCAGCACCAGCGCATCCTCGATGGCCATGCCGGCGCCCTGTCCGAGGTGCGGCGTGGTGGCGTGCACGGCGTCGCCGAGCAGCACGATACGTCCCTGGTGCCAGGGTCCGTCAAGGAAAAGGCAGTGCAGCGGACGGTAGATGACCTCCGCGGGATCCGTGATCTGCTCGCGCAGGGCGGCGATCCGGGGCGCAGCCTGCGCGAGCCGGCTGCGCATGATCGCGGGCAGGTCCTCCGTCGGGAACCGGGGATTGCCGGGTTCCGGCGTGGTGACGAACAGGTACATCAGGGTGTCGCTCAGCGGCACAAGTCCCATGCCGACCGGGCCTTCGAAGGCCTGCAGGCTGACGACGTCCGGTGTGCGCGTGAAGTTGTGCCGCCAGACCGCCTGTCCGGTGAACTGCGGGGACGGGGAGTCCGGCAGGGCCTGGGTGCGCGTGCGGGATTGCAGCCCGTCGGCCCCGACGACCAGATCGAAGCGCTGCTGGCTGCCATCGGAGAACCGCGCCACCACGCCGGCGCCATCATCGTGGAGGTCCGTCGCGGTCAGGCCGAGGCGAATGGTTGCCCCGGCGTCCCGCGCCCGCCGCCCGAGGAATTCATGCAGTGCGCGACGGCTGATGCCCAGGTTGGCGGGCAGGCCTTCGACCAGCCTTGGCGACGGCAGCTTCGCGACGCAACGCCCGTCGGGCAGGAACACCTCGACGTGGTCGAATCCGAAGCCCGATGCCAGGTAGTCGTCCAGGATGCCGAGCTCCCGCGCGGCGCGCAGCACGTTGGCCTGCTGGATGATGCCGACGCCGTAGACCTGCCAGGCCGGATCCTTCTCGATGAGGGTGACCCGGTGGCCGCGACGACCCAGTGCGATCGCCGCCGAAAGGCCGCCGATGCCGCCGCCGACGATGAGGATGTGCTGTGCCTTCATGCTGCCCGTTCTTCCTGCCAAAACCGGCGGAGAGGGATATCACGGCCGGGCCGCAGGAGAAAACGGAAGTGTCGATGACACGCCATAGGCGCGGTCGATGACTCAGTGCGCGGCGGCAGCCTGCAGGCGTTCGATCAGCCAGCGCAGGGCCGGATCCTGCCTCCGCGACCGGTGGTACTGGATGCGTTCCGCCATGGTCGGCATCGCGAACGGCAGCGGCTGCCACGCGATGGGCAGGCGGGCCGCGAGGACCCGCGCCAGTCGTTCATGCATCACGGATATGCGCGTCGTCCCGAGCAGCAGGTCCGGCACCTGCGTGAAGGACGATGCGCGCACTTCGATCCGGCGCCCGGGCTGCAGGCTCTGTAACTGCCGCTCGGCAAAGGAGCCACGCTGGACGGCGCCGATGTCGACCACGACATGGGACGCGGCCTGGAAGTCCTCGAGTCCGATCGGCCGGGCAAGCTGCGGATTGTGGATGCACCCCACGACGACGTGCCGTTCCTCGAGCAGCAGTTCGCTGGGATGGTCCGGCAGGCAGTGCTCCTCCGGGACGATCAGCAGGTCGAGGCTGCCCTGCTCGAGGCGGGCAAGGGCCATCTCGGAGGGGCGCTGCAGGTCCAGCTTCACGCCGGGGGCCTCTTGCTGCAGCGTGGAGACCAGCGTGGGCCCCAGCACCGTCACGAGATAGTCAGACAGGCAGAGGCTGAACCACCGGTCCGCGGTGGCGGGCTCGAAGCGTCGTGACTGGAGCAGGTTCCGGTCGATGTCGGCCAGCACGGCAGTCAGCAGCGGGCGCAGTTCGAGGGCGCGCGGCGTGGCCACCATCCGCTTGCCGTGCAGTTCCAGCAGGGGATCGTCGAAGTACTCGCGCAGCCGTGCCAGCGCGGCGCTGACCGAAGGCTGGCTCAGGTGCAGCCGCTCCGCCGCCCGCGAGACGCTGCATTCCGCGAGCAGCACGTCGAGCGCGACGAGCAGGTTCAGGTCCAGGCCCTTGAAGCGCATGGGCGGGGTTATCGTCGTCGACGCGCACGGGGGTGCGCATCGTCATAGATCCGTGCGAGGTGCTGGAAATCCAGATGCGTATAGACCTGCGTGGTGCTGATGTCGGAATGACCGAGCAGTTCCTGCACGCCCCGCAGGTCATGGCTGGATTCGAGCAGGTGGGTCGCGAACGAGTGACGGAACAGGTGCGGGTGCACGCCGACCTGCAGGCCCTGCTGCCGCGAAACGGATGCGACGCGGAGCTGCACCGCCCTTGCGCCCAGACGGCGGCCATTGCGGCCCACGAAGAGCGCCTGCGTATCGGGCGAAGCCAGCCCGGCACGTTCGGCCAGCCAGCCTTCCAGGGCATCACGCGCTTTCGAGCCGACCGGCACGATGCGCGTCTTGTTGCCCTTGCCGATGACGCGCACGGTGTGGTCGGCGAGATCGAGCGAGGAGAGGTCCAGCGACACCAGTTCCGCCAGGCGCAGGCCGGACGAATAGAGCAGTTCCATGATGGCGAGGTCGCGCACGCCGAGGGGCTCGTCCGGTTTCTGGTCGAGCAGCCGGCCCATCTGGTCCGCATCGAGCGTCCGGGGAAGGCGTTTCGCGCTCTTGGGTGCGCGCACGTCGATGCCGGGGTTGTGCTTCACGAGGCCTTCGCGGATCAGGAAGCGGTAGAAGCTGCGGACGGCCGACAGGCGTCGCTGGACACTGCGTGGCGAGAGTCCGCCGGCATGAGAGCGCGCGGCGAAGCGCCTGATGTGCTGGCCGTCCACCTCGGCCCAGTCGCCGAGCCCCTCCGCCTCGCACCAGGCCTCGAGCGCCG
>JBEEKA010000059.1:0-15446 GCA_041168985.1 Pseudomonadota bacterium | reverse complement strand
GCCGACAGCTTGCCCTGGGCATCGACCGCCGCCTTGTACGCCATGAACCCACCGACACGGTAGGAGTCGTGGCGCATGTCGTCTTCGCGATTCCACACGAGCTTGACCGGACCGTTGATGGTCTTGGACAGCAGCGCGGCTTCGCAGGCGAAGTCGTTCAGCAGGCGACGGCCGAAGCCGCCACCGACGCGCATCTGGTTCAGCGTGACCTTGTCGGGCGACAGGCCGACGACACCGCCCACCATCGCCTGGTTCGGCAGCTGGGTCGGAGCCCAGAGTTCGATCGAATCGCCCTTGTACCAGGCGACCGTGCTCTGCGGCTCGAGCTGCGCGTGCGACACGAAAGCGAACTGGTAGAACGCCTCGACCGTGTTGCCACCGGCCAGGGCCTTGTCCACGTCGCCGGTCGCCTTCACGACGGCGTCGCCCACGGCCTTCGACGAGGCAGCCTTGGCCTGGCTGACGTAGTTCGTCCAGCTGTCCTTAGACGCCGAGCTGGTGTCCCAATCGACCTTCAGCTTCTGGCGGGCCGAGAAGACCGCCCAGGTGTTCTTGCCGATGATCGCAACGCCCGGCAGAACGGTGGTCGCCATGACGTTCTTCGCCGGCGGCGTGCCGTCGACGATGAAGGCATCGATCACGCCCGGCAGCTTCTTGATCTCGTCCGCGTTGAAGCTCTTCGCCTTGCCGCCGATCGACGGGCACTTCTCGAGCACCGCGTACTTCATGTTCGGGATCTTGACGTCGAGCGCGAACAGCGGCTTGCCCGTGACCAGCTTGTCGTTGTCGAAACCGGTCCAGCGCTTGCCGATGAGCTTGTAGTCCTTGCGGGCCTTGAGCTTCAGCGACTTCACGTCCGGCACCGGTAGCGCCGCGGCAGCCGTGGCCAGCGAGCCATAGCTCGCCTTGCGGCCGCTGGCCGCATGGACCACGGTGCTTTCGCTCGTCGTGATTTCGGACTCGGCCACGCTCCACTGCTTCGCGGCGGCCGCCACGAGCATCGCGCGGGCACCGGCCCCGGCGTTGCGCAGCGTGTCCCAGTTCATCGGGATCGACATCGACCCACCGGCGAACTGCGGGCCGTACACGGCCGGGTTGATCGGCGCCTGCTCGATGGTCACGTCGGACCACTTCGCGTCCAGTTCCTCGGCGAGGATCACGGCAAAGGCGGTCTTGATGCCCTGGCCGATTTCCGGATTCTTGTTGACGAGGGTGATCTTTCCATCCGGCGCGATGCGCACGTAGGCGCCCGGCACGAAGGGAATCGGCGGCGGAGCGCCCTGGGCCCGGGCATCGGACGGCAGGCCGGCCGACAGGGCCAGCACGAGTCCACCGGCTGCGCCGGCGCCGACCTTCAGGAAGCCGCGACGGCTCAGCGCCTGCGCTTTCTCACCCTCGAAACCCGCGACGAGGTCGCGGACCAGCGTATCCAGGTTCATGACGGCATTCATCACGCCTTCCCCTTCCCGGCCGCGGCGGCCGCCTTGATCGCCTTCTTGATGCGCACGTAGGTGCCACAGCGGCAGAGGTTGCCGGCCATGTATTCGTTGATCTGCGCTTCGGTCGGATTCGGGTTCGACGCCAGCAGCGCCGTGGCGGACATCAGCTGGCCGGCCTGGCAGTAGCCGCACTGGGCGACGTCGTGGTCGATCCATGCCTGCTGGAGCGCCGTCAGCTGTGCGCCCTTCGCGAGGCCTTCGACGGTCGTGATCTTCTGGCCCGCGACGGCGCTGACCGGCATCTGGCAGGAACGGATCGGCTGGCCGTTCAGGTGGACCGTGCAGGCACCGCACTGGGCGATGCCGCAGCCGAACTTCGTGCCGACGAGGTTGAGTTCGTCGCGCAGCACCCATAGCAGCGGCGTGTCGTCCGCCACGCCGTCGATCTCGCGATCCTGACCATTGACGTTAAGTCGCAACATGGTTTTGCACCGTGTGTTGAGGAGTATTCACGGGGGCAGTCAAGCGCCCCGTTCGGATGGATTCATGGCAGAGCCCTGCCACACGCGTTGCGTGCAGACGACCCCCCGGGCGCCAAAGGTAGTCCAAGGGCGTTTCAAGCGCCAGCGCCAGCCCTCGCCTGGATCTCGTAGCAGCGGTGGATACGCGGATTCTGCTGGAAATCGAAGGGCAAGGTGGCTTTCGTAATATCCGTCACGGCATAGCGATCCGCCAGGCCCGCGTCCAGCTGGAACCGCTGGGCGTTGTTGGAAAACAGCAGCACCCCGCCCCTCGCGAGCAGGCGCATGCAGGCATCGACCATGCGCGCGTGGTCTCGCTGCACGTCGAGCACGCCTTCCATGCGGGCGGAGTTCGAGAACGTCGGCGGGTCGAGGAACACCAGGTCGAAATGGCCTGGCGCGCGCGCGGCCTCCGCATCGAGCCAGGCAAGGCAGTCGGCGTGCACCAGATGGTGGCGGTCGGCCGGGAACCCGTTGAGCTCCAGGTTCTGCCGGGCCCATTCCAGGTAGGTCTTGGACAGATCGACGCTCGTCGTGCTGGCCGCGCCCCCGGCTGCGGCATGCACGCTTACGCTGCCGGTGTAGCAGAACAGGTTCAGCACATGCAGTCCGGCGGCCATGCCCCGCACCTTGGCGCGCATGTCGCGGTGGTCGAGGAAGATGCCCGTATCGAGGTAGTCATCGAAATTCACGAGGAACTTCAGGCCGCCCTCTTCCACCACGTGCTGTCGACCCCGCGCGCCGAGCTTGTCGTACTGCGACGTGCCCTTCTGCTTGCGGCGCGTGCGCAGGTGGATGTGGGTGAAGGGCACGCCGGTCACTTCCGGCATCACCGACAGGGCCTCCTCGCGGCGGCGGCGGGCCGCTTCCGGATCGACCGTGGCGGGCGCCTGGTATTCCTGCACGAAGAGCCAGCGCTGGCCGTCCTCGTCGCCGGTTCCGGTGTAGAGGTCCACGGCAAAGGCGTATTCGGGCATGTCGGCGTCATACAGCCGGTAGCAGCCGACACCCTGCCGCCGCGCAAGCTTGCCCAGGTGCGCGACGTTCTTCCTGAGGCGGTTGGCGAACATGCGCGCGCCTTCGCGCTGTGCCACGCCCGGGTCGTCGATGACGATGCCCTTTGGCGCTTCGCGGCGTTCGCGGCGGGCGTTCGGGGCAAAGCGCAGCAGGCGGCATTCGATCGCGCCGTTCCAGACCGTGTGCACGCGGTGCGCATTCACGCCGATGGTCTGGCCGAGCGCGGGTTCGCCGGTCAGCACGACGGCCTGCCAGGATTCAAAGGGTCCGCGCAGCGCCTCGCCGATCGCTCGGTGCGCGGCGAGCGCATCCTCGCCCTGGCCGATGCGCTGGCCATAGGGCGGATTCACGCAGAGCAGCCCATGGCTTGCGCCGGACGGATCGATGTTCGCGGGTCTCGCCTCGGCGATGTCGCCCGTCTCGAAGCGGATGTCGCGGCCCACGCCCGCGCGACGCGCGTTGGCCTGCGCCGTCGCCACGGCGCCCGGGTTGCGGTCGCGGCCCCGCACGGTCACCGGGAGGATCTGTTTCATGCGGCTGAGCGCCGCCTCGCGGAGACGTTCCCAGATGGCGGCGTCGTGCTGTTCCCAGCCAAGGAAGCCGAAGTAGTCGCGCATGAGCCCGGGCGCGATGTCGGCGGCCATCCACGCCGCTTCGATCACGAAAGTGCCCGAGCCGCACATCGGGTCGAGGAACTCGCCCCCAGCGGCCGCGATCTGCGGCCACTGCGCACGCACCAGGATGCCGGCCGCGAGGTTCTCGCGCAGCGGCGCCTCGCCTCCGGCGACGCGATAGCCGCGACGTCCGAGCGATTCACCGGCGAGGTCGATCGAGACGGTCACCTGGCCACCGCCGACATGCGCATGGACGCGCAGCGTCGGGCGCTCGGTGCTGACGTCCGGGCGCTGGCCGGTGCTGTCACGCAGCTGGTCGCAGATCGCGTCCTTGACCTTCAGCGTGCCGAAATGGGTATTGCTGATCGCCGGATGCGACCCGGTGTATTCGCAGGCGATCGTGCCGCGCGGGTCGAGGTGCTGCCGCCAGTCGATGGCACGCACCGCGTCGTACAGGGAGTCGGTGCCGCCGGCCATGCTGGCGTTACCCACCTGCAGCAGCACGCGGCTCGCGAGCCGGGACTCCAGGCAGACGCGATAGCCCGTTTCCAGGCTGCCGCGGAAGGCCACGCCGCCGGCGCGTTCACGGATGTCGCTGGCTCCCAGCGAGGCGAGTTCCAGGGCGAGCAGGTCCGCGAAACCGCGGGGCACCGTCGCGACGAAGCGAAGTTCAGGGGAGGTCGTATCGAGCATGCGGTGTTCTATCATCAATCACCATGAGCAACCATCTCGACGCGCACTGGATGCCGTTCACGGCGAACCGCCACTTCAAGTCCGCGCCGCGCCTGCTGTCGCGCGCCGAGGGCGTCCATTACTGGACGACGGAAGGCCGCCGGATCCTCGATGGCGTCGCCGGCCTGTGGTGCGTGAACGCGGGCCATGGGCGCCGCGAGATCACGGACGCCGTGGCCCGTTCCATGGAACAGCTCGATTACGCGCCGCCCTTTCAGATGGGCCATCCGCAGGCATTCGAGCTGGCCACGGCGCTCGTGCGGATCGCGCCCGAAGGCATGGACCACGTGTTCTTCGTGAATTCGGGTTCGGAGGCCGTCGACACCGCGCTCAAGATCGCCCTGCAGTACCACCGCCTGCGCGGCGAAGGCTCGCGCACACGAGTCATCGGCCGCGAGCGCGGCTACCACGGCGTGAACTTCGGCGGCATGAGCGTGGGTGGCATGCCCCCGAACCGAAAGGCCTGGGCCGGGTCGATGCTGGCGGGCGTGGACCACCTGCCCCACACCTTCGACCTTGCCCGCAATGCCTTCAGCCGCGGCCTGCCGGAACACGGCGCGGAACTCGCGGACGAACTCGAGCGGCTGGTCGCCCTGCACGATGCCTCGAATATCGCCGCGGTCATCGTCGAGCCGGTCGCCGGGAGCACCGGCGTCCTGCCGCCGCCCAGGGGCTACCTGCAGCGCCTGCGCGCGATCTGCGACCGACACGGCATCCTGCTCATATTCGACGAGGTCATCACGGGTTTCGGCCGCACGGGTTCGGCCTTTGCCGCGCAGGAGTTCGGCGTGACGCCGGACCTGCTGACGATGGCCAAGGGGCTCACGAACGGCGCGGTGCCGATGGGCGGCGTGCTCGCCACGAAGGCCGTGCACGACACGTTCATGACCGGCCCTGAAACGGCGATCGAGCTCTACCACGGCTACACGTACTCGGGACATCCGACGGCCGCCGCCGCGGGGCTGGCGACGCTGGCGCTGTACGAACAGGAAGGCCTGTTCGCACGCGTGAAGGAACTCGCCCCGTACTGGGAAGACGCCGTACACAGCCTCAAGGGCCTGCCCGGCGTGATCGACGTGCGCAATTACGGCCTGATGGCCGGGATCGAATACGAACCCTGGGCCGGCAGGCCGGGCGCGCGCGGTTTCGATACCTTCCTGCGTGCCTTCGAAGCGGGGATCCTCGTGCGGACCGCCGGGGATCTCACTGCGCTGTCGCCGCCCTTCATCATCGAAAAACCGCAGATCGATGAACTCGTCGGCCGGCTCGCCGACGTGATCCGGGCCACGAAGGCCGGCTAGTCAGCGGGCGGCGAGGCCGACGCTTTCCCAGGCCCCTGCGGCCCGGGCCAGCGCCCCGCGTGCGCGCCAGTAGTCGCGCAGCAGCTGCAGCGCCTGTTCCTCGGAACCGAGGATCGACTGCTGCAGCCGCAGGCGTTCGACGGCCGCCAGGGTTTGCGAACCCTGGTCGATCCGCGACGACAGCTGCCGTTGGTTCGGCAACACGGCGTCGCGGTACTTCTCGACCATCGACCGGGTCGCCGTGACTTCAGCCGCGTGGGTGCGCAGTTCGCCATGCGCGGCGAGCACCAGCTGTTCCAGCGTGCGGCGCGCGCTGCGGTACTCCGCATCCGACGCCAGCAGCTGCGACTGGCGCTGGTCGAAGACCGGCAGCTCGATGACCGCATTCGGACCGGTGAAGCTCATGCCGCCCGACGCACTCTCCCGGAAGACGCCGAGCTCCAGTGTGCCGAGCCACCGGAAGCGGCGCTGCATCGAGAGCAGTCGCAGGCGCACCGCCACGGCCTGGCGCGCTGCGCGCAGGTCCAGACGGCCCTGCAGTGCCTGCGGCGTAAGGGTCGCAAGATCCGGGTCCGACGCGGGCAGCCCCGGCAGGTCGCCCTTGGTCACCCATTCGTCGTACCGCCCCGCGGTGCCCATGAGCCGCGCGAGCGCGGCCCGGGCGGTCTGGACATCGAGGCGGGCACGCATCGACTGGGTTTCCAGACCGTAGAGCGTGCCGCGTTCGTTCGCGACATCGACGATCCCGAATTCCTTGCGGTTCGCGGCGCCGACGACCACGCGGTCGACCGCGGCCCGGCCCGCCTCCAGCGACTGCCTGCGGATTGCCTCGACGCGCTCGGCCGTCACCAGCTCGATCCAGGCCTGGTTCACTTCGGCAGCGATGCCGACGATGCGGTCCGCCGCCTCCAGCTGCGCGCGCCCGAGGTCGGCCTCCGCGATGCGCCGCCGCGCAGGCTGGTTCAACAGCGCCAGCACGTTCTGCAGCAAGCCGACCGTGACGGTGCGCGTCGGATAGAACGCCGCCAGCGCGCCACCGGGTTCGCGCACGCCGACGATGGCGGTGGGATTGGGCAGACGCGTCGCGGCGACAAGGTCCGCGCGCGAGACTTCAATGCGCTCCAGCGCGAGCTGCAGTTCGGGGCTGGCGAGATAGGCGACGGCGATGGCCGACTCCGCCGTGACGCCACCCGCCAGCAGCCGGCGGATTTCGCCTTGCACGGCCTCGTCCGCGGCCTCGTCCCGACGCCACTCGATGCGCGGCCCGCGGGCCAGTTCCGGCGCGGCAAGCGTGGACGTCAGGCTGTCCCGGGCCGACGGCACGGCACAGCCGGACAGTGGCAACAGCGCCGCCAGCAGCAGCCCGGTCCGGATCCGAACCTCAGCGGTCATCCACCCTGACCCTGGCCCGCCGGGACCTCGGTGAACGAATAGCCGATCAGCCGGTCCTGCAGGAAGGAGAAACGGACCTGCAGGCTGAAGCGAGACGTCTTGCTGCGCAGGCCCGGGACACTGCCGGTGACCTGCATCGAGGGGCCCGACGGCTCCGCTTTGCCATGGCCGATGCCATGCTGATCGAGGAAGCGTGACACGGCGGCCACGCTGGAACCCGATGGCAGGCCCGTGGCAAGCAGGTTCTCCACTTCTTCGCGTGACGCGAAAGGCTTCGGCGCAGCGGACTGCGCGCGCGGGACCGCGACGAACAACAGGACAGCCACGATGCCGGACAGCATGGTGATGCGGGAGCTCATGGCGCGGACTATACGCGAACAGGGTGTCACCGTAGGATCACCGCACCATGAGCACCATCACCCAGCACCACAAGGTCCACGGCGGCACGTTGAGCTTCGCGCGCCATGACAGCGCGGCGACGGGTACGCCGATGAAGTTCTCGTTCTTCCGACCCGAGGGAAAAGGTCCATTCCCGCTGCTCATCTGGCTTTCGGGTCTGACCTGCACCGAGGAAAACTTCACGTCGAAGTCAGGCGCCTATGCCGCGGCGGCCAGACTGGGCCTTGCGATCCTCGCGCCGGACACCAGCCCCCGCGGCGACAACGTGGCGGATGACGCCGCTTACGACCTCGGTCAGGGCGCGGGCTTCTATGTGGACGCCACGCAGGAACCCTGGTCGCAGCATTTCCGCATGGAACGCTATGTGATGGAGGACCTGCTGCCCGCTGCCGCGGCGTCCTTCCCCATCTGCATGGAGAACGTCGGCATCAGCGGGCATTCGATGGGCGGCCATGGCGCCTTGACGCTGGCCCTGCGGCACCCGCATGTCTTCGGCTCCGTGTCGGCGTTTGCGCCGATCGCGTCGCCGACGCGCTGCCCCTGGGGCCGCAAGGCCTTCACGGCCTACCTCGGTGCCGACGAATCCCACTGGCAGGGCCATGACGCGGCGCGCCTCATCGAGGCCGGCGCCGCGCGGGGGCGATACGACGACATCCTCGTGGACCAGGGACTGGCCGATCCGTACCTCGTCGAGCAGCTCAAGCCCGAACTGCTCGAGTCGGCCTGCGCGGGCGCAGGCCAGGAACTCACGCTTCGCCGCCACGAGGGGTATGACCACTCGTATTACTTCATCTCGACGTTCATTGCGGATCACGTGGCGTGGCACGCGGAACGACTGCACCGCTGACTGCAAAGGCCCGCACCATGACCGCTGCCAGACCGAAGATCCTGCTCACGCGCCGCTGGACGGAAGAGGCCGAGCGTTACCTCTGCGAACGGTATGACGTGACGCTGAACGAGAGCGACACCCCGATGGACGTGCCCTCGCTCCAGCAGGCGATGCGCGATTACGACGCCATCTGCCCGACCGTGACGGACACGATCAATGCGGCCGTGCTGGGCACGCCGGACGCCCGCGTGAAGCTCATCGGCAACTTCGGGGTCGGCTTCAACCACATCGATGTCGCCGCAGCGAAGGCCGCGGGCATCACGGTGAGCAACACCCCGGACGTCCTTACCGATGCGACGGCGGACCTCGCGATCCTGCTCATGCTGATGGCGACTCGACGTGCCGGCGAGGGCGAACGCGAACTGCGCGACGGCCGCTGGACGGGCTGGCGCCCGACGCACCTCATGGGGCAGAGCGTGTCCGGCAAGACGCTGGGCATCATCGGCTTCGGCCGCATCGCTCAGGCCACGGCGCACCGGGCACACCATGGTTTCGGCATGCAGATCGCCTATTTTGGCCGTCGCCGCGCGCCGGCAGACATCGAGGCCGCCTGCAATGCGCGTTACGTCGGCGACGTCGACGCCCTGATCTCGCAGAGCGACGTGCTGTCACTGCATTGCCCGGGGGGTGCGGAAACGCACCACCTGATCAATGCCGCGCGGCTGTCGAGCATGAAGCCGACGGCGGTCATCGTGAACACGGCGCGCGGCACGGTCGTCGACGAAGCCGCGCTGGCCGCTGCACTGAAGGCGAACCGCATCGCCGCCGCCGGCCTCGACGTGTACGAGCGCGAACCCGTGGTGCACCCGGACCTGGCCGGCCTCGACAACGTCGTGCTGCTGCCGCACCTCGGCAGCGCGACGCGCGAGACCCGCACCGCCATGGGCCTGCGGGTTGCGCGCAACGTCGACCTCTTCTTCGCCGGGCAGCCCGTGCAGGACAAGGTCGCCTGAGGACGCCATCGCCCCGATGATGGACGACGCCTGGATCGACGATTTCCTCTCGAAGGAACGGCTGCCGCCCCGCTTCCGCACGCTGATCGGCGCCGTGCACGCACCGATCGCGCAGCGCATCGGCACGGTCGCGCGTGCGCACCAGGGCGGAATGACCGTGGGCCTCTGCGGCTCGCAGGGCAGCGGCAAGTCCACGATGGGCGCGGTGCTGAAGGCACTGCTCGATGCGCAGGGACTGCCGACGGCGGTGCTTTCGATCGACGACCTGTACCTGACGCACGCCGATCGCCAGGCGCTCGGCCGCGCGGTGCATCCCCTCTTCCGTACCCGCGGCGTACCGGGTACGCATGACGTGGCGCTGGGTCTGTCGACGATCGATGCCCTGCTGCACGGGAATGGACCGGTCGCCGTGCCGGCCTTCGACAAGCAGCATGACGACCGCCGTCCGCAATCCGACTGGCCCCGTGTCCAGTCACCGGTCCGCATCGTGATACTCGAAGGCTGGTTCGTCGGTGCGCGTCCGGAACCGGATTCCGCCCTCTCGGCGCCGATCAACGCGCTGGAGCGCGACGACGACAGGGAGGGCCTCTGGCGACGCCATGTAAACCACGCGCTGGCGGGCGAATACAGGACCCTCTTCGGTCGCCTTGACCTGCAGGTCCTGCTGCAGGCGCCGTCCTTCGACATCGTCTACGCCTGGCGTCTCGAGCAGGAGCACAAGCTGCGTGCCCGGGTGACGGCCGAAGGTGGCGACCTGTCGCGCGTCATGGACGATGCCGCAGTCGCGCGGTTCATCCAGCATTACGAACGCATCACGCGCCATATCCTCGAAGAGATGCCCGCACGGGCCGACATCGTGGTCGAACTTGATACATCCCGGCAGCCGGTGCGCCTGGTCGGTGCCTGAAATCCATTTCACGCCGCTTCATGTCGGTGCCTCGGCCGCGCCGCACCGCCCCAGATCGGTGCGCCGACACGGTGCATAGGCCGCAGATGCCGCATTTCGCGGCGTCTTACGCGGGCCGGCGCAGTTGGCACGCATCCTGCTTTGTCCCTTTGCCTAATTTTTTTGCAGAGGATTCCGAACATGCGTAACAGTGCCCGTCTGATCTCCGCCGCCTGCGTCATCGCGTCGATGCCGGTCCTTTCGCTGGCCGCCGATGCGGCCGCGGACGCGCCGCCGTCCGGCCCGGGCCTTACCGATGTGCTGGCCGCTTCGGGCGTCGCCGTCCATGGCTATGTCTCCGCCGGCTACCTCTACAACTCCGGCCTCGGCAACTACCGTACGTTCGACGTCCAGCATGACAGCTTCGACCTGCACCAGGCCGGGCTGACCGTTGCCTACCAGCCGACCGAAGGTTTCGGCGGCGTCGTCAACGTGGTCGCGGGCCATGATGCCGGTCTCCTGAATGCCTACACCTCGGGCGGCGGCTCGGGCGACATCAACCTCACGCAGGCCTTCGTCCAGTACGCATCGGGCAGCTGGACCGTGATGGGCGGTCGCTTCGCGACGCTGGTGGGCGCCGAGGTCATCAACCCCACGCTGAACGTCAACACCTCGCGTTCGCTGCTGTTCAACTACGAACCGCTGACCCACACGGGCGTGCGCGCCGTCTACGCCTACGATTCGACCCTGAGCTTCACCTTCGGGTTGAACAACGGCTGGGACCAGGTCAACGACCTGAACAGCCAGAAGACCATCGAAGCCGGCATGCTCTGGGCCCCGAGCAAGGCCTTCACGCTGGGCGCGCAGGGTTACTACGGCACTGAACCTGCGTACGCCGGCGGTTCGGCGGGTGCGCGTACCATCATCGACCTCGTGGCAACGTGGACCCTGTCGGACAGCCTGAGCCTGGTGCTGAATTACGACTACGGCAGCCAGGAAAAGACGCTGCTGCCGTCCACCAGCCTCGGCACGGCCAGCTGGCAGGGCGTGGCCGGTTACCTGAACTACGCGATCGACGACAACTGGCGCGTGTCGCTGCGCGCGGAGTACTTCGACGACGAGGACGGCGCCCGCACGGGAACGCCGCAGAAGCTCAAGGAAGGCACGCTGACGCTGGCCTATGCGCCGAGCAAGGCCTTCGAGGTGCGTGGCGAACTGCGTGCCGACGAGTCTGACGTCGCGACCTTCCTGAAGCCGGCTTCCGCGGTGGGCAAGAGCCAGTTCTCGGTGTCGCTGGAAGGCGTCTTCAAGTTCTGAAGCAGATGATGTGAACCGGGGGAGGGCGCCATGCCCTCCCCTTACTCCTCGGGATTTCGCTGGCTGTCACCACGAAGCGTTCCGCTGCGCAGCCGTGATGTCCTGGACCGCACCGGAAATACGGCGTATCGATCCGTCCGATGCCGTCTCCACCTCCGCGATGGATCGGACCCAGAGGGTCTCGCCGCCGACGACGATGCGATAGGTCTGGTCATAGGCCGCGCCCCGAAGCGTGGCCGTCCAGGCCTCGGCGACGCGCTCCCTGTCGTCCGGATGGACGCGCTCGAACCACTGCGCAAGGCTCGTCGTGGTCTGGTCCGACACGCCGAACAGCCGATCGGTTTCGGCCGACGAGACGTACTTGCCGGTCGCGGCGTCGAATTCGAAGCTGCCGATCTTCGCGATCGACTGGGCACGGGCGAGCATGGCTTCGCTGCGGACCAGTCGCCGCTCGACCGCCTTGCGCTCGGTCACGTCCCGCATCATCGCCAGGGCCGCCCGATTGCCGCGGTAGATGGTGGCGCTCGTCGTCACCTCGACGTCGATCAGGCGGCCGTCCGGACAGCGGTGCTGCCATTCGTGCCACATGCCGCCTTCCGACGCGACGTTGTCGCGAAGGGCCTGCATCGCCTCCGTCGACAGACGGCCATCCGGTTGCCGCTCGGGCGACAGGTCGAGGATGGTCTTGCCGACCAGACCTTCGCGCCCGCTCCGGATCCCGAACATCCTGAGTGCGGCTGCGTTGCAGTCCGCAATGGTGCCGGTTTCGATGTCCCCCAGGATCAGCGTGCCCTCCGGGGACTGCTCGAACAGCTTCTGGTAGTCGGCCTGCACCGCGCGGAGTTTCTCTTCGGCGGCGACCCGCTGGGATATGTCGCGGATGGTGCAGATGACTTCCTTGCCATCGCCTTCGGTGCGCAGGTTCAGCCCGAGGTCGACCGGGAACTCGCGGCCATCTCGCGCCAGGGCGCGGAACGCCATGTGGCTGCGTTTCTGGATCTGGCCCTTCTGGCCCATGAAGCTTTCGACCTTGCCGCCATGGCCCGCCCGGAAACGGTCCGGGATGAGCTGGTCGACGGACCTGCCCAGCAAGGCTTCCCGGGTGTAGCCGAACATCGATTCGATGCTGCGGTTCAGGGACAGGATCTTTCCGTTTGCATCCGTGACGAGCAGTCCGTCGGGCAGCGCCTCGAGGATGGACTCACTGCGCGCCGCCACCTCGCGCAGGCGTTCCTCGCTGGCCGTGAGTTCGGACGTTGCCTCGCGGATCCGATCCTGCAGGCGGGCACGCTGGCGCGTCAGCGACACCGCGCCCGCCAGGATCAGCAGGACGGCGACACCGGTCGCAACGCCGGTGATCAGTGCGTTGCGTCGCCAGGTGGCGTCAGTCGTCCGTCCCGCGCGGGATGCGAGCAGCCAGTAAGGGAACTCCCCGATCCGGGCCGCCGCATGGAGGTCATCCGACGTCCCGGCCGTCCCGGGTGTCTGCCAAACATGGCGATTGGCTTCGGGGCGCGCCTCGCGCTGCGACGACAACTGCGCCGCCACCCCCTCCACCGGCCCGGCTGCCGCCCCGCGGTCCGCGGGCAGCCCTTCGCGCACGACGTTCATTTCATCCGTCAGCAGCAGCACCTGCTGGTTCGCCGCGCGCGATACATCCTGCAGGCGATCGCTGAGTCCCGAGGTTGGCACGACGAGACCCACGATGCCCTGGAACTCGCCCCCGCTCCCGCGAACGGGGCGCGCCATGAAGATCACGTTCTGGCTGTCGAGGTTGGCCTGCTGCGGGCCCTGGAACACCAGGGACTCGCCGTTCCTGGCACGACTGAACAGCGGGTACCTGCCCATGAACGGCAGTCGGACGCGGCTGGCATCGAAGCCGGAGTTGTAGATCTGCTGACCTGCCCGGTCGGTCAGGAACAGTCTGAGGATGCCGGGATGGCGGTTCAGCTCCCTGCGGGCAAGGGACTGGAACTCCGCCTGCTCCGCTTCCGGCTTGTCGGGGTAATCCGCAGCGGCGCCGGCCACCTGCAGCAGGAAGCCGGCGTTGTCCCGGAAGCGGCCATCCAGTGCCGACGCCAGCTGGTCCAGCACGCCAAGCACTTCTTCGGCTGCCCGAGTGCGGGCATCCTGCCGCAGCTGCCAGGCGTTCCAGGAGGTCATCCCCAGCAGCAGCAGGGAGACCAGCAGCGCCATCTGCACCGGCCTGGCGCTGATCCGCTTCATGGCCTCCCAGATGGACATCGAGATGTCCCTGCTGGCCCGGGATCAGCGGCCCTTGCCGGCCTGCTTCGCGCGTTCGATCGACTCGACGATCAGCTGCTTCGCGGCGTCCGCATCGCCCCAGCCGAGCACCTTGACCCACTTGCCGTCTTCGAGGTCCTTGTAGTGCTCGAAGAAATGCTTGATCTGCTGGAGCGAGATGTCCGGCAGGTCGGAGTAGTTCTTCACGCCCTCATAGCGGCGCGTCAGCTTCGGCACCGGCACCGCCACGATCTTCTCGTCTCCACCGGCTTCGTCCTGCATGCGCAGGACGCCCACGGGCCGCACGGCGATCACCGCGCCCGGGATGATGCCGCGGTGGTTCGCGATCAGGACGTCGCAGGGATCGCCGTCATCGGACAGGGTGTGCGGAATGAAGCCGTAATTGCCCGGGTAGCGCATCGGCGTGTAGAGGAAGCGGTCCACGACCAGGGCGCTGGATTCCTTGTCCATCTCGTACTTGATGGGTTCGCCACCGACGGGGACCTCGACGACGACGTTCACTTCCTCGGGGGGATTCTTGCCAATCGCGATGGCATCAAGGCGCATGGAACTACTCCGGCACTGCAGGCTTGGATAAAGGGGGCGGGACTATACCTGTCCCGCACGGGGTACCGCTTTACCGGCGACGGTATCAGTTTCCAGCGAAGGACTGCATCAGGTTCAGTCGCCGCGCCCGGAAGTAGGCCAGCCGCTCGGCAGCCAGGGCACCCAGCGCGGCGCTGCCGGCCTCGCGCTGGCTCAAGACATCGACCGTGCCGGCGAACCAGACCGGGTCGAGGTATGACCGTCCGCCCACCGAACCGCAGGTCTGCTGCGCCAGCAGGTCCAGGACGTCGAGCATGTCGCGCTCGCCCCGGCCGGGCGTGAAGAAGCGGAACTCGCCGGGGGCGCAGTGCGCGAGGATGTCGCCGTTCACGAAGGCGCGCGCGAAATGTTCGCTGAACTGCCTCAGCACCGCATGGCCAGCCGCTTCGCCTAGACTCAGGCCCATGTCCGACGCGCCGTCGAGCCGGATCATGCCGTAGCAGGCTTCCTGTCCATGGCGACGGCAGGACTCAAGGGCCTGCCGGACCAGCGCATCGAAACCCTGGCGGTTCGCCAGCTGCGTCACCGGATCCATGGCCGACGTGGCCCGCAAGGAAATCTCGCGTTCGACGCGGATCGCCAGTTCGCGCAGCAGCTGCCGTTCCCGTGCGGAAAAGTCGCGGGGACGATGATCCAGCACGCAAAGGGTGCCGATGCGATGGCCATCGGGGGCATGAAGCGGCTGACCCGCGTAGAAGCGGATGCCGGGCTCGCCGGTCACCAGCGGGTTGTCCTGGAAGCGGCTGTCATTCGCCGCATCCGGCACGACGAAGGGTTCGTCCCCCAGGATGGCGTGGCCGCAGAAGGAGACATCGCGCGACGTTTCGGTGGCGCGCAGTCCCTGGCGCGACTTGAACCACTGCCGCTTGCGGTCGACAAGGGACACGACGGCAAGGGGCACATTGAATGCCGCGGTCGCAAGCTGCGCCAGCCGATCGAAGGCCTCGTCAGGCGCGGTGTCGAGCAGGCCGAGCGCATGCAGGGACTTCAGGCGCTGGGCTTCATTGATCGGAGTGGCGGGCGCTTGCATGGCATGTCCTTTGCCGGATGGATCCGGGAATGCAATGGAATTGTCACTCCCGGGCGCGATCTGCAATTCAGGAAAACCGGAAGTCCGGCTCAGGGATTTCCTGACA
>JBEEKA010000058.1:0-3792 GCA_041168985.1 Pseudomonadota bacterium | reverse complement strand
GCGGGTCGGCGGTGGCGGCGAGCGGGATGTGCCCCTCGCCCGCGAGCAGGCCGCTGGTCGGATCGAGGCCGATCCAGCCCGCTCCCGGCACATAGGCCTCGCACCAGGCGTGCAGGTCGGTGAAGTCCTTGTCGGTGCCGGAAGGGCCGTCCAGCGACTTGACGTCTGCCGCCAACTGGATGAGGTACCCCGACACGAAACGTGCGGCAAAACCCAGATGGCGCAGCACCTGCACCAGCAGCCAGCCTGAATCCCTGCAGGACCCCGACGCCTTGCGCAGCGTCTCATCCGGCGTCTGGACGCCGGGCTCCATGCGGATGGTGTAAGAGATCCGTGTCTGCAGCACCCGGTTCAGTTCGACCAGCATGTCCACGGTATTCCGTGGCGTGCGGTCGATGGTGGCCAAATAGGCGTCGAACTCCGCACCATGCTTCGCCAGCACGCGGAACGGGGCCAGTTCCCTGGCCTCTTCTTCGCGGTACGCGAAAGGCCACTTCTCCACGTAAGGCTCGACGAAGAAGTCGAACGGATTGTGGACGGCCATCTCGGCCAACAGATCGATCTCGACCCGGAACTCCCGCGTGGCTTCGGGGAAGACCAGCCGTGCCAGGTAGTTCGACTGCGGATCCTGCTGCCAGTTGAGGAAATGCTTCGCCGGCTCCACGCGCATGGAGTACGACAGGATGCGTGTCCGGCTGTGCGGCGCCGGACGCAGGCGCACCACCTGCGGCCCCAGCGTCACGGGCCGATCGTAGCGGTAATGCGTCACATGATTCAGCGCTACGTGGATGGACACATCGGCTCCGTCTTTTCGTCGTTGTGCAAGTGGAAATACTCGGCCGCCACGGCATCGTGGATCCTGGCGAGATCCTCCTGCATCCGGTCAAAGGTTTCGTGACGCTTCAATGGCGCGAGATCGGACGGCTCAAGACTGTCCACGCGCCGTCGCGCCGTCCGCAACGCGCGCAAGGGGACGACATTGTGCGGCAGGTTGGCCAGCCGACCTTCGATGTCGTCCAGGCAGAACACGACCGAGCGCGGGAAATGGTGGTTCGTGACCAGGAAGCTCACGACGTCATCCCCGTTGACGCGATGTGCGCCATGCCGGCGATACATCTGGAACGCGGACAGGGATTTGAGGACCGCGACCCAGAGCAGCGAGGTCACGGCATCTTCGTCATCGCCACTGCCCGCCGGCAGCAGCACGGCCGTATTGATGTCGAGGATGCGCGTGGTCATGTCCGCGCGTTCGATGTATTCGCCCAGGCTCAGGAACTGGTAGGCGACGTCATGGCTCATGCAGTCGGACAGGAGGCCGGTCGCCGACTGCTTGTCGCGGATGAGATCCTCCAGCAGACGCCGACGCGTGACCCGTTCACGGTGGGCCTCCGACTGGCGCAACAGGGCCAGGTACATGGTGTTGACGCGTTCCCAGAGTTCGCGCGGCAGCACGTCGCGCATCACGCGGCAGTTCTCGCGCGCATAGCGGATACAGGAGTGGATGGATCCGGGATTGCGGGGCGACGCGATGAGGAAATCCATCACGTTGGATTCATTGGACTCCGCATAGGCTTCCTTGAACTGCGGATCGAGCCCGACGATCTGCAACAGGCTGTCCCAGCCGAATCGTGCGCCACGCGGCAGGTCCAGCTGCACCTGCCCGGTGGCATTGATGAGGCGCGCTGTGTTTTCGGCCCGCTCTAGATAGCGGGCCATCCAGTACAGGTTTTCGGCTGCGCGTGAAAGCATCAGGTGTCCTCCACGATCCAGGTGTCCTTGCTGCCGCCGCCCTGCGAAGAATTGACCACGAGGGATCCTTCCGGCAGGGCCACGCGCGTCAGTCCGCCGGTTGTCGCGTAAAGCCCTGCCGACTGCAGCACGAATGGGCGCATGTCCACGTGCCGGGGCGCGATCTGGCTGCCGATCAGGGTCGGAACCGTGGAAAGCGTCAGCGTCGGCTGGGCCATGAAACCGCGCGGATCGGCCTTCACGCGTTCGGCACACTGTCGTCGCGCTTCGGGCGTGGCCTGCGGCCCGATGAGGATCCCGTAACCCCCCGACTCGTTTGCCGGCTTGACGACCAGCTTGTCCAGGTTCGCCAGCACGTACTCGTAATCCTTTTCCCGATAACAGAGATAACTGGGAACGTTCTGCAGGATGGGATCTTCCGCAAGGTAATACCGGATGATCTCCGGCACGAAGGCGTACACGACCTTGTCATCCGCCACGCCGGCGCCCGGTGCATTCGCGATGGCGACAGTGCCCTTGCGCCAGGCCCGCATCAGACCCGGCACGCCCAGCATCGAATCGGCGCGGAACGCCTCGGGATCCAGGAAATCGTCGTCGATACGACGATAGATCACGTCCACGCGGCGCAGGCCCGCTACGTCCTTCATGTAGACGACGTCATCCTTGCCGACCACCAGGTCCGACCCCTGGACGAGCTGTGCACCGATCTGCTGCGCGAGGTAACTGTGCTCGAAATAGGCCGAATTGAAGATACCCGGCGTCAGCAGCGCGATCACCGGACGGTCGCCGGGACGCGGAGAAAGGGCCGCGAGCATGTCGTACAGGGCCGCCGTATAGCCGTCCAGGGGCTTGATGCGGCACATCTGGAACAACTCGGGAAACGCCGACTTCATCAGGATCCGGTTCTCGAGCATGTACGACACGCCGGAAGGAACCCGCAGGTTGTCCTCGAGGACGTACACCGTGCCGTCCTTGTCGCGCACCAGATCGGTGCCGCAGATATGGGCCCACACCCCGAAACGGGGCGACATGCCCTTGCACTGCTCCCTGAAATTGCGCGAATTGGCGAGCAGCTCGGCGGGGAACACGCCGTCCCGCACGATCTTCTGGCCGTTGTAGAGGTCGTCGATGAAGAGGTTCAGCGCCGTCAATCGCTGGCGGAGCCCGAGGTCGATGCGGGCCCACTCGCTCGCGGGCATCACGCGCGGTATGGGATCAAAAGGCCAGGCACGATCGATACTTGCGCCATCTCCGTAGGTGGTGAACGTGATGCCCATGGTGACGATGGCGGCATCCACCGCGGCCCGCCGCGCGAGCAGGTCACCCTCGGCAAGTCCCGAAAGGTACTGGCACAGCGCCCGTGCGGCGGGTCGGGGCTGCCCGTCCCGACCAATGAACTCGTCGTAGCCATCGCTCCGCGTGTAGCGATCCAGACCCATTTCCATTACCACTTGCTCCATTGTGGGCATGGGTAAAGCAAGAACCATGCCTTCCGATAGTGCATGATCCGATTGCCGTGCAGAGTGAATCTTTCGCGCTGGTACGATGGAAGGACGGCGCGACCGGCGGACTCAGGCCGGCGACGGCTGTTTCATGCGAAAAACCTCGACCCGATTCCGGCCCGCGCGCTTGGCCCGGTACATCGCGGCATCGCTGTCGAGGATCAGTTGTTCCGCAGCGCCGGCGTCGGCGGTTACCGGCCGGATCGTCCGGACGCCGATGCTGATCGTCACGGTCATGTCCTGACCGGCGACGCGCATCGGTTGCGAAGACACGACCTCCCGCACCGATTCCGCGACGCGCCGGGCGTCCCGGGGTTCGGTATCCGGCAACACGACGACGAACTCCTCGCCACCGAAGCGGGAGAACAGGTCGCTCTGCCGCAGCCTCCCCTTGATCCGCTCGCAGAGCTTTGCCAGCACATCGTCGCCAGCCTGGTGCCCGAGCGTGTCGTTGACCTGCTTGAAGCGGTCGATGTCGATCATCAGCATCGAGACCGGCATCCGCCTCTCGGCTGCCGACATCACGATGCGATTCAGTTCC
>JBEEKA010000057.1:0-5567 GCA_041168985.1 Pseudomonadota bacterium | reverse complement strand
GATGTAGCGGCCCGTGCCGAAATACACGACGCGCCAGGCGGTTCCCGCGGAGTCGGTCACGCTGCCGAGTTCCGGCCGGACCGTGATGGGCTGGTTGCCCAGAGTCGAGCTGGTCTGTCCGAGTCGCTTCGAGGTGCCGGCATTGATGTCGAAGCGCCACAGCCTTCCCCCCAGGTCGCCGCCGTATACGTACTGGCTTCGGTTGTCGACGCTCGAATTGGTGACGTAGTTCGAAACCTTCGCAATGCCGCTGATGTTGGGATCGTTGTTGCTGTCGGTGACGATCTCCGAGAGTAGGGTTCCGGCGCCGGCGTCCAGGACGTACAGACGTCCCTTGCTGTCGCCGCTGGTGTTGTTGTAACCCGAGGCGACGATGACCACCCAGCGGCTGTCGGATGCCCGCTTCGTGATGACCGGATTACCGTAGGAATAGCCCAGATCCGCGTCGTTGACCGAACCGCCGGACTGCGCGAACTCCCACAGTGCCTTCGGCGCGGTGGGGTCCGTCACATCAAGGGCGTAGAAGGCCCGACCGCCGTTGCCGAGTCCCCCGACCAGGATGGTTCGCCAGGCGCTGCCGTCCCAGATGTCGCCGACCGTGATCGGTCCGTCGACCAGGAACTGGTGGTTGGTCGGGTAGTTGTAATCCGCGAGCTTGTACAGCTTCGAGATGACGGCCGTCGGGATGTAGGCCCAGAGTTCGTTGCCGTTGTTTGCATCGATGGCATGCAGCATGCCGTCGTTGCTGGCGGCATAGACCATCTTGCGCCGCGACTGCCAGCTGGTCTTGAAGCTGGAGTATCCGGAGTCCGCGTAATTGAAGTTCGGCGGGCTGACGTAAACCGGGGCGCCATCGACGATGTCTCCCAGTGCCGAGGCTCGGTCGCGATAGAAGCCAAGGGAGTTGTTCGAATTGAACTGGTTTCCCGACTGTCCGCGGATGTAGTTGATCATCGCGGTGTCCGTTGCCAGGGCCTGCTGCGAGCCGGTCAGCGTGGACCACTGCGACAGGGCGCCGCCCGGGTTCGAACCGCTGCCCTTGAAGTAGCCGGCCGCGATCTCGGAAGTCAGGTTGGTGGCGTTGAAGGCCTTCAGCTTGTTGGAAGCCGATGACGAAAACGTATAGATCGTCCGCGTGTCGCTCGCGTCGTCCACCATTCCCTCAAGCTGTGTCGCCACGGACCAGCCGGCAGTGGCGCCGACCCCGCCTGTCACGAGGTCGATGTCGCGTTGCTGGAGGTCGCCCGTCCAGGTCGCGGTGGTGTACTGGGCCACGTACGCGGAATTGTCACCGCTGACCGGTTGGAGGTTGGACGTAGCCGTCGCAGCCGACGAGGCCTTCATGGCCGAGATGGTGGACAGCGTCGACTGGAGCGAGGTCACCAGGGCATTGGGATCGCGGGCGCTCAGGTAGCGGCCATGGCCGTCCACTGCCGCGTGCCAGAGGTCGTCGATGCGCGTGAGGTTCTCCGTCGGCAGGGGGTTGGGCCAGGGCTTTGTCCCCTGCAGGATCTGCTTGTAGGTGACGCAGGTCGTGCTGCCCGTTGGGCACGTCAGCGTGCCGCCGTTCAGGTAGTACTGTGAGTCATACAGGACGTTGCCACTCTGCCCGAGGCCGATGGTGAAGGTGACCATGTGCTGCCACGTGGCGGGGTCGGCCGTGCTGGGAGGCACGTTGTTCGATGTCACGTCCAGCCGGGTGGTCGTCCCGTCAAGGTAACCGCCCGTTGCCCAGGACCCCCCTGCCGTGCGCAGGTCGGTCTGGTAGTAGTAGGACGCGACGTCGGCCAGCGTGCTGGCGTTCGCGTCGTAGTAGGGCGCCGCAAGTGATCCGTCCTGGTTGCCCACCAGCGTGGAATTATCGAGTTGGTTGGGGCCGTACGATGAGGAGACGGAGTTCCAGTAACCGTCGGTCGTGAGGATCGTGAAATTCTGCTGGCAGGAGTACTGGACCGGGTCCGCGCTGCCGGTGACCAGTCGGCCACCGTAATAGCGGCCCGCCTTGGAGAGGGCGCCAAGCAGGGGGGTGAAGCCACTGGGCGCAGCACGGAACAGGGTCGTGAACCAGGTGTTCTTCTGCGTGGAATCGAAGGTCTTGATCGGCACGAAATCCGATCCGGTGCCGGTATCGCTGATCTTCGTGAAGCCCACGCGGTAGCTGGAGTCAAGGGATGCAAAGGTGCGGCTGGCGGCCGCACGCATCATGAAGATGCGTTTGCGGTAGTACTGGAACCAGTTGGCGAAATTCTGCTGCTGGGTGGATGACAGCGACGACACGGCGACCTTCGTGTAGCTGCCCGAAGACGCGCAGGTGCTGGGCGGCGAGGTGGGGCTGGCGGTGTACTCGTAATAGAAATAGTTCGGTGCCTGAGTCGTCGTCGTCGTCGACACGTCGTAGGAATAGCTCTTGCCGCTGCCGCCGGCGGTGCCGCTGGAACTGGCGGACTGGTTGTCCGTGATGCTGAACCGGTTCGCGTCGATCACCGTGATCTGGTACGAGCCATTGACCTTGATGCCCAGGTAGGTCGTACTGATCGAAAAGCTGACCGTCGTGTTGTTCGCGAGGCCGTGTCCCGTGCTCTGCACGACGACGGTCTTCGAACCGTTGGTCATGGTGAACGGGTTGTTGCCCAGGCTCACGTTGATGGTCTGCGTGGTCGTGTTCGTGACCGTGGATGTGCTGGTCAGGTTCACGGTGCTGCTTGTCGATGCGTAGCCGTCGTTCTTGGCGGCGGTGACCGAGGCAGAGGAGAAAGATGTCCCGTTGTAATTGAGCGGGACGGCGTAGTTGATCGCCGGATTGTAGAAAATCGTGTTGTAGCCGAAGTTGAGCTGGCAGGGATTGGCGCTGTTGTAGTTCGACGACGAGATGTTGCCGGACGTGTCCGGCATGTACTCCCAGTCCATGGATCCGGAATCGTCGAGGACGAACAACACGTTCGGCTTCACGACCTTCGTGATGCCACTGACCATCGGCGTGGTGGCGAGATCCACGCTGCCGGCGCCGGCGAGCGATGGAACCAGCAGCGCGGCCAGCAGGGCGGTGGCGCCTAATCGAAAACTCTTGCGGGCTGTCATGGGGATGCTCCTGTCACAGCACCACGAAGGTCTGCGTGAATCGCACGGTGTTTCGGGGTCCGCTGACGCGCGTCGTGATGCGATAGAAAACCTGCGTGCCACCGGTCAGCGCGAAGTTGCCGTAGTAGGCGCCGGTCCGGGTGCTTCCCGTGTCGGAACCGCTGGCGGATCGCGAGCAGATCATGGGCGTCGTGCCGTCGGCAGCGAAAATGGAAGACGGATTGCCCGCGGCGTTGCACATGCGGTTGACCACGTAGCTGACCGTGAAGCCATTCGCGATGCCGGCGGATGCCGCCTGCCTCGCGACCATGTTGCAGTTCGCGGGCGGGTTCGTGCCCGTCCATGCGACGTTGTCGGCGCTGGAGTCGGGCGTGAGGCTGCCCGTCAGGTCGCAGGCGTCGGCCGAGGTGGCGTAATAGCCATCGGCGGACCGGTCGGAATGCAGCGTCGTGCCGGATGCGCTGGCCGTGAGCCAGGCAATCGCCGCCTCGGAACCTGCATCGCCGGAAGCGAGCGCGGCCTTCTTGAAGGCCAGGTTGCCCGTGATCAGCGTGGCGGTATCGACGGAGCGAAGCAGGGCCGTGGCTGCGAAACTGATGATGATCAGCGCGATCAGCACGACGATGAGGGAAATGCCGCGTTGACGGTTCATAGGTTGGCCCAGATCGTGTTCACGAGCGGAATCACGACCGTCAGCACCTGGTAACGGTACTTGCGTTCATCCGCCGTCAGGGAATGGGTGACCGCCGTGCCGTTTGTCGCGGTCCATAGGGTGAGGGAAGCCGGACTGACGGCCGTGGCTTCACGCTTGCCGCGCGTCACCAGCGCGATCCGAATGGCCTTTATCCGACGCTGGTCGGCTTCCGTGGGCGCCGCCCAGCCGCCCGTGGCATCTACCCAGGCATTCACCACCTGCGAGCCCGTGTCGGCGACGCCGAACTGGGCCTGCAGATCGATGACCTGCGAGGCTTCTGACTGCACGTTGGCCAGCGTCGGAGCCGTCGTGGCGAGGAGGTTGTAACTTGCCAGGTCACAGGAGTTTGTGGCCGACGGTACGGTGCCACTGCTGCAGACGATCCCGAATCGCTGCCATCCCCGGTTCCCGAGGGACACCACGATGTCCGTCACGTCGTAGCTGACCGTGTTCGTGAAAACCGATGTCGGTGCGGCCGGATTGAACGGGAAACCGGTACCGGAGGCATGGGGCAGGAAAAAACTCGTTCCATTGGCCACGGGGGCGGAGGAAGCCTGCATCAGCGTGCAGAGTTTGCTGCCATTCGAGGCACCGGCGACGAGCAGATCGCCCGCGGCGATGTTGATGTCTCCATCCACGGAAATCTGTGCCGTTGGTCCGCCCATCAGGGCCAGCACGCTCGCCGGAGCCGGTCCGAAGTCCGAGTTGCTCCTGAGGATATCGATCTGGTCGGGACGGGTGCCCCCGTCATTGATCCGGATGGGACGCAGGGGAGCCCCGTCGGATATCACCGCGCCGTTGTAGGCGATGTTGATGCCGCTGCCGCAGAGCGAACCGGTTGGCGTCGTGAAACCCGCACCCGCCATGCGGATCTCGGATTCGAGCGCGTAGAGACCGATCGTGGCGCTGACCTGGGCATCGTCCCGCCCGGAGGTCGTCTGCTTGCGGGTCTCGAACGTCGAAAGGACCTGCAGCACGACGAGGCCGGTGACCGAGGCGATGGTCATCGCCGTCATCAGTTCGACAAGGGAAAAACCTGATTCTCGCCTTGGCATGTCGGTCAGGGTCCCGTGATGGTGGCTGTGACGCTATGGGTGCTGGCGGCCAGTGCCGTGGGTGCACGCCAGGTCACGGTGACCGTGGCCACGTTGCCGGCGACCGTCGTCGTGCGATGTCCATTCGGGATCGCCGTCACGGCGGTGTCGGTCTCGGCATAGGCTGCGAGATTCGCGCGGTCGATCCACATGAGCCCGACCCTTTCGTCCGCCAGCGTGGCGGCTACCGACCGGTACTCCACATCGCCGGAGCTGCGGGTCGCGGCCGTCAGTGCCCTCATGAGGCCGAGCACGGCCATCGAGAGCAGCAGCACGGACACGAGTACTTCGACCAGGGAGGAGCCGGACTGGTGCTTCACAGGCAGGCCCTCGAGTCGGTACTGGCCAGCGCCGGATCGCAGAGTCGGGTCACGCCGCTGGCAAGAATCTGCAGCCGCAGGGGATGGTATTCATTGGTGCCAGGGCCGGTGATCGCGCTGGCGGTGATGTCCACCTGGTCCGGCGGCGCCGAGCCGTCCGTGTTGGTGGTGCGCCGGCCGAAGGCGTCGAAAGTGACTGTACGTGAGTCCTCGGGATCGTAGGTTACTTCCAGGCCTGCCTGTGCGCTTTCTTTCCCGGTGCCGCTGTGCAGGACCTCCGCCGTGTCCGCACGTCGGACGACCCAACCGCTGGTGGTCGCCACGTATTCGATGCGCGTGTTAAGGCGCACGGCATCGGCACGGGCGAGGGTGAGGGCGTTG
>JBEEKA010000056.1:0-20018 GCA_041168985.1 Pseudomonadota bacterium | reverse complement strand
GAAGAAGTCCTGCGTGGCCTCGTATTCCGCAGGCGTGTCATGCCCGAGCACGATGTCGCTTTCGCGGCCCTTGCGGTCCGGAACGACCAGCGACTGCAGCGTCGCGCCATAGGCCAGGATGCGGGCTGAAACGCCGTTGGCGCCTCGCAGCGTCACCGCTTCAACGACGCGCCCGTCCTTCAGGGGCCCTGCCACCTCCCGACGGGCCGTGGCGGCTTCCGCTGCCGGGAACAGCCCCAGCGCCACCAGGATGCCGAGCGACCCGGCCTGTCCCAACCGCCGTTCGATCTTTGCCATTTCAGCGCCCCCATTGACTCGACGGGTAAATACTCCTACTAATTAAATGACAATTCGAGGGGAGAATCAAAGTGCCAGCACCCGTTCCGGCGTCGCCGAAGTCCACCGACAACACTCCGCAGGCCGGTTCCGCCGCCGGTCAAGGCTACGGCAAGACGCTCGCACTGCTCGCGAGCCTGTTCTTCATGTGGGGCTTCATCACGGTCATCAACAACACGCTGTTGCCGCACCTGCGCAGCGTGTTCGACCTGAGCTACACGCAGACGACGCTGATCGAATCTGTCTGGTTCATCGCCTATTTCGTCGCCTCGATGCCCTCGGCCTTCCTGATCGAGCGCGTGGGGTACAAGAAGGCAATCATCATCGGCCTGGTCGTCATGGCCGTCGGATCGCTGGGCATGGTGCCCGCGGCCCGCATGCCCTCCTACACCGTGACGCTGGTGGCGCTGTTCGTCATTGCCTGCGGCATAGCCCTGCTGCAGGTCGCGGCGAATCCCTACGTTGCCGTGGTCGGACCTCCCGAGACGTCCGAGTCGCGACTGACACTCGTCCAGGCCTTCAATTCCATGGGAACCTTCTTTGCGCCCTACTTCGGCGGCTACCTCATCCTCAGCCGGACCGTGTCTGGCACGACGATGGAAGGCACGGCCGTCAGCCTCGAGCAGCGCATGGCGGATGCCCAGGCGACGCAGCTGCCCTACGTGCTCGTGGCCGTGGTGCTGGTCCTGCTGGCGCTGGTCATCAGCCGCGCGAAACTGCCGACGCTCGGCGAGGACACGCAGCGCGCCAACGCGGAGCAGCGCAAACACCTGTCCTTGTGGAAACACCGCAACCTGGTGTTCGGCGTGCCCGCGATCTTCATCTACCTCATCGCGGAGATCGGTGTCGCCAACCTGTTCATCAACTTCGTCTCGCAGCCGGCCATCGGCAACATGACGCACGCCGACGCCGCCAACTACCTGGTGCTGCTGTGGGGCGGGATGATGGTCGGGCGCTTTGCCGGGGCCTTCCTGATGCGCTCGATCCCGGCCGGCAAGGTGCTCGCCGCCTTCGCCCTCGCGGCCCTCGTGGTCATGCTCGCCGCGTCGACGCTGCAGGGACCCATCGCGATGTGGGCACTGATCTTGGTCGGCCTCTGCCACTCGATCATGTTCCCGACGATCTTCGCGCTCGGCATCAAGGACCTGGGCCCTCTGACGGAAGAAGGTTCGGGTCTGCTCATCACCGCCATCGCCGGTGGTGCGCTGGTGGTCGTCCAGGGCTGGCTGGCGGACAGCTTCGGCCTGCAGAACAGCTTCTTCCTGACTGCGGCCTGCGAGCTCTACGTGCTGTGGTACGCGATCTGGGGCAGCAAGCCCAAGGGCGCTGCATGACGACGGACGTCCGGCTGGTCCGGGACGTCCGCGCCCTGCTGGGCGAGGGCCCCGTGTGGTGCGCGGACGAACAGGCGCTGTGGTTCGTCGACATCAAGGGCGGTGCGATCCACCGCCATGATGCCGATGCAGGCACGAGCGGGACGTTCCACGTCGAGGGCAAGCCCAGCTTCATCGCACCCGCCACGGACGGCGGCATGATCGTCGGCTCAGGGCACGGGCTCTGCCGTTTTGAACACGGCTGCCTCGGCGAGCCTTTCGTCACGATCCCCATGCCCCCCCGCAACCGGACCAACGACGCGACGGTCGACGCAAGGGGACGCCTCTGGTTCGGCACGATGGACGATGGCGAAACGCAGCGCACCGGTGCGCTGTATTGTCTGGACCGCGACCGGCTGGTCGCACTGCCTGCAGCCGCCGTCGTAACCAACGGTCCCGCCGTCTCGGCGGATGGCCGCACGCTCTACTTCGTGGACTCGGTCGAACGACGGATCTCGCGCCATGCGATCTCCGAGGGGCCCGCCATCTCGTCGCCAGAGCCGTTTCTCCAGCTCACGGAAAGGGATGGCCATCCTGACGGCATCGTGCTCGACAGCGAGGACTGCCTCTGGGTGGCGCTGTGGGACGGCTGGGGTGTGCGACGTTATGCCCCGGACGGCAGGCTTCTGCTGCACGTCGACCTGCCCTGCGCCCGCGTCACCAAGGTCGCCTTCGGCGGACCGGACCTGCGCACGGCGTATGTGACGACCGCGAGGACGGGACTGGATGACAGCCAGCTGGCCCGGCAGCCCCTGGCCGGCGGGTTGTTCGCCTTCGACGCGCCGGCAGCCGGGCGACCCGCCCCTCTCTACCGCGGCGTTGCTTTACCCGTATAGTGCCGCACACCGGTCCGGGGGGACCGCGAAAGCGACAGGTGCCCTGCATGCCAGCGCCATTGAAATACGGGGTCTCGCTCTACAGCTACACCGATGATTTCGGCAGCGTGATGGGGCTGGAAGAATGCTTCGACCATGTCGCCGGAACGGGTGCGACGGGCATCGAGATCCTCGGCGAAACACATGTCCGCGGTTACCCGGCGCCGGACGCAGCCTGGGTCGACCGGTGGTTCCAGCTCCTCGAACAGCACCGCCTCGAGCCCACGAACTTCTGCTGCTGGGTCGACACGACGCTTCGCCTTGGCAGGCCGATGACGGTTGCCGAAGGCGCTGCCGACCTCGAGCGCGACCTGCGGCTTGCCCACCTGCTGGGCTTCAAGTCGATACGGCCGAAGTTCGGCGTCATCTCCCGGGACCTCATTCCCGACCCCATCTGGTCGGGGGCCTCGGAACGCGCGCTGGAACTGGCCGCGAAGCTCGACATCGTGATCTGCCCGGAGATCCACTCTCCGACTCCGCTCAACCATAAGGTCACGCACGAGTACATCGACTTCATCGAGCGCACCGGGACGAAACACTTCGGCCTGCTCATCGATACCGGCATTTTCCAGAACCGCCCGCTTCGCGGCTGGGTCCATGACGTCCCGGACCCGGACGAGCAGCTGCAGGCCATGATGCGGGGCCTCGCGGTCGATCCGCAGGAACTGCTGGGCATCGCGAAATACATCGTGTTCATCCAGGCCAAGTTCCACCATATCGACGACGCCCTCGAGGACCAGAACATCCCCTGGGAAACGGTCATTCCGGCCCTGAAGCAGGCGGGCTACGGCGGCTACCTGTCCTCGGAGTACGAAGGCCAGCGCACGCCCTGGACCGCGATCGACCAGGTGCGCCGGCAACACGCGCTGATGCGCAAGGTCGAGGCTGAATACGACGCATCGATGTCGGTCGGGGGCCGCCCATGATGTTCGAACACCAGATGATCCAGGCGACGGGCTTTGCCAACCACGGGCCCGTGGGCGCGAGGGACGGCGTGGACATCCGTCTGCGCGTGCCCAACTACCGCGGCATGCGCCTGTCGCTGCTGGATGGCGTGGAGGTCACGCTCGACGGCGTGAAATACGGCTACGAAACCAACCTGTTCGAGTACCGCGGGCAGGTCCATGACCTTGCATCGCTTCGCGCGGCGACACGGATCCACTGGTCGATGGACGAACCGGGCATCGTGCGCGTGCCGCTGAAGGGCGGGCTGGCACCGGGCGTCCACGAGGTCCATGTCGTGGCCCGCGTGCGTTCGCCCTACTTTCCGCCGGAACTGCAGCCGCTTCCGGTACACGCGACGCGCAAGGCCACCCTCATCCTGCCCTGAAGCTACCCGAACAGGCGCCGAAGCTCGCCGCCCTGCCGGATCACATCCGCGACGGTATAGCGGTCGAACACCGACAGGAAGGCTTCGGTTGCCTCGCCCAGCACGCCCGGCAGCCGGCAGGACGAACGGATCGGGCAGGTCACGCAATCGGGCAGGTCCATCCCTCCCTCGGTGTGGCGCACGACTTCCCCGAGCGGAATCAAGGCAGGCTTGCGCGCCAGCCGCAGCCCTCCCCCGCGCCCCCGCAGCGTCTCGATGACCCCAAGGTGACCCAGCATGTTCACCACTTTCGTCAGGTGACTGCGCGAAATGCCGTAGCGCTCGGCGATTTCCGCGACCGAGCAGAGCCGCTCCCCGTACAGGCCGAGGTACACCAGTACCCGCAGCGCGTATTCGGTGTAGCGGGTGATCTTCATGATCCGCATTTTACATGCAGCAAGAGTCCACGTACCCTAAAACAGTCATCTCGAATGAATGTTTAAGAAAAGCGAGGAGCGACTGACATGAGCACCCTGTACGAAAGACTGGGCGGCGCCGCCGCCGTGAACGCCGCCGTGGACATCTTCTACCGCAAGGCCCTGTCGGACGACCGGATCGCCCACTTCTTCGACACGGTGGACATGGAACGGCAGGCCGCCAAGCAGAAGGCATTCCTGACCATGGTCTTCGGGGGGCCGGCCAACTACACGGGCAAGGACATGCGCGACGGCCACCGGCACCTCGTCAAGCAGGGCCTGAACGACATGCACTTCGATGCCGTGGTCGAGAACCTCGGTGCGACGCTCGCGGAGCTTGGTGTGTCCGCCGCGGACATCGCCGAGGTCGCTGCGATCGCCAATTCGGTTCGCAACGACGTGCTCGACCGCTGAGCCGACGAACCGGATGAAGCTCCGTTTCGAAGATCGCGACATCGAGGCCCCGCCGGGGGCCTCGGTACTCGAAACACTGGAGCTTGCGGGCATCGCCATAGAAAGCAGCTGTCGGGCGGGCGCCTGCCAGAGCTGCCTCCTGCAATGCACGGAAGGCCAGCCACCGACGGCCGCGCAGGCCGGGCTGCCCAGGAACCTGGTCGCCGAGGGATGTTTCCTGTCCTGCGTCTGCGTGCCCACCGAGCCACTGACGATCGTGCGTGCCGGGTCCGCACGCCAGCGTGTCGGCGCCACGCTCAAAGAACGGCGCTGGCTGTCGTCCAATGTGCTCGGCCTGACACTGGCGACGGACTCGCCCTTCACCTGTCATCCCGGACAGTTCCTCACGCTGGTCCTGCCCGACAGTGGCCTGGCCCGCAGTTATTCAATTGCCGGCTGCCGCGCGGGACTGGTCGAACTCCACGTCCGCATCCTGCCGGATGGCAGGATGAGCCAGCAGCTCGCGGGTGACGTGCCCGATGGGACGCCATTCATCCTGTCAGGCCCGGCCGGGAACTGCTTCTACGACGGCGTCGACAGCGAGCGTCGCCTGATTCTTGCCGGAACCGGTACGGGACTCGCACCGCTGTGGGCGATCCTCCACGACGCCCTGGACCGCGGCCATCGGGGCCCGATCCACCTCTACCACGGAGCAAGGGACGAGAGCGGTTTCTACCTGGTCGACGAACTGAGGTCGCTGGCTTCCCGGCATCCCTCGTTCCATTACCAGCCGACCACCGAGAATCTGGTTGCCGTGGTGAAGTCGAGCGAAACGACGCCCGCGGACAGCGAGTTCTTCCTCTGCGGCGACGCGGGACTCGTGAACACGCTCAGGCGCGCACTGTTCCTCCGCGGTGCGAAACTCGACCGGCTCCATGCAGACGCCTTCGTGGCCGCAGCGTCAGGGCGCTCCTGAACCCAGCAGGACGCGCAACTCGGGGATGAGCCGGTCTGCCGCGGTGGATTTGTTCAGGAAGCAGGCCGCACCGGCCTCGCGCGCCGCCGCCTCGTAGCGAGGAGAGGGCTGCATCGTCATCACGATCACGCCAAGCGTCGGCCACAGCCGGCGAAGCTCCCGGGTGGTCGCGATGCCATCCATTCCCGGCAGCCCGACGTCCATGACGACCGCAGCCGGCTTGCCCAGTTCCACGAGCAGGAGGGCAGCCTCACCGCTTTCCGCACCCCGCAGGAGATAACGCGGAAACTCGGCCTCGATCAGTTGCAGGAACTGCCGGCGCATGGCGTGGTGATCTTCGACAACGAGCAGGTAGGGCTGGTCTGGCATCGCCGCACCGTACAGGCCGCCACCAGCGCGGTTTGTAGGGGGTTCACCCGAACCGATCCGTTATGGATCGGATTGCCGGCTACTGAAGGGGAGTGATCCCGTGGAGGATGGCAAACCGGACGACGGCTGCAATGTCGGACAGACCCAGCTTCTGCATCATCCGGCTGCGATAGGTATCCACCGTCTTTGCCGAAAGGTGGAGCTGCCCGCCGATTTCGGCACTGGAACGACCTTCGGCAACCAGTTGCAGGACCTGTCGCTCGCGCGAAGACAGTTTCTGCAGGGGACTCACCTCCGCCCCGTCCGGACCGTCCTCGTCGGACAGCAGGGCTTCGACCTCGGCACAAAAGTAGCGTTTCCCTGCGCGGACCGCGCGGACCGCCGCGGCGATCTCGCGACTCGCGGACTGCTTGAGGAGATAACCGCGGGCCCCTGCAGCCAGCGCCAGCTTCACGTGCTGGTAACCGCTGTGCATCGACAACATCACGGCCCTGACCCCTGCGGCCCGCTGGGCCAGCGCAGTGGTCGCATCGATGCCGTTGAGACCCGGCATCATGATGTCGAAGATCGCCACATCCGGCTGCAGCTCACCCGCCAGCCGCACGGCCTCATTCCCTTCCGACGCCAGGCCGACCACCTCGATGTCCGGATACTGGCCCAGCAGTTCGGAGAGACCTTCGCGGATCAGTGCATGGTCGTCGGCGATCAGCACGCGGATACGCGCGGACAGGGGACTCACGACACGCCTCCGACATCCGCCCCGGTGGGCACCTGGACCGAAAGTCGCGTGCCGCCGTCGGGGCGCGGCTGCAGTTCGACCGTGGCGCCCAGTGCCTCGGCACGTTCACGCATGCCTCGCAGCCCGCGGCCCCTGGCGGGCTGTACACCGCCATCCCCAAGGCCACGGCCGTTGTCCTCGATCCTCAGGACCACGTTCCCGGGACAGGACTCGACGATCACGTCGACATGCGTGGCACCGGCATGTTTGGCGACGTTCGTCAGTGCCTCGAGACCTATCCGGTAAAGCTCGGTCTCGGCCCCCATCGGCAGGGAAACGCAGGCCGACAGGTCATGCGACCCGACGGTGAATCCTGCCCTGACACCCAGAGACTCGGCATGGAAAGCCAGGGCCCGCAACAGTCCGAAGTCGTCCAGTTCCGCCGGCCGCAGGTCCTGCAGCACACCACGGACCTCGGTCACCGTCTGTTCCAGCACGCGTTCGGTGTCATCAAGCCGACGCAACACGCTCTGCGGCTGCGGAGCCACCAGGAGGGAGCGCAGGACATTGAGGTTCATCAACAGGGAGGAAAGATTCTGCCCGACGCGGTCATGCAGCTCCCGGGAAAACTTCCGGCGCTCGGCGGCCTCGACTTCGAGCAGCCTGCGGCTGCTCTGCTGGAGGCGAAGCGCATGATCCCGGATCTGGTCTTCCTGCAGGCGCCGCTCCGTTACATCGATGTGGCAGCCGAGCATGCGTTGCGGCTTGCCCTCGGCTTCGAACAGCATCGACGCGCTGGAGTAGATCCAGCGCCAGCTGCCATCCCGATGACGCATTCGCACTTCGCTTTCGAAGCCGGCCGACGGGTGCTCGACATAACGTCGCACGCGTTCCATCACGGGACCCAGGTCATCAGGGTGCACGCGGTTGCTCCATGTCTCAAACTCGTCCTTGAGTTCGTGTTCAGCATAGCCGAGCTGCCTTTTCCATTCCGGTGAAAAGAAGACAAGACCCGTCCCGACCTCCCATTCCCAGAAGCCCACGTTCGCCGCCTGCACAGCCAGCCTGAGCCGCGTTTCATCGACCTCGACGGACCGCTGGCGTTCGATAGCCGCAGCGGCGACCTGCGCCGCCTCCCCGGCCAGCTCGAGCTCTTCGGGCGTCGGTTCCCGCGCAACGCCCACGCAACAGCCGAACACCCCCAGCAACTCGCCACTGTCTGCCAGTATCGGTATGGACCAGACGGCGCGAACGCCATGCGCCAGTGCGAAATCACGCAAACGCTCCCACAGGGGATCACTGGCGACGTCTGCGCAGACTACCGTTTTCCCGCTCCATGCCGCGGTCGGACAGTTACCGGCCGGTCCTACGGCAACGCCCTCCAGCGTTTCCATCCAGATCGCCGGCATGGACGGGGCAGCGAGGAAATGCAGTCGACGGCCGCCACCATCGATCCGCATGACCGTGGAACGCTGGCCGGGCACCTGCTCTTCATGCATTCGAGCGAGCTGGGCCATCGTGGATTCAAGGGGTTCTCCGCGCGCGATCTTCCGCAGCAGAGGCAGGTACTGCATCGACTCAGGCATAGGTACGGGAGTCTGCCCTCTTGCATGCGGCCCGCACAATCTGCCCCCATGTTATCGTCCGCTGCACAAGAAGAACGAAGAGGGATTCGCGCGTGTCGCAGGCTCCAACCATCCCACCGCGCACTGCGCGCCGCGTGGTGACCGGCCACGATGCTTCGGGAAAATCCGTCGTGCTGTCCGACGGCATGCCACCCCAGAACCACCCGATGCGGGGCCCGGATGTGGGCGCGGACTTCTTCGAGATGTGGAACACGACGCGAGCGGTGCCGTCGCTGTCGGCCGAAGAATCGACGGAGCCCGCTGCGCGTCCGTTCTCGATCATGCCCACCTCGGGCCATCTGTTCCGGATCATCGACATCCATCCACCCTGCCTGGGGGGCAAGCGGACGGTGATGCACCGGACGAAAACGCTGGACTACGTCGTCGTCATCGAAGGCGAGGTCATACTGATCCTCGATGACAGCGAGGTCGTCCTCCGACAGGGCGATGTCACCGTCCAGCGCGGGACGAACCACGCCTGGGAAAACCGCACCGACCACATGGCGCGCATGGCGTTCTTCCATATCGACGCGGAGTTCGAGCCGGCGCTGCTTGCCTTGCTGCCGAAGCCGCTGGAACTCATGCGCTGAGCGCCTCCCGCCATGCAGACGATCGAAGGGTCCTTTGATTTCATCGTGGTTGGCGGCGGCACGGCGGGTTGCCTGCTTGCCGCCCGCCTTTCCGCCGATTCACGGCGCCGCGTCTGCCTCATCGAGGCCGGCGGCGACGGACGCAGCCGCGCCGTCGACGTGCCCTCGGGCCTCGTGATGGCGCAGCGCTCACCGGAACTCAACTGGCGCTACCAGTCCGCGCCACAGCCCCGCCTCGCGGGCCGGCGCATCGGGTATCCGCGCGGCAAGGGCCTGGGAGGGTCCGCCCTGATCAACGGGATGGTCTACTTCCGCGGGCATCCGCTCGACTTCGACGACTGGGCACGCGCCGGCGCGACCGGCTGGGGCTATCGCGACGTGCTCCCTTACTTCAGGCGCAGCGAGCGCAACGAGAACCATCCGGACTCGCCTTTCCACGGTCGCAGCGGACCGATGAACGTCCGCACGGTGACGCACCCGAACCGGCTCAACTTCGCATTCTTCGACGCGCTCGAGTCGCTCGGCATTGCGCCGAACCCGGACCTCAATGCCGGTGATTCGGAGGGGTCTGCGCTGCGCCAGCTGCAGATCCGCGATGGCATTCGGGACACCACGGCGCGGGCGATGCTCCGTCCCGCCCTGGGCCGCGCGAACCTGGTCGTGCTGACCGGGGCGCATGCAACGCGCGTCCTGCTGGAGGGACAGCGGGCGACAGGCGTCGAAGCCCTGGCTCCGGAGGGTTTCCTGACCGTCCGCTGCCGTGGCGAGGTCGTGCTCAGCGCCGGGGCATTGCAGTCGCCTCAGCTCCTGCTGCTCTCCGGCATCGGTGATGGCAGCGAGCTGGCGCAGGCTGGCATCACGCCGCGGCATCAACTGCCAGGCGTGGGCCGGAACCTGCATGACCATCTCGCGAGCCCCGTCCATCGCAGCACGAAGATTTCCGACTCCTATGGGATGTCGTGGAAGGCCCTGCCACGAAACGCCTGGCAGGCGGCCCAGTATCTGTTCCGGCGTATCGGGCCGCTGGCGAACAACATCTTCGAGGCAGCGGCTTTCGTCAGGACGAAGGAAGGGCTCGACAGACCGGACGTACAGCTCGTCTTCCAGCCGGCGAAGCGACCCTCGCCGAAATTCCCGTTCCCCGTCGGCCATGGCTATGCGATCAGCCCCGTGGGCCTGTATCCCCGGAGCCGGGGCCGCATCACGCTGTCAGGCCCCGACCCGCTCGCCCCACCGGTCATCGACCCGGCCCTGCTGTCCGCGCCGGAAGACATCGAGCCGCTGATCCGCGGAATCCGCCTCGCGCGGCGGGTGTTCGATGCCCTCCCTTTCGCGCACTACCGGGCCGCGGAAACGGCGCCCGGCCTGGAACGGGACAGCGACGAATCGCTGTCCGAGTACATCCGCAACGAGGCCTACACCGTCCACCATCCGGTCAGCACCTGCCGCATGGGCCAGGACGCGGACGCCGTCGTCGACCCGGAACTACGCGTCAGGGGACTGGACGGTCTGCGCGTTGCAGATGCCTCCGTCTTTCCGTCGATCGTTGGCGGCAACACGAATGCCGCGGTAATGATGGTGGCCGAGAAGGCCGCCGACCTGCTGCTGGACCGGACGCCCCTGGCGCCCGCCGAGATTCCCGAACTTCAGAGGACCAGACCATGAGCCAGATACTGAGCCCGGCCGAGCGCATCGAGATAGAACGTGCCTGCGAGCGCGTCTTGCTGGATTACTGCCGCGCACTCGACCTGGGTGACATGAGCGCCGCGGCGGACTGCTTCGCCGAGCACGGCTCCATGGCGCGACCGATGACGCCGGATGTCGTGATCCAGGGCCGCGAGACGATCCGAGCCTCGCTGCTCACGCGGCCCAGGACGCTGCTGACCAAGCACCTGACGACGAACATCCAGATCGACGTCCAGGACAGGGACAATGCTACCGGGCTGTCCTACCTGACCATGATCTCGACGACACCGCCTGACGGCGCGAAGCCGCCTTATGTTTCCGCCGGGCCGCTGTGGTTCGGCGAATGTGCCGACACCTTCGTGCGCGAAAACGGCGTGTGGAAGCTGAAGGACCGCCGCGGCTCGATCCAGATGAAATTCTTCGGCGGCGCGCCCGCCTAAGCGCCGAGCAGGCGCAGGACGTTGCGGGGCAGGCTGTTGGCCTGGGCGCTGATGGCGACGCCTGCCTGCCTCAGGATCTGGGCGCGGGTGAGCTGCGCCGTTTCGCTCGCGTAGTCGGCGTCCACGATCCTGGAATTGCTGGTCGACGCGGTTTCGATGCTCACCTGGAGGTTCGAGATCGTCGATTCCATGCGCGACATCTGCGCGCCCAGTGCGGCGCGCTGCTTGGACAGGTACTCCAGCGCCTGATCGATGTGCAGGATGGTTCGCGAGGCCGTGTAGTTGCTGGTGGCCACATCCACTTCGTCGAGACCCAGAGCCGTCTTGCTCATGGCGCCGAACTGGATGTCCGAGGTCTCGCCGACATTGGCGCCGATCTGCAGCGTCGCGTTGTAGGTCGCTGAAGTGCCCGGACGCGTTTCTTCCCAGTTTTCGGTGAAGCCGGTCAGCACGTCATCACCGTAGTGGGTGCCCAGATCCGAAACGACGCTGTTTTGGGTCTTGATGCTGCCGCCGTCGGCATCGAGGCCACCGATGGCGCCGGTGTCCGTGTTGGCGAGGTTCATCTCCGTGTTCACGAAGTTCACGCCGTTGGCCTCGAACTCGACCAGGAAATCCGTCTGGACGTAGGCCGCGTTACCGGCGCCGGTCCCGAAGAAGTGATCCAGGGCCTGGTTCATCGTCGGTGCCGAGGCTGAATTCAGGTAGGTCATGAAATCCTTCACGCCACCACTGAAGCCCGCGGACTTGAGCTTGTCGTGCAGGTAACGCACGGCGACATAGCCCGAAGAATAGTGATCGGAATCGCTGGCCCAGGTCGCCGCACCGGATCCATCCGCAATCGTGTCGACTACGGCGGCGAGACTGCTTGCCGCGACATCTCCCACGACCCGTTCGTCCGCACCGTGGATGAATTCCGCCGCCCCTTCGACGAACCATTTCGAAGTACTGCCCAGCGACTCCCAGTTCGTCGACCGCGCCATCACGGCGTGGACCATCTCGTGAACGATGATGCGATCGTTGTACATCCAGGCAGAGCCGCCATCCGGCAGGTTTGGCGGCGTAAAGTCCGCCATATCCACCTGGAACTTGAGATTCGTGCCACGCCCGCCCGGCAACCCGCCCACCGAACTGACCACCCGGGCGGCCGTGTTGTATTGGCCATCCGAGAACGACGTGATTTCGATCTGGAGGTCCGCGCCATCGCCCTGCAGTCCATAGGATTGCTGGACCATGGCCTCCGCGTTTTCAAGCCAGCCCATGCGCAGGGCATCGGACACCGCGCGCTGGTTGGTGTTTCCGCCGATGGAGGACCCGTCTGCCGCAAAGATCCGCTGCCCGTTGAATGTGGCGGTCTTGCCGATGCGGTCGATCTCGGCGAGGCGCTGGTCCACCTCCTGGGCGAGCGCGGCCCGGTCGGACGCGGAATTGGACGCGTTGGCGGACTGCACGGCGAGCTCGCGGATCCGCTGCAGGTTGCTGTTGAGGGTCTCCATCGACCCTTCCGCCGTCTGCAGCATCGACAGGCCATCATTGGCATTGCGGACGGCCTGCGACATGCCCCGGATCTGGGTTGTCATCCGGGTGCTGATCGCCAGACCCGCCGCGTCATCCTGCGCGGAATTGATGCGCAGGCCGGATGACAGGCGTTGCAGCGACCGCGACAGCAGGGTGGACGACGACGAAAGCGTCCGCTGCGCGTTCAGTGAGGCTGCATTGGTGGCAATGGACAAAGGCATCGTAAGCCCTGTAACGGCAGGCTTACCCAATCCTTTATGTCGTATTCAGTCGACGCCGAGCAGCCTCGCGGCCTGCCGGACCGCCCCCGGGTCGACGAGCAGCACGTAGCCCAGGCCCGCCAGGGCGCCACCGAGATGGGCGCCGTGGTTGATACGCCCCACGCTGGATCGCTCCGACCACCAGGACCAGGCCAGATACCCAACCGCGAAGAGCGCCGCCGGGATGGGAACCGGGATCGGGAAGAGGATGAGACGGTCGAGCGGTCGGTAAACGATTGCGGCGAACAGCACCGCGGAGATCGCACCGGAGTCCCCCAGCGTCGCGTAACGCGGATCTTCCCGGTGGCGAAGGAAGGTCCAGCCCTGGCTGACCAGGACGCCGAGTCCGTACAGGAGCCCGAAATGCAGGCTTCCCAGGCGGTTTTCGAGGATCGGCCCGAAACTCCACAGCGTCACGAGGTTGAAGAGAAGGTGCGGGAAATCCGCGTGCACGACTGTCGCCGTAACCGCCGTCCAGGTCCGGCGTCCCCGGGCAAACTCCCAGGGCCAGAACATCAGGGCACCCGGCAGCGATCGGGCGAAAGTCAGGCTCGCAAGGCCGATGAGTCCATTGGCGGCCAGGATCAGGGTGCAAAGGCCGGGAGTGACTGTCACGACAACGGGCCCGGCGATCAGGGCTTGGTCACCATCGGCAGGTTGATGGGCGGCGCGATGGGTGTCTTGATGTTCGACGGGGGAGCGGCAGCCGGTGGTGCGCCGGCACCGCCGGTCGCAGCGGCAGGAACACCCGCGTCACCGACCCCGGCAGCGGCACTCTCGCCGTCTACGCGAACCGTCGGGGCATCGGTAGCCAGCGCGGCATCCTCCGCCTTCTTCGTCATGACGATGATGCTGATCCGGCGGTTGATCGGATTCAGCGGTTCATTTCGGACGAACAACACCGATGAGGCCAGCCCGACGACGCGGGCGATCTTACCTTCCGACAGGCCGCCGTCGAGCAGGGTCCGACGCGCAGCATTCGCGCGATCGGCGGAAAGCTCCCAGTTCGTGTATCCCTTGCCGGTTCCGCCATAGGGCTTCGCGTCCGTGTGTCCCGACACGCTCAATCGATTTGGCACGGTGTTCAGGTGCTTGGCCAGCTCGGCGAGGATCTTGACCGTGTAGTCCTTGAGCTGCGAACTGCCGGAATCGAACATCGCCCGGCTCTGCTGGTCGACGATCTGGATGCGAAGCCCCTCGGGCGTGAGATCGAGCAGCAGCTGGTTCTTGAACTGCTGCATCGTCAGGCTCTTCTCGATCGCCTCCTCGAGATCCTTCTTGAGGCCGTCCAGCTGCCGTTCTTCCTCTGCCTCGGCCAGCTTCTTCGCCTCTGCGACGGAGGTGGGCTGTCCGAGCCCCTGCTCCTCGGTGACGGGGCTGGACTTCGGCGCGTCGAGGCCACCCCCGAGATTGATCGGGCTGGTGCTGGCGCCGCCAGGACCATTCTGGCCCGGCGCCGGCTTCACGCTCTTGCCCGGTTCCATGCTGGGGTTCTTGAAGTAATCAAAGAGCGCGGCACGCTGCTCTTTCGTCACGGAAGCCACAAGCCACATGACCAAGAAGAACGCCATCATCGCGGTCACGAAGTCGGCATACGCCACCTTCCAGGCACCGCCATGGTGGCCGGCCGCCTGCTTCTTCTTCTTGACGACGATGATCGGTCGCTTGCCTTCGTCGGCCATCTCTCAGGGTCCCCGTCAGGCCTTCTTGCGCAGTTCCGCTTCGAGCTCCTGGAAGCTCGGCCGCACGGCGCTGAACAGCAGCTTGCGGGCAAACTCGACGGCGACCGGAGGCGGATAACCGCGGACGCTGGCCACGAGCGCCATTTTCACGACCTCGAAGGCCTTGCCTTCTTCGTGGGCCTTCGCTTCCATCGCAGCCGCGATCGGGCCGACAATGCCATAGGCAACGAGGATACCGAGGAAGGTTCCAACGAGTGCCGCGCCGACGTGGTGGCCGATCTCGGCGGTGCTGGCACCCTCGATGGTCGCCATCGTCGTCACGATGCCCAGCACGGCCGCGACGATGCCGAAACCCGGGAGGGCGTCGGAAACCTTCTGCACGGCATGCGCAGGTTCTGCGGCTTCGTGGTGGTGCGTCTCGAGCTCGTATTCAAGCAGGCTCTCGAGTTCGTGCGGATCCAGGTTGCCGCCCGAGATCAGGCGCAGGCAGTCCGTGATGAACTCCATCATGTGGTGGTCGGCCAGCACGAACGGGTATCTCTTGAAGATGTCGCTCTGTTCCGGATTCTCGATGTGTTTTTCGATGGCCAGGACACCGTCCTTTCGGGCCATCACGAGAATGTCGTAAATGAGCTTCAGCAACTGGATGTATTCTGTGCGCCCGTAACGCGCACCCTTGAGCAGGCCGATCGCCCCAGCGAAAGAAGCCTTTACGACCTTGATCGGGTTACTGATGAGGAAGGCACCCAGCGCGGCGCCACAGATGATCACGACTTCGAGCGGATGCCAGAGCAGCAGGATGCTGCCGCCGCTGGCCAGGAACCCGCCGAGAACACTGCCGAGGACAACCAGGGTACCGATGATCGCGAACACTTGCTCCTCCAACCTCCGGCCACGCCAGGTGGTGAGATCCACATACGCGCGCACAGCCTGCCGGGGATGTTACGCGAGCCTCGCGGTTTGTGCTGATGCAGCGCGACTTCTTTGCGACGGGGTAGGACGCTGACCCATGGCACCGGTATTACGGCTTGACGCGGTTTCCCTCGCCTTTGGTTCCCGCCCACTGCTGGAACAGGCGTCCCTGCAGGTCGAACCCGGGGAGCGGGTCTGCATCGTGGGCCGCAATGGCGAGGGAAAATCCTCGCTGATGCGGCTTGTCGGGGGCGAGACGCTGCCCGATGCGGGCGCCGTCTGGACGCGGCCGGGCGCCCGCGTCGCCCACCTGCCGCAGGACATCGTATCCGTGGCCGGTGAAACCGTCCGCGAAGTCGTGGCCGGCGGCCTCCCGGACGTGGCCCGCCTGCTGGCGCGATACCACGCGGCTTCGGCCGAATACGCGCGAAGCCATTCCGATGCGGATGGCGCGAAACTCGCGGGCCTGATGTCGGCGCTCGATGCCGTGCAGGGATGGCAGATCGAACAGCGCGTGGACACGGTCCTGTCCCACCTCGACCTGGACGGCGGGGTCTCCTACGAGTCCCTGTCCGGTGGATGGCGCCGCCGCGCGCTGCTGGGGCGCGCCCTGGTCTGCGAGCCTGACCTGCTGCTGCTGGACGAACCCACGAACCACCTCGACATAGAGGCGATCGAGTGGCTCGAGAAGTTCCTGCTGGGATTCGGTGGCGCCCTGCTGTTCGTCAGCCACGACCGGCGTTTCGTTAACACGCTCGCCACGCGGGTCGTCGACCTGGACCGCGGCGCACTGAGCAGCTGGCCCGGCAATTACGACGCCTACGTGCAGAAGAAGGCCGAGCAGCTCGCCAACGAAGCCAAGGAAAACGCGCTCTTCGACAAGAAGCTCGCGCAGGAGGAGGTCTGGATCCGCAAGGGCGTCGAGGCCCGTCGCACGCGAAACGAAGGCCGGGTCCGCGCGCTGAAGGCCATGCGCGAGGAACGACGTGAACGCCGGGACCGCGTCGGCAGCCTGGCCGCCAGCGTCCAGGAGGCAGCCGTCTCGGGGAAACTCGTGTTCGAGGCGGAAAATGTCGACGTCTCTTATGGAGACCGTACGGTGATCCGCGGCTTCAGTGGCCGCATCCTGCGCGGCGACCGCATCGGCATCGTCGGTCCGAACGGCGCCGGCAAGAGCACCCTGATCAAGCTCCTGCTTGGCGAACTCGGAGCTTCCGCCGGCAAGGTCAATCGCGGCACCAAGCTCGAGGTCGCTTACTTCGACCAGCAGCGGGCAACGCTGGACCTCGACGCCTCGGTGATGGACAACGTCACGGACCGCACCGATTACGTCTGCGTGAACGGCGAGAACCTGCATGTTTCCGGCTACCTGAGGAACTTCCTGTTCCGCCCCGAGCAGCTGAAGACCCCCGCCAGCGCGCTGTCCGGCGGGGAACGCAACCGCCTGCTTCTGGCCAAGCTGTTCGCGCAGCCGGCGAACCTCCTGGTACTCGACGAGCCCACGAACGACCTCGACATCGACACGCTGGAACTGCTGCAGGAGCTCGTTGCCGATTTCTCGGGCACGCTGCTGCTGGTGAGCCATGACCGCGCCTTCCTCGACGCCGTGGTGACCAGCCTCTTCGTGCTGGAAGGAAAAGGTCGCGTGCAGGATTTCGTCGGCGGCTACAGCGACTGGGCTGCCTGGCGCGATGCGCGCGATGCCGCGGACCCGCGGGGCATAGTCCCCTCCGCCGCAAAGCCTGCGCCTGCGCCGGCGCCCGTGCCGACCGCGCAGGCTGCCAGGCGGAAGCTGTCCTACAAGGAACAGCGTGAACTCACCCTGCTCACCACGCGCATGGAAGAGATCGAAGCCGAAAAGGCGGCCCTGGAAGCCCGGATCGCCGAGCCTTCGTTCTACGCACAGGACCATGCCACCGTAAGCGCGGAACTCTCCCGCGTCGCCGCGCTCGAGGCGGAACTCGATGCCGCGCTGGCGCGCTGGGTCGAACTCGAAGGATAGGATCGATGAGCGACACCGAACGCGGGCGCCCCGATGGCCGCCGCAGCATCCGCAGTTTCGTCGTGCGCGCCGGACGCATGACGACAGGTCAGGAAAAGGCGCACGAAGAATTCTGGCCGAAATACGGCATGCCCTACTCCCCGGGGCACGTGGACCTGGACGCCCTTTTCGGGCGGCAGGCACCGAGGGTGCTGGAGATCGGCTTCGGCAATGGCGACCACCTGGCGCAGATGGCTGCGGCACGCCCCGACGCGGATTGTCTCGGCATCGAAGTGCATCCACCCGGCGTCGGCCACCTGCTGCAGCTCGTCGCCGCGGAGGGCCTGCGCAACCTGCGTGTCAGCAACCACGATGCCGTAGAGGTCCTGGAAAACCAGATTCCCCCTGCTTCGCTGGACGAGGTCTTCATCCTGTTCCCGGATCCCTGGCACAAGAAGCGGCACCACAAGCGGCGCATCGTGCAGGACGACTTTCTCGATCTGGTCGCAGGACGGCTCAAGCCGGGTGGCGTGTTGCGGCTCGCGACGGACTGGGTGCCGTATGCGGAACACATGCTGGAATGCCTGTCCCGCAACATGCATTACGAGAACCTCTCGCCCACCGGCGACTATGTCGCGCGGGACGCGGACCGGATCCCGACACGCTTCGAAAGACGTGGCGAAAGGCTGGGCCACGAAACGCGGGACCTGGCGTTCCGCCGCCGCTGAGCGGGGCGCGAATCAGCTGACCGACTGGAAGGCCCCGCGCAGGCCGTCGATGACGTATTGCACGGCCAAGGCGCCGAGCACTACGCCGAAGAGCCGGTTCAGCACGTTGGCGCCGGTCACGCCCATCACCCGCATGATGGGCGACGCGAGGTACAGCACCAGCAGGGCGATCAGCAGCACCACGGCGACACAGGCCAGCAGTCCCAGCGTCAGCAGGGCGTTGCCTTCCGCCGGTCCGAAGGCCAACAGGATCGTCGCCAGCGCACCGGGGCCGGCGATGAACGGGAAAGCCAGCGGGAAGACCGAGATATCCGCCCGCCTGCGACCTTCCTCTTCCTCGGTGCCCGAGGTGCGGGTACCGGACGTGCGGGCGAAGACCATCTCCAGCGCGATGAGGAACAGCAGCAGACCGCCGAAGATGCGGAAGGCATCGATGCTGATGCTCATGACACGCAGGAACGCCCCGCCGGCCAGCGAGAACGCGAACAGGATCACCGCGGCGATCGCGATGCCCTTGCGGGCCGTACGCCGCCGCTCGGCCTCGGAGAGGCCATCCGTCAGCGCCATGAAGATCGGGATCACCGAGACCGGCTCGACGACCACGAGGAACACGACGAAGAAAGTGAGCAACGGGTCGAACATTTGGTGATGCGGGAAATTCCGGTCTTGTCGTTGCAGCGCAGGCAGGAGCAGCATGATACGGCGATACGGTCATGATGCGACGCAAGACGGGAGGATCAGCGATGGCTCAGCCTCGGAGATTTCCACCGGTAGTCGGTGACTGGTTCGAAGGACGTGATGGCCTGTTCGAGGTCGTCGCGCTGGATGAGTCCGAAGGTTCGATCGAGATCCAGCATGTCGACGGGAGCGTCGAGGAAATCGAGCTCGACGACTGGACCCTGCGATGCAAGGCAGGCTCCCTGCGCCACGCCGAGCAGCCCGAGGATTACTCCGGCGCCATCGATGCCGAGTCCGATTCGCCCTTCGCGGACGGGGCGGATTCCCTGCACTGGGTCGATGACATCGTGAACACGCGCGGCCTGGACGGGCTGGATCTCTTCGAATGATCCCGCGCCTTTGGCGGGACCGTCACCAGTAGCGCGTTGCCAGGGCGTCCACGTCGAGTGGCGCCGCCGTGCGGACCACGCCGTCCTCGACAAGCACGGGCAAGGGCTTGAGCGATTCGCCGACGCAGGGCCCCATCACACAGGCGCCGCTTCGTTTATCGAAGACCGCGCCATGCGACAGGCAGATGATCAGTTGTCCATCCGGTGTCAGGAACCGGTCCGGGTGGAAGTTCAGGCGATGTCCGGCGTGCGGGCAGTGGTTCACGAAGCCCCTGACCACCGCGCCCTCCCGCACCAGCAGGCCGCGAAGCGGCCAATCGCCCTCGCCGAGCACGAATCCCTTCGTGTTGCCGTCCTCGATGTCTTCCAGCCTGCACAGCATCGTGCCCGCGGGAACCATGCCGCTGCGGATCAGTTCGTTCATCGCGCGGCCGCCTCGTCCTGGCCGTCGACGAGGCCTTTCCGTCCCATCCAGGCGAACAGGAACAGCCCAGGCAGGGCGACGAGCGTGGAGAACAGGTAGAACTCGACGAAACCGAACTGCTCGATGAGGAAGCCGGCCGTCGTGCCGCTGAGCAGTCGGCCGATGACACTGGACGCGGCCGACAGGAGCGCGAACTGCGCCGCCGTATAGCGCAGGTCGCAGAGCGCGGACAGATACGCCACCACGGTGACGCCGCCGATGCCACTCGCGAGGTTCTCGA
>JBEEKA010000055.1:0-3024 GCA_041168985.1 Pseudomonadota bacterium | reverse complement strand
CCCACCTCCCTGCAGCAGTGTGCCGCCGCCGTGTGCATGGTCCGACCCGCCGGATTCGGCTTCAATGCCGAAACCGCGGCCAGCAACCGCTTCCAGAGCGCGGATGACGCGGACTCCAGCGTCGATGCCGCGATGGCGGTCCGGGAATTCGATGCGATGGCAGTGCAGCTGCGACAATCGGGCGTCCGCGTTCTCGTCGTGGAAGACACGCCGGTGCCCCGGAAGCCGGACGCCGTTTTCCCGAACAACTGGGTGAGCTTCCACGCCGACGGAAGCGTGGTGCTGTATCCCATGCAGTCACCGGCTCGACGCCTGGAACGTCGCAATGACCTCGTTTCACGCGTCTGCGAGGAACTGGGCTTCCGGGAGTCGCGGCGCATAGACCTGACTGGCCACGAGCGCGAAGGCCGTTTCCTCGAAGGCACGGGCAGCCTTGTCCTCGATCACGGCGAACGCGTGGTCTATGCCTGTCGATCACCGCGCACCGACGAGATGCTCGTTCTGGAGTGGTGCAGGAAGATGGATTACGAGCCCGTGGTCTTCGATGCGGCCACGCCCGACGGCACGCCGGTGTACCACACGAACGTGCTGCTCTGGATCGGGGATGCGGCCATCGGCATCGGCAGCGATTGGATCGCCGAGGACGACAGGTCCCGCGTGCTCGCGCGGCTTGGCGCCTCGCATCGCGATCTCATCGAGCTGTCGGGTCCCGCGCTGCAGGCCTTCGCCGGCAACATGCTCGAGGTCCGCTGCGTGGAGGGCGACGCGGACCGCGCGCTTCTGATGTCCGCTTCGACCCATGCAGCACTCGACGACCTGACTCGGGAACGGCTCGCCGCCACCACCGACCGGATCCTCGTGATGGATGTACCGACGATCGAACGGCGCGGTGGCGGCAGCGTACGGTGCATGCTGGCCGAGGTCCCCTTGTGACACGGTCGCAGCCCCTGCCCCAGCGCCTGTTCGTCGCGCTGACCCTTGCGTCGGCGCAGGGCGCAGAGCCTGCCAGACGCTGGCTGTCGGGCGCGGCGCTGGCTGCGGAGTTCGGCGTAAGCCGCAGCGCGATCTCCAAGGCGGCCGCAGAACTGCGCTCGCTGGGCCTGGCCCTGGAAAGCCTGCCGCGCCAGGGCTATCGCCTGCACAGGAAGCTGTCCGCGCTGGATGCCGCCGCCATCTGCGCGGCGCTGCCGCCGGAAGTCAGGACGCGGATCCGCAGCGGCGACTGCGCCTGGCAGACCGGTTCGACGAACGCCGACCTGCTGGCGCGCAGTGGTCCACCGGACGGGTGCCTCGACTTCCTCGCCGCGGAGATTCAGACCGAGGGCCGCGGACGGCGTGGCCGTCGCTGGCTGGCAGCGCCGGGGGGAGGCCTGTGCCTCTCCTGGTCCCGCAGCTTCGAAGCCTTGCCACCGCATGCCGGCGCGATGAGCCTCGTCATCGGCGTGACGGCCTTGCGTGCCCTGCGCCGGTTCGGCGCCCGGGACGTGCAACTCAAGTGGCCCAACGACCTTGTGTCGCACCAGGGAAAACTCGGCGGAATCCTGATCGAACTGCGGTCGGACGCGGCCGGACCGCTGCACCTCGTCGTGGGCATCGGCCTGAACCTGCTGCTTGAACAGGGCCTGGCGGAAGACGTGTCGGCGTCAGGCAACCGGGCCACCGACCTGGCCGCCCTCGGTATCACCGCCGACCGCAACGCCCTGATCGCAGCGCTGATCGACGAAGGACGGCGTGGCCTTGCGCAGTTCGAACAGGAAGGGTTTGCACCCTTCGCCGGGGAGTTCGCCTCCCATGACAGCCTGAAGGACCGGGCCGTCAGGGTCGTCGGGTCGAGGGATGTCGAAGGCGTCGCGGAAGGCGTCGACGCCGATGGCGCCCTCCAGCTCAGGACGGCCCAGGGCGTCGAGCGGATCTTCTCCGGCGATGTATCGGTGCGCGCCGCATGAACACGATGCTGCTGATCGACATTGGCAACACACGACTGAAGTGGGCCGTCCTTCGCGGTCGCAAGGCAGGACGCCAGCACGCACTGGACCTGCCCGCCCGTGGCCTGCCGGACCTTTCCGCACTCCTCAAAGCCGGGGCGCGTGCCAGCCATGTACTCGTTTCCAGCGTCGCAGGCCCGCAGCGTGATCGTGCACTTGCCCGACAGCTGCGGGCCGTGGGCCTGCCTTCGCCACAATTCGTGGCCAGCACACCGGAGGCAGCCGGCGTCACCAACGGTTACCGGGATCCCTGGCGGCTGGGCGTGGATCGATGGGTCGCCGTCATCGGCGCATGGCATGTGGCAGGCCGGCGCGCGGTCTGCGTCGTGGATATCGGTACGGCCACGACCGTCGATGTCGTGGACGCGCGAGGCCGCCATCAGGGCGGGCTCATCGTGCCCGGCCCCGTGCTCATGACCTCATCCCTGCTGTCCGGCACGCAAGGCATTGCACCGCGCGCCTCCGGCCGGCAGAAGGCAGCCAAAAGTGGACTTGGGCGCGACACGGCCACCGCTCTTCAACGGGGCGCGTGCGTTGCCACGGCCGCCCTGGTCGAACGCGCGGCGCGGGATGCGCGTCGTGAACATGGCGCCGACTGCGCCGTATTCGTCACCGGCGGCGGTGCAGCCGAAGTACTGTCACTGCTGGATATCGACGTCCGACGCTGCCCGGATCTTGTGCTGCGCGGGCTTGCGGTGCTCGCCGTGTGACACGGCTATACTTGCCGCCCCACGCCCCTAAAGCATTGTGGTGATGCAGCGGTTTTGTAAACCGCAGAGCTTGGTTCGATTCCGAGTGGGGGCACCACATTGGTTTCTGGCCCAGGGCGCATCCTGGGCCGCGGGCCGGACGTGACTTGTTGCGCGCCGCTCGCGTCGCCCTGGCGACCGCATCACGGACTGCCTGCTGCAGACGGGACTATCCTTGCGTCATGTCTAACATCAACGCGATTCCTTCCGCCTTCCAGAGCGCCACGACCGCCATCCGGCAGTCGGCGGGCAATCTCGCCAAGGATGCGCAGGTGGTTGCAGCGTCCCAG
>JBEEKA010000054.1:0-22261 GCA_041168985.1 Pseudomonadota bacterium | reverse complement strand
CGTCTCGGTGGCCTTCGCCGTCTGCTGCTGGGTCTTCTCCAGTTCACGGATGCGGCGGGCCTGCTCGCGGTTCGTCTTCCGCAGTTCCTTCACCCAGGTCGGGGCCTGTTCGAGCTCTGCTTCTTCCTGGGGCGGTGCCTCTTCCCCGATGGTCACCACGACCTCGTCAGCGCCCGCGTCGTCACCAGTGGACGTCTCGTCGTTGCCGGTATCGTCTTCTGCAGATTTGCCCTCAGCGCCTGCAGTGACCAAGGCAGCGGCCGCCGCGGCCTGCGCCTCAGCATCAACCACCACGTCTGTCACCGTTCCATCTGCCGTCTGTGTGCTCATTGCTGACTCCGTCTGAAATTACTGAACTTGCGAGCCCTGGATGCTTGGAGGAACCACGCGCGGACCGAGCTTCTGGATCGCCTCGATGGCAATGCGGGCTGAGTCGTTGTCCAGCTTGTGCAGGATCTCCAGCGTCTGGGCTCGCGACTTGTCGGCATCGGCCTGGCTCTTGATGGTGTCGGCCTGGGCCTTGGCGCCCTCGGCCTGCGCCTGGCCAGCAGCCGCCTCGAGGTACTGGTCCTGCGCCGATGGCTTCTGGCTGGCCTGCTCCTCCTGGAGCTCGATGGCCTCCTGATCGTTGGGCTTCACCACGCCCATCCTGATCAGCTTGCGCCTGAAGTAGCGGCGCACATCGCTGATGCCCTCGCCTTCCATGTTCATCATGGCCATGCCGCCGAGCACCTGTTTGGTCTCAGGGTCCTCGGTGAGTGACGCCATTTTGATGAGCGTGCGCACAGTGGCCGCGCGTTTCGTGGTGCTGGACGGACCGACCTCGACATTGACGTCGAACCTGGCGCGGCCCAGGTCATTCTGGTGATCGACCTCCGCTGTCTTCTCGTTGATGACCGGCTTCATCAGCTCGATGCGACTGAGCTCGCCCGACGTGCCGACGCCCTTCATGACGCGCCCCTCCTCGACGAGCACGTCCCTGGCCATCGACAGCCAGATCTCGCCGCAGCGCTTCACGGCCTTGGCCATGTTCGACAGGTAAATGAAGGTCTGCATGTCGACGCGGTTCTGGAACATGTCGGCCGTCTCGGTGGCGATGTTCGACACCACCTCCTCGGCCGCCTGCTGGTTGCCGAGCAGGTCTTTCATGTCCTCCTCGGTGAGCGCCAGCAGCGCACCCAGCGACGGCGGGATCTCCGGCGACTTCGTGTACGCGGTGGGCCCGATGACGTTCTCGTTGCCGTCCTTGTCGGTCACCGGGTTGATGAGCAGGTACGGGTAGTTTTTGACGTTGTCTTCGGACCACATCGTCTGGTGCCCGGCGATCTGCTCCGGCGAAAGGATGGGCTTCGACACTGACGACAGCGCCGAGATCTCGCCCAGCTTCGACAGCTGCATGTTCTTGAGGCGCTGCGCGTCCTTGGCCAGGCGCACATGCCCCATGCAGCGCTCGATGTTGTCGACGAACCAGCGCTTGCCGTACACCGGGATGATCGGGATGCAGCTACCGGCGATGATGCCCATGTCCTCGAGGATCTTGGATCCAGACATCAGGTACTTGTGCACCTTCTTCTTGACGACCTTCTTGACGCGCAGCTCCTTGGCGCCACGCGACGTGAGCTCATCGCGCTTGGTGGGGATGGTGGACTCGTCCTCGTCGCCCTCTGGCTCGCGCACTGACGCCTCGAGCTCGTCGTCACTGTAGCGCTGCTCTGTGCCGTCCAGCAGCTTCCAGAGATGCACGTCTTCGCGCTTCTCCACGATCTCGTAGTACTCGGCAACGTAGACCACGTCCGGCGTCGCCCAGTCGAACATGCCGGCCGACAGAATCTCCTTCGGCCACGACGCTGGATCGTCATTGAACTCATCGATGTATGCCTGTCGATCCTTCGAGATGAGCACCCAGCACTTCTTGGCGTCCGACTTGTCCTGCTTCTTCGAGTCCAGGTCGAAGAACACCGACGTGTCGGCGTCGTAGATCGGTTCGAAGCAGATGCGCTGTTTCTCGTTCTCCGGATCCTCGTCGTCCTCGTACCTGGTGCGCAGCCGCCAGGCACCGAAGCCACCACCCACAGCCTCCTCGAAGGCGTTGTCGTAGGCCTCCTCGGCGCCGGAGTCCATCTCGTCGGCCCGGTACAGGCCATCGCATGCATCGGCCAGCTTGTCGTCATCGACGCCGTCCTTGCTGACGAAGTCGACCGTGATGCGGTTGTTCCGGTACTCGTTGATGATCCGGATCACCGACAGGTGGACCTTGTTCACCTCGAACCGCGGCTTGTTCTCGAACTGGGTGCCAAGCGGTCCCTCCCACTGGGCGCCGGCGATCGAGTAGAAGCGCCGGTCGGTCAGGCACTGCTTGCGCTCCTCCCGCACAGCGGACTGCACGCGGTTGAACTCGTAGCGTGCGCGTTCGTGCACGCCCCTGAGTCGTTCTTCTGTGGTTTGCCTGGACATATCTGTCACCTGTTGAAATGGCTGACGACCGGGATAGGCGCAACAGCCTTACGGTCAGGTTTCGTACTCACGATCGCGGGGAACAGTTCCGACAACACCCAGATCGCGGCGTCCGCGCGGTTTGGGCTGCCGGTGCCGGTGTAGCCGGTGGTGGTCAGGCCGCAGAGCTCGTCTTCGAGTTTTGACATGATGCCGACGTGGCGCACTTTGCCCTGCTCATAGAGCGCCGAGAATGGCTCGGCCCTGACGTGCTTGCCGCGGCTCGCCGTGACCTTCTTGAAGTGCACTCTCGTGCCCTCCACCGATGCGGCGGTCTGGATCGTGGCCCTGACCATCTCGCCACCGAAGTTCGCCTCGCCCACCACCACGTCCGCTTTGTGACGAACGTAGGCAGAGACTGCGATGCGGCCCCAGGTGGCAGGGCCGGCCTTCACCGACAGATCCTCCATCAGGTAGGCTACACCATCGACGCCAAGGCCGCCGACGTGGATTCCGATCTCATCGTTGTCGGCATTGTCTTCGTCGCCGCTGCCGGACGGGTCAACCCCGACGACCACGCGCACCATCTGCGGCAGAGTGCCGTCCAGGACCCGGTAACGGTCGATGATGGCTTCGTCGAACAGCGCACCAGGCGCCGCCTCGCCGAATTCGCCATCCTTGAAGCGGCGCTGCATGCGCGCCGACAGCTGCGACAGCATGCGCAGGTACTCCGGCGCCAGGTTCTCGCGGTTGTCGACCGGGTTCATCTGAAAACAGGCGTAGTCCGCCGGCTGTGACAGCGGCTGCTTGGTCTCCGGATCCACCTTCTGCTTGAAGACGCGGAACGTCCAGTGCGCTTTGGTGGGCGGGTTGCAGTCGTAGAACATGCGCAGCTTGAGCAGCTGCTCCAGCATGCCCTTGACCACCTGCATGACCTTCTGGCCCAGGCGCGTGATCAGCACCTGAATCGAGTCCCACGCGATCTGCGAACACTCGTTCGGATAGATCGTCACGTACTCCTTGCCGAGGATCTTCTCCAGGCGCTCCTTGTCGTCGAGGCCTGCGAACCAGATCTCACTGCCATTGGGCAGCGTCACGTACCAGTCCGACTTCGACAGGTTGTACTTGACCCGCGGGAAGCAGCGCTTCATCACGGCCGGGAACGTGTCCAGGATGATGGAGCTCTTCAGGTGGTTGAAGCGGAAGCGGCAGATCAGGTGGCGCGAGCCAGGGGCCTTGAGCGCACGGGCGACGATGTTGCGCACGATCAGGAACGTCTTGCCGGACCGGCTGCCGCCGAACAGCATGACGTGGGTGGCATCGCTGGTGCAGACCTCCTGCGCCTCGTCCTGCTTCGCCGTGAAGCGGAACGGCTGCATGACATCGCTGACCGTCTCGGCAACCGCGTTCACAGCTTCTCGTCCTTCGAGCTGAGTTCGACAGACAGCGCCCCACCATCCAGGCCCGTGACCTCGGTGCGCTGCAGCTTCGGGATGTGGTACTCGATGGCGCGCAGGTAGAGATCAGCAGCCTTGGCCGGATCCTTCCTGGACGTGCGCGAGATCCACTGCTCAAACTTCGCGGCGTTCTTCTGCGCGAACAGCGCGATCGCGGCACGCACATCGGTAGTCGCCTTGTTCGGGACGCCCTTGCGCGAACCGCCGCCTGTCTTTTTGCCTCTTGCCATAGCTGAATCTCAGTTCCGCCGCTGGCCGGACGTGATGATGTCGAGCACCGCAGAGTCGATGACGGCGCGAATCGTTGGCCCCATCATCACGCGATCGCCGTACTGGCAGACCCATGTGCGCTGCCACTGGTTGTGCTGCAGCGTGTCGTGCGTGGCGACGCATAGCCCGTAGTCGTTCAACGCGTCGAGGCGCTCGGTGTCGGTCATGGATCCGCCGTCCGCGATACTTCCACCACCGGTAGCGCCGTGTTGGCGTCGAACTCGCAGGCGATGGCCACGCCCTCCGCGGCCGTGCGTCCCAGGTGCATCGCTGCGATGGCGAAGTCACGGCCGGAGCCGATCGCCCAATGCTTGCGCGGCAGTGGCCAGCGGATCAGGTTGCTCTGGATCACCCACGCACCATCACCATCGATCAGGATGCCGGTGTAGTCCTTGTCGAGCACGGGCTGCTCCGGATCTTCGTGCCGCGGGCCTCGCAAGCCCCCTGTCTCGAGCCATTGCTTGACCTGGAAGTGATCCTCAGCGAAACCGGAGCTCGCCAGCAGGCGGCCGTCCTCGAGCTTCACCGCCTTCGTGCAATGTCCAACCAGATTCCCGAACGTGACCTGGGAGTCTGCAGCCAGGGTGTGGCCATCCCACGCGACGGTAGTCATCGCAGCACCAGCAGGACGATCCACAGGACCTTGCAGCCAAGGTGCAGCACCTGGTCCTGGCCGAAGGTGATGCGGCCGCTGCATTTGGCGCAGTCGATGGCCGCGTGCGCCACGAGCTCAGCCACGAACAACACCCACCAACCGGTGATGACGTACACGCCGCCGGCGTGGATGGCGCAGTGAGCGCCCATGCACCATGGCCAGATTGCCTCCAGATCCCGCACCTGGTTGCGATTGACCGGCGGATACGGATTCTTGTTCGCGGCCAGGAAGTCGCCCTGCAATGGGAAGTCCGCGAGGAAGTGCCAAAGCAACAGCAGGATGAAGAGGTTGATCATGAGCAGTCGACCTCTCGCAGCTCCCAGCGCCCTTTCGAGTTCTTGCGCCAGCCATGCACGAGGATCCGGATGCCGGCCTTGCGCAGATGCGGAGCAGCGTCGCTCTCGGCGATCTTCGCGACGCGGCTCGCGACATTGCTGCCGCTCGTGGCCTGCACCGCGACGATGTCATCGCCCACGGCCAGGACATCCACGATGCCGAACAGGTCCTGGCGGATCCGCGCGTGCGGGTTCCACTTCTCCGTCACGGCAACGAGCGGATATCCGCGCTTGCGCAGCTCGGCGAGGGAGCGCTGGGTGGGCGACGCGGCCATGTTAGTTCCAGATCCCCAAACGATCTGACAGGACAACGGCGTACTGACGCATGAGCGATGCTTGCTTCCGCAGCAGGCCTGACTGTTCAACGGCGAGTGCACTGAACGCCTCCGAGTCGATGAACTTTTCCAGCTTGCCGAGGCGCTCATTCAGCTGAGCCAACTCCAGTTCCACGCGCTGCTTCGGCGTGTCGATCGGCTTGTAGGCCCGCTCGAACACGTCCTGGGGTGACCAGCTGATGTAACCGGTGTGGTCCTGGTGATTGCGCGCCCCGCCGTCGATGTACTCGACGAGCTGGCCGGCGTCTTCCGAATTCTCGTCTGCCGGCAGCTGCCAACCGCGATAGGCGTTGTACTCGCCGCGGGTCATGGGCCGCGCAAGGATCTCCTTGGTGCCGAGGTATTTGTTCATGCGTCGTCTCCAGGTGGTGGTGATCAGTTCAGCGAACGGTTGCGGCCGCGGCCACTGCGCGCGCGCCGACCGGGTTTGCCGGTGGCTGGCTGCTCGCCGGTGCCGTGCGTGTTGAGCGGCAGATCCTTCTGCGCTTCCGGGTGGTCCGCGCGGATCTCGACCTCGATGCCATTGCCGATGCGCTCGATCAGCTTCACGAGCTTAGCGTTGAGCGGCGGCTCACCATCGACCGTCAGCGAGAGCGTCGTTGCGCCACTGGCCTCCTCGTCGGCGATGTGCAGCGTGACCTTCGAGATCTTGGCCTGCTTGATCTCGATCATCTCGGCGCCGAGCGAGTGGTACAGCACCACATGCGCGCCCTCGAACTTCAGGCCTTTGAGCTCGAACTTCTTCAGCAGCCTGAGCGATGGACCGTCGGTGCCGTGCAGCAGCTGCCAGGCGTGCGCATCCTGGAACAGCGCATTGAACTCGGCCTCGTCGACCTCGATACCCTCGAGCTGGACCTTCAGGGTCCGCGATTCAGGTTTCGCGTCCTGGGCCTCGTTGTGCTTGCCGGCGAACTTCGGCCCCAGGCGACAATCGCGCTGCGTGATCGTGATCATGCAAATAACTCCTCGGCTTCGTGTGCAGACGTCTGCAGTGGTGGTGCGCGGTCAGTGCGCAAGTGGCGAAAGCCGCGTGCGATCTCATCGCAGCGGCGCTGGACGTAACGGTGCTGGCCGATGGTCCGGCCGTCGCGGCGATCCTGCTGCTCGAGCTCGTTCAGCAGCGCCAGCAGTGGCGGACCCAGCGTGTCCTTGTTCGCGATCAGCACAGGCTCGAAGCTCGTGACGGTTTGGCCGAACACGGCGCAGGCCTCGTGCACGATGCAGCTGCGCCAGTAGTCGCGGACGTGGTTGCGCGCAGGTCCACCATCCGGCAAGTCCTGGCGAGGTTTCTCGTCCTTCGGTCGCAGCTCGAACGGTTTCGGGAAGAACTTTCCGTGCCGCTGGTGCGACTTCGCGCAGGCCTCGACGATCTCGATCGGCAGATCGCGCAGCGCGTTCCAGTACGCCTGCACCATCGCGTCCTCGAGCTTGTCGCGGTTGAACAACCCGGCTGTGGTATCCAGCAGCGCGCGGAACCGGTCGAAGTCAGGCGTGTGCATGCGCGGCCTCCGGTTCGTCGTCAGGGCGCCAGGTGCGCACAGGTTCGGGTTTCACGGGCTTGATCGGCGCGGGTGCCTCCCACTCGCGGGCCCAGTACGGCTCGCCCTGCTGGTGCGGCTGGAACCAGCGCTGCGGTGTCGGGACTTTGCTCGGATCGCTATAGCCGCCGGCGTCGGCGAATGCGCGAAAGCCGGTCAGGCGTCGACGCAGATCCGCTTCGGTTGCCTTGCCCATCCCGACGATGCCCATCGCGCTGTGCAGCGCGGTCACGAGATCTCGGCGATGGGCTGTTGCCGGGTAGGTCTCCGCCAGGAACCGCTCGAAGTCCGGTGAGAGCGCCGGAGGCGCATCGGTCGCACCTGGTCGCTGTTTGCGATCCGCGCGCGCGTCCGAGGTACGTACAGGATTGGGATTGGTGTCTGGTGTCTGGGGACTGGGAAGTGGGACTGGTGTCTGGGTAGCCGTAGCAGGCGTTGCAGGTGCCGTTGCAGGTGAATGGGCCTGAAACGTTTCAGGTGGCGTTTCAGGTCCGTTGCAGAAACGTTCATGCAGGCGTTTCAAATCCTCCATCTTGATGTTCCAGTTCGGGGCCTGACCGACGGCCCGCAACGCCTCGAATAGCCTTGTGCGCTCCTCGCGGTGCCGTTTGAGGCGACTTTCCTCATTGGCGCGCTTGGCCTGGCGCTCCGGCTCGCCGGCCTGGTACTTGGCGATCTCCTCGTCGCAGCGATCGTTGTGCCAACCGTCCTCACGCAGCACGAAGAACTCGCGCAGCATGGCTTGCACTGCGGCGCGCTCAGGTGGTGTGCGTGCGCCGACCAGGCGCTGCACGTCCTTCACATCGCGTGGCAGGGGTCGCTCGGTTGCGTAGACCTTGCGGATCAGACGGCTGTAGGCAGCGTCCTCGACAAAGGACAGGTGCGCCGTGGCCTCGGCGTAGTCGCCCAGGTGGTGCTCGTAGTAGTTCATGCAGCCGCCAGATAAGAGTTTGCCGACGGCTCAGTGGCGCGCAGTCCTACATGTACAGGCCAAAAAAAAGGCCGACAGCATGACAATTCCTCCGACCCGGCTTGGCGCGTCCGCTGCTCGGACTGACCAGGCATCGAAATGACCTGGCCCATGGGACGGAGGAAAACTCTGGATGTACGCAGGCCGGCCGCGCGATGGAAGGAAACGTGGCCGTCGTACTGACCCCACCCGGGGTGTTCCACGGCTCGCAGGCATCGCCGCCGGCACTGCAGGGTTGTTTCTCGTCGCATCACTCCTGCAGTTGACGCGTCCGCGTTCCCCGTTTTCACGGCCGGCACGGCTCCGGGTTGGCTGTCAGCTCCGGATATCAAGGCAGCAGCTCCCACGCGCGCTGCAGGTGCTCGCGTTGCTGCCGGTCGAAATACATTCGGTGCGAGATCTCGGCTGCGTCGCCTTCGAGTACCTGGACAGGCTCGAAGTCAACGACGTCACCGATGGGGACTGAGCCCACCAGACGCTTCTCCTGGTGCTCGAAATAGTTGGGTGCGGTGCGCTTCACTTGCTGCGGCCCCCGCTGTCCCTGCGATGTCCACCAGCGTCCCCCGCCGGTCCACCGGTGTCCCTCATGTGGGCACGGCCGTCCCTGATGTAGGCCTCGCCGCGGGCCAGCGCCGTCAGTACGTTGGCGGCATGGATCTTCTCTTGCGCCTTTGCATGCAGCGCGTCCCGGACGATGTCCTGGGCGCTGCGACCCGTGGTGTGCACCTCGGCAGACAGCCATGCGCGCGTCTCCGCGGTGATCTTCAGCCGTTTCAGGTCGACGAGGTCAGCGCTCATGCGTCACGCCCTGCGTTCGCGCGGCTGCGCATCGAGCAAGCGGTCAATGGGTACCCCAGTCTTGTTCGAGATCTCTTTCAGCCTGCGGCCGGTCGGAAATTGCTCACCACTCAACCAGCCGGACACGGTTGGCTGAGAGACGCCCATCTCTGCGGCGAACGCGGACTGGGTGATGTTGTGTTGATGTAGGTACTGCCGAAGTGCATCCATGCGCCGAACTATAGGCTATTCCGATATCTTGGCAATAGGTTATCCCGATTTTCGTTTGCGGCACGCTGCTGGCATGCGGAAAACGGTGAAGAGAACGTTCCTGGACAGAGCTCTAGAGGCCTATCGGGAGCGATACAAGGACAAGGCGACGCAAGCGAAGGTGGCAGCTCTGGTCGGCAAGAAGCAGCCTTCCGCTGCCGAATGGGGTCAACCAGGCCGCTTTCCGGAGATGGGCGCTGTCACGGAATTGGCAGAAAAACTGGGAGTCGCAGTTGAATGGCTGCTCACTGAGCGCGGCCCCAAGCATGTTCCGCCGGTGGACAAGGACGCGCAGGCCCTCTGGACACTGTGGCCCCGGCTGGACGAATTAGGTCGAGCGCGAGTTGTGGCATACGCCGAAACACGCGTCGACGAAGGCGAAGACGGTTCCGGCTCGTCCGTCGGAGCCCATCTTTAGCCGAACTCTCACCCATCAGGAAATTCTGAGGTTGCTAGGAGAAGACGTCTGATCTTCGTCAAAATGGGGAAATCCATGGCTCTTGGAAGGGGCAAATAACACGCATGGTCTCGGAAGGATTCCGGAGGCTGATTTCACTTATTCGCGCACTGACGGTAATCGGGACGGTTACCTGTCTTTGTGTTGCGGCGGCGGAGTTGCGACGAAACCTCGACGAGGCGGGGGCAATGTTGGGGGCGGCCGCATTCGTTGCGGCCGTCGGATTTACCACAGCGTGGCTGATCGAGGGCTTTGCTACGCGGCGCCCGAAATAACCTACGTCACAAAATATCGGTTTAGCCTATTGACACGTTTATAGGCTAAATCGATACTCCCTCTCCACCGGTTCACCGAACCACTGGAGAGAGCGATGCCGAACACGTCCCCTGCCGCAGCCACCCAGCCGCGCTTCATCAAGGTTTCCGACACTGGCCTGCTGCTGCCGAGCACCGCAGCCGAGTGGTCCGGGGTCTACATCCCCGCCATCGAGCTCACCGTGGCGCGGCGCATCCTGCCCATCCGCGGTGACTTCACGCTCGCCAACAAGGCCTGCGCTGAGCAGGACCTGTGCGGCGCCAAGGCTGTGCGCTCCGTCGATGCGCGCGAGTTCTTTAACCACCTGCAGGACTTCGATCGCTACGGCCCGTGCCTGGATCCGGAGTTCTTCACGATCGACGATCCATGGCAGTGGATCTGGACCAGCACTGAATGCGCCCCGCGCGGCTACGCGGTCGCGGTCTACCTCTACGTCGGCAATGTCTGCCGCCTTCGCCAGAGCAATCTCTGCTCGGCTCTGCCGTGCCGCCCCGGTCAGATCACTGGGTCTTTGGTACCGGAGGCCGCGTGAACACGCAGCTGACGCCGACCGTGGTTACCACCGTGGATCAGCGCGACGCCCACCTGGTGCGCGAGATCCTCGAGGCCGGCCGCATCCTGCAGCACGCCACCAACCGGGCTGAACGCTATGTGCGCATCGCACGTCTGCGCTGGTACAGCGCGCAGGCCGCGCTCGCCGAAGCCCGGGCGATGGAGGCCGCATGACCTCCCTCGATCGCCTCATGCCGGAGGACGTCGCTAGCTACGACTGGAAACGGTCTGACTACGACGCCGATCGCGCGGATGCGCTCAACGATGACGCGTTCCTCGAGGTGCCGCACACCAAAGTCCCGGTGACCAACGAGCTGATCGAGGCCCTGCAACGCGCGACCTCGCGCCGCGAGATCACAGGGAGCCACCACATCGAACTGCTGGCGCTGCAGGTGCAGCTGCAGTGCGCGCGCCGCAACGCGCAGCGGCGGACAGCATGAAGTCGCAGCTCCGGATCGTGCAGATGTCCCGCGACCTGCGCACCGGCGAGCAGTTGGCGCGCGGCGCCGCGATCGCCCAAGAGCAGGCAGACCAGCTCCTGCAATTCGAATTCGAGCGCCGCGTGCGCGCGAACCTCGAGCAGCGCAAGGCCGATGGCCGCTACCACCCCGAATCTCTCCTGGAGACACGCGCATGAGTGCCGTACTCGCTCAACCCATTCCCCGCAACCAAGGTCTCGGCGCGTCCGATGCCGCTGCGGCTGTCGGCCTGTCGAAGTGGCAGACGCCCTACGAGCTCTGGCTGGAAAAGACTGGCCAGTCGAAGAGCGACTTCGATGCCGAAGCGCTGCCGATTGCCATGGGCAACGCGCTGGAGCCAGTGGTGCTGGCGCATTTCACAAAGCGCACCGGCCTGTCCGTCAGCCGCCGGCAGGAGCAGGTCGTGGATCCGTCCTGGCCGACACGCTGGGTGACGCTCGACGGTGTCGCGAGCGATGGCGTGCCCATCGAGGCGAAGAGCGCGGGTTTCGCCGACCCCGCCGAATGGGGCGACGAGTACGAGGACGATGCAGTGCCGATGCAGTACTACCTGCAGGCGCAGCACAACATGGCGTGCACAGCCGCAGACCTGGTCTACATGCCGCTGATCGTTCTGAACCGCCAGTTTCGCCTGTACCGGGTTCGCCGCAACGACGAGGTCATCGCCAAACTGACAGACGGCGAGCGCCTGTTCTGGCAGTGCGTCGAGGCGCGCGTCGCCCCTGATCCGGTGAGCATCGATGACGTGAAGCTGCGCTGGCCGAGCGATTCCGCCGGCGAGCTCATGGCCTCAACCGACATCGCCGCCGCGGTGGCCGAGCTGCAGGACAAGCGGATGCGCGCGAAAGGCATCGAAGCGGACATCGACGCCCTGGAACTGAAGGTGAAGGCCTTCATGGGCGAGCACGGCGTGCTGATTCCACCAGGTGGAGGCAAGACGCTGATCACCTGGAAACAGGCGAAGCCATCCCGCGTTCTGAACGCCGACAAGTTGCGCGCCGCGCATCCCGCCATCTACAGCCAGTTCGAATTCGAGCGCCCGGGCAGCCGGCGCTTTCTCGTCAAGTAATCAACGAAGGAACACCACATGTCCGCAGCAGAAGAAAACGTCCGCGAAATGACCGGCGACCAGTCGATGGTTTCGATGGTCAGCAACGCCGAGATCAGCCAGCAGATCGCAACCGCCCACGCATACCCGCGCAGCCTCAAGAAATTCCGTGCGCAGTGCCTCGAGATGGCGACGCTGACCGAGCAGATCGCCGATGAGTGCATCTATGCCCTGCCCCGCAAAGAGGGCGGCGTCACGAAAATGATCGAAGGACCAAGCGCCCGCCTGGCCGAGATCGTCGTCAGCGCATGGGGCAACTGCCGCGCCGGCGCACGCGTCATCGAGGAAGGTCGCGAGTTCGTCGTGGCACAGGGCGTGTTCCATGATCTGGAGCGCAACTCGGCCATCACCTATGAGGTGCGCCGGCGCATCACCAACCGCGAGGGTCGTCGCTTCTCCGCGGACATGATCTCGGTCACCGCGAATGCGGCGTGCTCGATAGCGCTGCGTAATGCAGTGTTCAAAGGCGTTCCGAAGGCGTTCTGGAACGACATCTACGACGCTGCGCGCAAGACCGTCGCCGGCGATTCGAAGACGCTCGCCAACCGCCGCAGCGAAGCGCTGCAGCACTTCCAGAAGCTCGGCGCCACCCAGGAGCGGATCCTCGCGACGCTGGGCGTGGCGGGCATCGAGGACATCTCGCTCGACCACCTGACGACGTTGCGCGGCCTGGCCAATGCCGTGAAGGAAGGCGAGCTCACCGTCGAGGAGGCCTTTGCGCCGAAGGAAGCTACGGCACAGGCGGGCGCGACAACCTCACGTGCCGACGCCGCGAAGACTGCACTCGGCGCCGCTGGCACAGCAGCAAGTCCTGGCGCGGGCGCCGCCTCTGGCAAGGAATCACCGGCCGCAGTCGCCGATAGCGACTACATCGCGATGTACGACGTGAAAGGTGCGCAGGGCCTGATCAAGGCCGCGAAGACACCGGAGTCCCTCGAAAAGGCGTGGAAGTCGGTCGTCGATGACTTCCGGCTCAGCAACCGCGAGCTGCCCGTCGAACTCGACGGCGCCTACACCGACCGCAAGGCCGCGCTGAGCCAGCTGTAACCAGCGCTCGCACTACAGGAGTACACAACATGAAAATCATCGGTCTGCAGGTTGAGAACTTCAAGCGGCTGGTCGCCGTGAACATCAAGCCGGATCGTTCGCTCGTCGAGATCCGCGGCCGCAATGGCCAGGGCAAGACCTCGGTGCTCGACGCGATCTGGGCAGCGCTCGGTGGCAAGGCTGCGGCACCCATCAAGCCCGTCCGCGCCGGCGCCGAGGAAGCGCGCATCAGCATGGATCTCGGCGAGCTGAAGATCCTGCGCGTCTTCAAGAATGGCTCGGACGGCACCGTGACCACCAGCCTGTCGGTGACCGCGGCCGACGGCGCGAGGTACGGCAGTCCGCAGACGATGCTCGATAAGCTGGTGGGCGCCCTCTCATTTGACCCGCTGGAGTTCACGCGGATACCCGCGAAAGGACAGTTCGACCAGCTGAAGCAGCTGGTCCCCGGTGTGGACTTCGACAAGCTGCAGCGCCAGCACGAGGGCGACATGGAGGCGCGGCGCGACATCAACCGCCGGGCAAAAGATGCACGCTCTGCTGCCGGGCAGATCGTGTTGCCGAGCGCGGGTCCCTTCGAGGCTGTTGACGAATCAGCCCTTGTGGCTGAACTGGAACAGGCTGGCGAGACAAACATCGACCTGCAGCGCCGCCAGCAGAACCGCGCGAACGCCGTGGAGCTCGTCGCGACGAAAGGCAAGGAGGCTGATGCGCTTGATGCGCGCGTCGCCACACTGCTCGAGGAAGTCGAGGAACTGAAGAACCGGGCAGAAACCAAGCGCGCCGAGGCCTTGGAGCTGCAGGAGAAGATCGCCAACGCCGAGCCGCTGCCGGATCCAGTGGATACCACAGCGATTCGCGGCCGAATAGACGCAGCTCGTCGCGCTAACGAGACCGCGAAGCTGGCACAGACGAAGGCCGACCATATCGCGCGTGCCGTCGACCTGGAGAAGCAGGCCGACGAGATCACCGTCCGCATCGATCAGCGCCAGGCTGGAAAGATCGAAGCCATCGCGGCGGCGAACATTCCCGTGCCCGGCATCAGCTTCGGGGACGGCGAGATCCTGCTAAACGGCGTACCGTTCAACCAAGGCAGCGACGCAGAGCAGCTGCGCGCATCAATCGCTATCGCGGCGGCGATGAACCCCGAACTGCGCGTCATACGTGTCCGTGATGGCTCGCTGCTGGATGCGGACTCATTGAAGCTCGTCGCCGAGTTCGCGGAAGCCAATGACCTCCAGGTGTGGGCGGAGATCGTCGACAGCAAGGGCGAGACCGGCATCCTCATTGAGGATGGCGCGATACGTTCGGTCAAAGCGTCCGAAGCCGGAGCTGCGGCATGAAGGCGCTCGTCTACGACACCGAGACCACCGGCCTGCCGCTGTTCAGCGAGCCCAGCGAGGATCCGCGCCAGCCGCATATCGTGCAGCTGGGCGCGTGCCTAGTCGATGTCGACACCCGCAAAGTGCTGTCGAGCATCGACGTCATCATCCGGCCCGCAGGCTGGGAGATTCCGGCCGAAGTCGCGCAGATCCACGGAATCACGACTGAGCGCGCGCTCGATGAGGGAATTCCGGAAGCACTCGCGATCGCGGCCTTCATGGAGCTGTGGCGCAACAGCAGCGTACGCGTTGCCCACAACGAGCAATTCGATGCACGGATCATGCGCATCGGCCTGATGCGCCATCCGTACACGGTGAGCCCTGACACCTGGAAGGAATCCCCGGCCGAGTGCACGCAGCGCCTGGCGACACCGATCCTGAAACTGCCACCGACTCCGAAGATGGTCGCAGCCCGGATCCGCTCGCCGTACAAGTCCGCGAACCTTGGCGAGGCTTATCAGTTCTTCACCAGGCAGCCGCTGGTCGACGCTCACAGCGCAATGGCCGACGTGCAGGCCTGCATGGCCGTCTGGTTCGCCATCAAGGATGCGGCCTGATGTCCACGGAAGAAATGACCGACTCGGAGATGTGGCGCGCCCATAAGGAGCAGGGCCAGGCCAAGCGCGCCAGCAACCGGGAGAACTCTGCCCGCCTGCTCACCGAGGCCGGCATTCCCTTCGAGTCGAAGAACAACGGCGCTCACCTGGTCGTCGCCGGTTACTTCGATTTCTGGCCCGGCACCGGGCTGTTCATGGCTCGCGGAAGCAAGACGAAATCCTACGGCGTGCGCAATCTCATTGAGCGCGCCAAAGCGAGGGGCGCATGTTGATTCTCACGCGTCGCGTTGGCGAGGCAATCGTCATCGGTGATGACGTCACCGTGACTGTGCTCGGCGTGAAGGGCAACCAGGTGCGAATCGGCGTGAACGCGCCGGCTTCCACCACGGTGCACCGCGAAGAAATCGCTGAGCGGATCCGGGCTGAGCGCAGCCCTTCGTCCGGCAATGGCCCGGCTCTGACCGACGCCGACATTCCCTACTGATTTTCCACACAAGGACCTGACCATGTACAAGCTGACGAAGCTCAATGCCGACCTGTCCGTCGCAGCTGACCAGACTGCGACCGATCACCCCATCCTGCACCTGCAGCGCGAGATCTACGGCCACCAGGTCGCGATCCTGTTCGCGACCGTTGCACCGCCGAAGGACCTGAGCTGGCAGGCCGCGAACACCTGGTGCCGCGAACAGCGCGTCGGCGGATTCGAGGACTGGGACTCGACGACTCCCGAAGGCGCGCAGCTGCTGATCAACCACGCCCGCACGGAATGGCCCCTGGTCGACCCGTCCTATCTGCCGAACCACGCTGGCAAGTGGGTCTGGACAAAGGCTGAGGACCTGACGCCCCCGCGCGGCTGCGCGTTCGCGGTCATCCTCAACTACGGCGGTGTCTACCGCGATCGCCAGAGCAATCACTACTCGGCTCTGCCGTGCCGCCCCGGTCAGATCCTGGTTGATCGGTAAGTAGAACCACGCCGATGCTAGCGGAACGCACGGACCTGCCGGATGTGGTGAAGGCTGCGCAGCGCATGCTGGCTGAGATCCAGCTGGCTGTGCGTCAGTTCCCACGCATGCACCGATACGACATCGGCGCGCGGCTGCTCGACAGCGCCGAGCAGATCTGTGTGCAGCTGCTGCAGTCCTGGCATCAGAGGCATCGGCGTCTCACCGTCGCCCAGGCTGCATCCGACGAGCTCGACCAATTGAAGGTCCGGATCCAGCTTGGGCATGACGTGCAGGCCTGGCGCAGCTACGCCCAGGCGCAACACGTCTACCGACTCGCCACCGAAGTCGGCCAGCAGTGCGGAGGTTGGCTGCTGGAGTTACGCAACAAGGGCCAGAATGCGCCGGCGTCGCGCCGGACGCAGCGTGCCCCGACACTGAGTTCCCCGGTCGCCTCTCCTGCGGGGGCCAATCTGTGACGACGCCAGGCTACCAATCCGGATGCCTGGCAGGGTCCCAAGTATCGGGGATAGCGGTAGCCCCGCGCGGCTACGCGATCGCGGTCAACCTCAACAACGGCAATGTCAACCGCAATCACCAGAGCAATCACTACTCGGCTCTGCCGTGCCGCCCCGGTGAGTGTCAGGGCGTAACTCCTCGTCAACTCCGCACTGCCTGGCGGGCTGCTCGCCGCGGCAAACAGGCCACGTGGGAGCGGCTTTCCTTTGAAGCCGACTGGATGGGTCGGCTGATCGATCTCGAGGAACGCTTGAACGCCGGCACCTGGACGCCGGCAGCGCCGACAGTGCGAATCGAGAAGCATCCGAAGCTGCGGCAGATCCACGCACCGGAGTTCATCGATCGCGTCGTCCACTGGCTGGTGGTGGGCGCGATCGAGCCGGACTGGGAACGCGTGTTTGTCCACAGCAGCTACAGCAACCGCAAGGGAAAAGGCACGCACGCCGCGGTGCGACAGTTGCACCGCTATGTGCGGCAGGTGCACAGCGGCCAGGGTGGCGGGTTCTATCTGCAGCTGGATATCCGCAGCTATTTCCTGAGCATCAACCGACGGCGCGCGTACGCGATGCTCAAGGCGCGAATGGAGCGTGCCAACGTGCCCTGGGCGATCCGCAAGGCCGTCCACGCCCTGCTGACGCATCCGGTCAGCCGCACTGGCGTGCGCTGGGCCTGCTCGAAGGCCGAGCGGGACGCCGTGCCACTGCACAAGCGCCTCGAGAACGCTGCGCCCGGATGCGGCCTGCCGATCGGCAACCTCTTCAGCCAGTTCGTTGGCAACGCCTATCTCAATCAGTTCGACCAGTTCGTGAAACACGTGCTGAAGGTCGAGCGTTACGTGCGCTATGTCGATGACATCGTGCTGGTTCACCACAGCCGCGAGCAGCTGGAGGCCTGGCGCCTGCAGATCATCCAGTTTCTGCGCGATGAGCTCGCCCTCGAGCTGAAGCCAGAGCAGAAGCTGCGGCCACTGACCGATGGCATCGACTTCCTGGGCTACATCGTCCGACCCACGCACCTGACGGTGCGCCGGCGCGTGATTTCCCACTGCCGCGCAAAGCTCGCCCAGTTCGAGCGCTGCGGCGCTGACCCGGCGCGGATCCGCAGCACATGGGCCAGCTACGAAGGCCACTTTCGCCATGCCCGCAGCTATCGATTGCGGCAGCGCATCCATGCTCGCTTCCCCTGGCTCGCCCAGATTCTCAACCCGTCCGAGGATCCCCATGCAACCTGAATTCCGCCATGTGGAGCTGTCGCGGCTCTGCGTATCCTCAACCCTCTCCCAGATCGAACGTCGAGAGCACCTGGACAAGAAGGCGATCACCGAACTCGCCGAGAGCATCGCTACCGTCGGCATTCTGCAGCCCCTGGTCGTGCGTCCGTTGACCGACGGGCCGCACGCCAAGGGCTTCACCTTCGAGATCGTCGCCGGTGAGCGCCGCTTCCTGGCTGCGAAGCAGGCGAAGCTCGAAACCGTCCCCGTGAACGTGCGCGATCTCACCGATGGCCAGGTGCTCGAGGTGCAGCTCGTCGAGAACCTGCAGCGCGAAGACGTGCACCCGATGGCCGAGGCTGAAGGTTATGAAGGCCTGCGCAAACTCGGCCGCAGCGCCGACGAGATCGCCGACAAGGTCGGCAAGTCGAAGGCCTACGTCTACGCCCGCATGAAGCTGCTGGAGCTCGTGCCCGCTGCACGGAAGGCCTACTACGCCGGCAAGCTGACAGCGTCCACGGCGCTGTACATCGCCCGTGTGCCTAAGAGTCTGCAGGATCAGGCCACGAAGGAAATCACGCAGCCCAGATGGGGCGGCGACCCGATGAGCGCCAGGCAGGCATCGGAACACCTTCACCAGAACTATATGCTGAAGCTGTCCGGCGCCGGATTCAAGACGGAAGACGCGGACCTGGTCCCTGCCGCCGGCGCGTGCGGCGCATGTCCGAAGCGCACCGGCAACCAGCCTCAGCTCTTCGGCGACGTGAAAGGTGCAGACGTCTGCACGGATCCAGTGTGCTTCAAGCAGAAGATCGCGGCGCACGCGGAGCGTGCGATCGCCGCGGCCGCCGAGAAAGGGCAGAAGGTCATCGCCGGCAAGGAAGCGGAGAAGATCACCAAGCACGGCACCGAGAGCTACGACCTGGAGCGCGCTGGCCTGCTACGTCTGGACGCCCGCGACTACAGCGGCAAGGGCACTTACCGCCAGACGCTCGGCAAGGCCTATGTGCCGACGCTGCTGCAGGATCCAGAATCCGGCAAGTTGATCGAGGTCGCACCGGCCAAGGACGTGGATGCCGCCCGGGGCGACAAGAAGGCCAGCGGCAGCAGCCGCGAGTCGCAGCGCCAGGCTGCCGAGCGCCGCGCCGGCGAACAGAAACACAAGGCGGCGATCGCCTACCGCGTGGCGCTGCTCAAGGCGATACATGCCGACAGCGCGAAGCTCAAGTCATTTGTCCGCGAGGACTACAACCAGGTCGCCGATCGCCTGTTCGATCGCCTCGACCACGACTCGAAGAAGCGCTTGTTCGTGGTGCTCGGCTGGGAGCCCAAGAAGTCACCGCACCATGCTGGCGCTGTCCTGGATCTGCCGACGCCATTTTCGAAGATGACGCTCGAGCAGCTGCTGCAGTTCATCCGCGTCTGCTCGCTCGCGCACGAGCTGCAAGTCTGGCAGCACGGCGGTGCATCGAAGCCGAAGGACATGGAGGCCGCGGCCGAGATGCTCGGCGTGGACCCTGCGAAGATCAAGCGCGAGCTCGATGCGGCGGCTAAGACCAAGGCAAAGTCGAAGGCCAAGAAAAAGGCAGGCAAGAAGTGACCACGCCCGCCGAGATCCTGCTGTCCCAGCATCTGCGGGGCATTGCCGAAGGCCTGGACGCAGCCCTGCAGAAGTTGTGCGGTGAACGCATGGGCTTCGTGCTGATCGTTCGCCCATTCCAGCAGACGGACGCCCACGCGCAGTACGTCTCGAACGTCGAGCGCCCGCATTCCATCGATCTGATCCAGGCGCTGCTCGAGCGCTGGCAGCAGCAAGCCCCTGACATTCCGCATCACCTGAGGAACTGAACATGAGCGAGAAGAAATGCACCGACTGCAAGCGCACCAAGCCCCTCGGAGAATTCCGGGCCGTGTCGTCGATGATCCAGGAGAAACCAGGCTACGCCGGCGACGGCTTCTCCGACTGCTGCAAGGCCTGCGTGCGAAAGAAGTCGAAGGCCACGCGCGCCGCCAGATCTGCGGATAAATCGGGGGGGGGTGCCGCCTCGGCAGACACGCCGACGGACAACGCGCCGCGGCTGCACGTCGGCATGCAGCTGGGCTTCCGAGCTCACTACAACGGCACGGACGTCGTGATCGAGCAGGACAGTGGCGAAGGCAAGTCGACGATCTGGCTGTCGCTGCACGAGGATGCGCGTCTGGGCGAGTTTGCAGGCAGCCTCGCGCAGAAGGCGGCCGCGCTGCCGGCGCCGGCGGTTGAGGCCTGATCATGGCCCACATCAGCCGCTACCGCGCCTGCTACCCGACGCTGCACGAGATTGCGGCGTTGCGCGTGCTCGCCCGCAAGGACAACGCCTATGCCCGCGAGGTCTCGCACGGCAGCCGAGGGAAGATCCCGATCGACCAGATCTACATGATCCTGAAGCGTCTGCGCGCGAAGGGCACCATCGAAGTACTGCCTGAGCCGCGTGTTCCCCCAGAGGGAGGCCTGCCGCAGAAGCTCTATCGCATCACGCGCTTCGGCCGCCGCTGCATCAAGGCCATGGACATCCTGGAGGGCAAATGAGCGACAGCTACCAGGCTATTTATGACGCCGTTCGCAGCAGAATCAGTGGCGGCAATATCGCCGATGCTGTCGCGGAAGCTTGCCGCAACGCCTTCGACATTTCGCACCAGGTGGCCTGCATCACGCAGGAGCTCAGTGCTGCCGCGTACTCCATGGGCGAGCCATCAGCCATCTACAGGCCATCCCTGACCGTCGATGGCGACCACTGGTGTGCGCTCTATGGATCAGACCTGCAGAGCGGCGTGTCCGGATTCGGAAAGTCTCCGGCGCTGGCAATCGCCGATTTCAACAAGAACTGGCACGCGGTACTGCCGGAGAAAGCGACGTGAGCGACACAGAGCACCTCAAGGCCGCCGCGGCGGTCGAGATCATCAGCAAGCGCTTCACCACGACAGCGGCCGCGCGCGCGAAGTATGCGGGCATCAAGCTTGCCGAATGGGAGACGTTGAAGGCCGAGCGCCAGGCGATCGTCGACATCCTGGGTAACCAGGACTGCGAGTGCGCGGAAGACGTGGACATGATGCATGTCGGCACTGATCGCTGCGCCGCCTGCCAGATCAGTTCCGCGATGGGCTTCGAAGTATGAGCTTCGAGGATCTCGAGGACGACGGCCGCAACGAAGCCGCTCACGAACGCCGCATCAAGCGCTGCAGGTCCTGCAACGCGAAGATCATCTGGCTGAAGACCGCTGGCGGCAAGAACATGCCCGTCGACGAAGGAACCGTCGAGGCCGGTGACTACGAGTTCGACAGCAAGCGCCACAAGAGCCACTTCGCCACCTGCGCGCAGGCTGATCAGCATCGGAGGCCGCGGTGAACCAGGACACTCCGATCACATTCGAAGCGCTGAGCTATGCGCTCTTCGATGTCGAACAGAACGCCGTGCTGACCACGGCGCATGGGAGCCTCGCCATCTTCAGCACGAAGGGAATGGCCGAGGCCTGGGTGAGGAGTTCGCGCCGGAACATCAGGGTCGTGCCAGTCCAGATCCAGCCGGTGGCGCCATCATGAGGTGCATCGACTGCGGCTGCTCGCACTACGAGCCCTGCCTTGATGTCGTCGCCGGCGGCCCGTGTGCCTGGCACTCTGAGGATCCACCGCTGTGCACTGCCTGCGCATTCAAGCGCGGCATCGTGCTGGCTTGGCGCGCGCCGCCGCCCTCCTTCGAGTGCGTGCCGCTCGTGGAGGTCGCGTGAAGCAACCGATCCCACCAGAAGCTCTCGCCCAGCACATCGCAGTGCTCGGCAAGACTGGCAGCGGCAAGACTTCCACGGCAAAGCTGATCGTCGAGCACGTCGTCGAGGAAGGCTCGCGCGTGTGCATCCTGGATCCCATCAAGTCCGACTGGTGGGGGCTCACGAGCTCGGCCGATGGCAAACGCCCCGGCCTGCCCTTCCAGATCCTGGGCGGTCCGCATGGGCACGTCCCGCTGCACGATGGCGCCGGCGCTGCGATCGGCGAGCTCGTCGCCGGCGGAAGTCTGCCGCTGTCGATCGTGGACATGGCCGAGTTCGGCCCGGGCGGTCAGTCGCGGTTCTTCGCTGCGTTCGCGCCGGCGCTGATGCGTCACATGCGCGGCGTGCTGTACCTCGTGATGGAAGAAGCCCACGAGTTCGCGCCGAAGGAGCGTGCTGGCCACAGTGAGGAGAACATGGCGCTGCACTTTGCGAAGAAGCTGGCCACCGCCGGCCGCTCGAAGGGCATCCGCCTGGTGGTCTGCACGCAGCGCGTCCAGGCGCTGCACAACGCAATCCTGGGTAGCTGCGACACGCTAGTGGTGCATCGGATGACGGCGCCGGCGGACCAGGCACCGGTGGTGACTTGGCTCAAAGGCACCGTGAAGGACAAGGCGCGCCGCGAGCAGATCGAGCAGTCGCTGCCGCAACTCAAGACCGGTCAGGGGTGGATCTGCAGCGGCGAGGCGCAGCTGCTCGAGCTAGCCCAGTTCCCGCGGATCCATACCTTCGACAACAGCAAGACTCCGGACCATGGCGATGACACCGCCCGGGTTGTCACTGCGGCTGTGGATGTGACGGCCCTGCGCAAGGCCGTCGGCGATGCCGTGAAAGATGCTGAGGACAACGATCCG
>JBEEKA010000053.1:0-3078 GCA_041168985.1 Pseudomonadota bacterium | reverse complement strand
CGATAGCCGCACTTGTCGGAACTGCCGCAGTGCCCGCCGTGTTGCTCGCGGGCGCGCGCATGAGCGGTGAGCCCGTGTAGACGCGCACGCCCTGCGCCGCGGCAAGCAGACGCTTGCGCCGCTTGTTCTCTTCGGCGTCCAGACGGGAGACTTCAGCCAACTGAGAGGCTTCCATCGCCGCCTGCGCAGCCGTAGGTTTCGGGGCCTTGCCAGATTTCATTGCGTCCTCGTTACGACACAAGCACGTAGCGGTGCTTGCGGATGAATTTGCAGAGCTGCCAAGGCGTCCGAAGCCAGAAGGATCGGATGCCGAGCAACGCCTTCACGTGCTCGACGCAGGTGAACGGACCGATCGTGAACAGTTCGCGGACCTTGGTGTGCTCACGCAGCGTGCGCACGTGCAGAACCGTAAAGCCCGGATCGTACTTCCACGGAGGCGTCGGATTGAACACGATCTCGACGACCGTGAGTGCTGCGAACGGATCGACGCGAAGCCACATCAGGTCTGTAGGTTCCGGACCGAAGCGATATTCTCGCCAGGCCTGAACATGTTGAAAACCCGGTTTGAGCCACCGAGTCCACCAGTACTCGTTTTCCCGGTGACAGAAGACCACGTACCACTTGGCAGCGTGCCGGTTTGCAGCATCAAGCAGACTCAGCACCATTTTCTCCTACACTCGGTCTTCCAAGGGATCCCAGTTTTTTGTCGTGGGCCGAATCGCTCGACCCATCGTCATCGCATCGCGTGGGTTCGGCTCGACGAGCCGCGCCTCACCACCGCCAAGCATCAGGTACTGCAGGGCGTCGGCGACGTCCGAGTACGGATGAACCTTGTCAGGCTCCTCGGCGAACCGCTCACGCCCGCTGAGTTTCAGCTTGCGGTAGTGGTACTCGTTGATGCACGCCTGCCGCAGAATGTTGCAACGAGGGTGAATCAGGATCGCCGGCTCGCCGTTGACCATCTTGCGAAACTGACTATCGACCGCCTCGATGCGCGTCGTCGGATCGTTCGTGCGCGCCCGCAGCACCTGCGCCCCGGGGAACTCCTTGCGGATAATCATGGGCGCGTTCAGGTCGGTGGAGTCCTTCGGCGTCGACGGATCGCACGTGATGCGCGCGATCTCGTAGCCGTCCAGCTCTCCGCGGACCAGCGCGCGCAGCTCCGCAGCGTGCCGCACCATGCCCATGTTGTCTTCGCAGAACTCGTACCCGATGCGCCACTGGCCGGCCGACGTCTTCTGCGCGATCACTGCAGCGGGATTGCGTCCGCTCGAGTCATATCCGATATAGAGCGGCAGGCGCTTGTCGAATTCGAAGGTCTTGCAATGCGCATTGTCGTTGTAGGACACGTACACCGGCTTGCCGTCACGCGAGGCGCCGTACTTGCAGTGCACGTACATGTCCGCGTCATCTGGCGAGTAGTCGCGCAGCGCGTTGATGTAGTACTGCCGCCCCTGTTCGCGCCGCCGCGGATCATCGTACGGCAGCCGTAATGTCTCCGGAGTCTGCAGCAGATTCTCGAGGTTCTCCGCATCCGGTTCCATGCCGCCGGGCTGCTTGAAGAACTTGTAACCCTCGCGCTTCTCGGTCACGAACCACTTGTGCAGTTCGCTGGTGAACGGCCACGGGTTGGTGTCCCCGAACCAGCCGTGCCACGTGCAGCCCCCGAGGTCGGCGCCGGGGTAGCGACCGACGCGACGGCCGAGCGAGGTCAACAGTTTCGTGTCGGCTTCGCGGAGCTCGTTGAACCACGCCCCGGTGTATTCACCGCCGAGCAGGTTCGCCACGTCGTCCTCATCGTCGAGTGCGCGGAACATGATCTCCGCTTCGATCATCTTGTTCATGCCCTTGGGCACGAACCGCCAGCGCTGCTGCTTCTTCGTCGTCTCGTACTTCCCGTAGATCTCCTGCGGGAATAACTTGAGCCACGACTTGATCGTGGTGTCCTGCAGCTGTGGCCCGGTGTTACGCACGATCACCCAGCGGGATCGCGCAACGCCGTAGGGGCCGGGTGCCTGCTCGTAGATGTGTCGCGCGACGCGCAGTGACGCGGCCGTTGTCTTGGCCGATCCGAAAGGTCCCATGACGCAGGAGATCTCGGAGTTGTCGAGATAGAACTGCCCGGCCACCGGCCCGAGAGGATTAAGCGCCATAGGGTGCTGGCAGGTCGATCACGGTGCCTCGCGGCGTCACGTCAATCACCTTGCCTTCTCCCTGTAGAATCTGCACGACGAGTGCCGGACCTTGCTGACCGGAAGCGACTTCGTCCTGCTTCAAGTGCCCGCCGAGTTTCGCCAGCTGCTCGTTGGCGCGCAGCGCGACGTCGCCCTGCACCTCAGTGAACCCTGTCGGCGATCCCTGATACAGGATCGGCTTAGGTGTCATCGCCAACTCGCGGATCGCGGCAGCGTTGACGACGATGTCGTCCTTGGCCAGCACCTCGTTCGCCAAAGCGGCCTTGAGTACGTTGAAGACCAAGCGGAACGCGGGAGTTTTCCTCCAGCGCCGGACCTGCTCATCGCTCGGGCAGTACGCATGCTTGCCGAAACGCAGGATCGCGCGCCGGGTGGCCGTGTAGCTGAACCGATTCTTCTCGGTCTCCTCAAGGTACGCGCGCTGCTGCGGCGTCAACTCGCTCCACGCCTGCGCGATCAGCGCGTTGCGCTCGACGTGTATCGCCGGCAGCGACAGCGGCTCGAGTTCTATCGGGGCAGAGGAGGCGGCGTCGACGAGCTCTGTCGAGGTAGCCGCTTCGGCGCCCTCCAGCCAGTCTTCACCGACGCCCATCCAATCCTCTTCGGCGGCCACGTGGCTCACCGTCCCATCACGAGAATGCGCTTGTTGTCTGCGCCACGCTTGCTGCGCAGCGCCTGCACCGCCCGGTCGATCATCTGCGGCGTAGGCCCGCCGCGCAGCTCGACCAGACGGAAAATGTAGGCCAGCTTTTCCTGATACAGCTGCTTCGCGAAGGCTTCCTCCGCAGGCTTGCCGTCGCTGTAGCGGGCATTGCGAAAGCGGTGTGCCACTTCCTCGAGCCCGTCGACGAACATCACCCAGTCGGCGCGGCACGCGGCGATG
>JBEEKA010000052.1:0-10068 GCA_041168985.1 Pseudomonadota bacterium | reverse complement strand
GGTGTTGGATTGGCCCTACGTCGAGGGCCTCCGCATCGACGAGGCCACGCACCCGTTGGCGCTGCTCGCGGTGGGTCTGTACGGCAAGACATTGCTCGGCCAGAACGGTGCGCCGCTTCGCTTGGTGGTGCCGTGGAAGTACGGCTTCAAGGGCATCAAGTCGATCGTGAAGATCCACTTCACCGAACAGCAGCCCCGCACCAGTTGGTCCGCCGCCGCGCCGTCGGAGTACGGGTTCTATGCGAACGTGAATCCGGCCGTGGACCACCCGCGCTGGAGCCAGGCGACCGAACGCCATATCGGGGGAGGATCGCTGTTCGCGAACCGCCAGGCGACGCAGCCCTTCAATGGCTATGCCAGCGAGGTGGCGAGCCTCTATTCCGGCATGGACCTGCGGCGCAATTTTTGATTCAGGCAGGGGCTGACGCGCGCATGACCGTCGAGCAGCGCTATCGCTGGCTGTGGAAGCCGCTGGTCTTCATCGCGGCCTTCTGGCCGCTGGCAGGGCTCGTGGCGGGCGCCTTCGGCATCGGCGGCGCGTCGCTCGGCGCGGATCCCGTGAAGCTGATCGAACACCGCTGTGGCCTGGCGGCCCTGCAACTGTTGTGGATCACGCTCTGCATCACCCCGCTGCGGCAGCTCACGCGCAACGGCGACCTGCAGCGCCTGAGGCGGATGCTGGGGCTTTTCGCCGCGTTCTATGCGCTGCTGCATGTCGTGGCCTATGCCTGGCTAGATCAGGCCCTCGACCTGCCTGCCATCGGCGCGGACATCGTGAAGCGGCCCTACATCACGATCGGCTTCGCTGCCGTCCTGATGCTGATACCGCTGGCCGTGACATCGACGAATGGCTGGATGCGGCGCCTGAAACGACGCTGGCAAAGCCTGCACCGGCTGGTCTATGCCATCGCCGTCCTCGGCGTCTGGCATTTCTGGTGGCAGGTGAAGAAGGACTACCGCGAGCCCCTCGCCTACGCCATCCTGCTCGCGCTGCTGTTCGCCTGGCGCTGCGCCTGGCCCCGCTGGCGGCAGCGCGTCACATCGAAGTTCGGATCTGCCACAACTCCGGGAAGAACCTGAGCGCCAGCGCCTTCGACAGGTAGGCCACGCCGCTTGTGCCTCCCGTGCCGGGCTTGTGCCCGATGATCCGCTCGACCGTCTTCATGTGGTCGAAGCGCCAGAGCTGGAACTTGTGGTCCACGTCGACGAGGCGCTCGGCAAGTTCGTAGAGGTCCCAGTCCTTTTCCTTGTTGTGGTACACGCCCAGCCAGGCGCCGGCCACGGCCTTGCTGCCCTCGTAGGGCTGCGTCACGTCGCGGGCCAGCACCTCCTGCGGCACGCCATATCCCCGACGGCTCAGCAGGCGCAGCACTTCGTCGTAAAGGCTCGGCGCATGCAAGGCACGGGTGAGCATCGCATGGGCTTCTTCGTCGCGTGCGTGCACGCGGACCATGTCCGCGTTCTTGTTGCCTAGGCCGAACTCCAGCATGCGGTACTGCGCCGACTGGAAACCAGAGGAACGTCGCAGCACGTTGCGGAATGCCGAGTAGTCGGCCGGTGTCATCGTCGCGAGCACGGCCCAGACGGACTGCAACTGGTCCTGCAGCTTCGAGATGCGGCCGAACATCTTGAACGACTGGCCGATGTCGTCCTTGCGCACGCACTCCAGCACGGCGGCCAGCTCGTGCCGGAACAGCCGCATCCAGAGTTCCGACACCTGGTGCACGACGATGAACAGCATCTCGTCGTGCTCGCGCGACAGCGGCTTCTGCGCCTTCAGCAGCAGGTCGAGCGACAGGTACTCGGCATAGGACTGCGAATTGCCGAGTTCCCAGTGGATGCCCTCGTTGCTGAGGTCGACGCGACCACCCGCGGCAACGTCCGGATCGTTCTCGCTCATGGATTCACCTTGCGCTGCGGTCGCAGCCAGTCCGGCACATTGCGCCAACCCTGGCGCAGCTGCGCATCGAGTTCGCGAAATCCCGGCTCGCAGGCCGCGACGAGCGACCAGAAGCGCCGGGAATGATTGAGGTGCTTCGTGTGGGCCAGTTCATGCACGAAGAGGTAGCGCAGCACGTCCGGCCGCTGGAACAGCAGCGCCGCATTGAGGCTGATATCACCCTTCGCGGAACAGCTGCCCCAGCGACTGCGCTGCAGGCGGATGCTGACGGCCGCATGCCGGAATCCGTGCAACGCGGCGATTTCACCCAGCCAGTCCGGCAGCACGGCCTGCGCCCGACGCAGGACCCAGCGTCGCAGCGCCGCCCGGCGCGCCTCGGTGTCGGCGCTGCCCGTGAGCAGGAGCCGTTCCCCCTCGCGCTCCCGCACCGTGGCGGGGCCCGGACCTTCCAGCGATTCGAGCCGCCAGTGCTCGCCCAGCGCAACCAGGTCGATGGTCGGCGGGGGAAACACTTCGGCTGGACGGGCCCGCGCCCGCGCCCGGGCCACGCGCGTGGCGATCCAGTCGAGATGGCTGCCCACGAACTGCTGCACCAGCCGCAGCGGCGTGCCGACCGGCACGACGACTTCGACCTGCGAAGTTTCGTGCACGCGAAGCATCAGGCGCCGGGAACGCGTGCTCTCGCGGATGACGACGTCGTCGCCATCGGCCGGGTTCCACGGGAGTCTCTGCGGATTCACGGGCCGATGATACCAGCGGCCCGACGGGGGACCCGCCAGTCCGCTAGCATCGCGCCATGCAGTTCCTCAGCGACAACACCGCGCCGGCGGCGCCGGAAGTGATGGCGGCCCTCGCTGCCGCAAACCAGGGCCCGGCGATGTCCTATGGCGCCGACATATGGGGCGCGCGGCTCGACGACGCCTTCTCGCGCTTCTTCGGCCGCGAGGTCCGCGCCTTTCCGGTCGCGACCGGCACCGCGGCCAATGCCCTCGCCCTTGCCACGCTTTCACCCCCCTGGGGTGCGATCTACGCCACCGACATGGCGCATGTCGTGAACGACGAGTGTGGTGCCGTGGAACTCCAGACCGGAGGCGCACGCCTCGTGCCGCTGCCGTCGCGCGATGGCAAGCTCGATCCGGAGGTCCTGACCCGCGTACTGGCCGCGCGTGCGCCGTCCGTGCACGCCCTGCTGCCCTCGGCGTTATCCCTTGCCACCGTGACGGAATGCGGCACGCTGTACTCGCCCCGGGAACTGACGGTCCTTGCCGCAGCGGCCCATGCGCGGGGGCTTGCCGTGCACCTCGACGGCGCCCGCTTCGCCAATGCATTGGCCGCCCAGCAACTGCCCGCCGCGACCCTGAGCTGGGAAGCCGGCATCGACGTCATGTCCTTCGGCGCCACGAAGAACGGCGCACTGGCGGCGGAGGCAGTCGTCTATTTCAACCTCGACCTCGCGCGCGATTTCGAACGCCGCCGCAAACGCGCGGCACAGCTCATCTCCAAGATGCGCTATCCGGCCGCACAGCTCCTCGCCTGCCTGGAAGGCGACTTCTTCCTGGCGAATGCGGCACGGGCAAACGCGCTGGCGGCACGGATCGGCGCCGCGGCAGGACCGCGCCTGCTGTATCCGGCCGAGGCCAACATGGTCTTCCTGCGGCTGCGCGACGACGAAGCCGCGTCGCTGCGCAGCCAGGGCTTCGGTTTCCATCCCTGGGGATCTCCCACCGACGGCTGCCATCGTTTCGTCGTGTCGTGGAACCAGCCTGAATCCGACGTGGACACTCTCTGCGGAGCCCTGCGCGCATGGACCTGATCGACATCGGGTCGAACCTGACCCATGAGAGTTTCCAGCATGATTTCGATGCGGTCGTGGACCGCGCCGTTGCGGCAGGAGTGCGGCGCCAGATCATCACCGGCACGAGTCTCGCCGCAAGCGAGGCGGCCGCCCACCTCCACCATCTCGCCCCCGGGCGTTTCTTCGCGACGGCCGGGCTGCATCCGCACCACGCTGCCGATCTCGACGACGATGGATTCCTCCAGCTGGAGCGGCTCGCGGCATCGCCGGCGGTGGTGGCCGTAGGCGAATGCGGACTCGACTACTACCGGAACTTCGCGCCCCGGGAAGCGCAGCGTGCGGCGTTTGCACGGCAGCTGGAGATCGCGACACGGCTCGGCAAGCCGGTATTCCTGCACCAGCGGGACGCACACGCCGACTTCATGGCGATCCTGCGCGAATACCTTCCGCGGCTGGCCGATGCCGTGGCGCACTGCTTTACCGGCCACGCGAACGAACTGGACGACTATCTCGACCTGGGACTCGCCGTCGGCATCACGGGATGGATCTGCGATGAAAGGCGGGGCGAACACCTGAAATCACTGGTGCCGCGCATACCCGCCGACCGCCTGATGATCGAGACGGATTCGCCCTACCTTCTGCCGCGCAGCCTCCGTCCCAAGCCGGAAGGCCGACGGAACGAACCGGCCTTCCTCATCGAGGTCGCGCGCGTGGTGGCCGAATCCCGGCAGGAATCCATCGAGGCGCTGGCCACCTCGACGACGAAGACGGCGGAGCGGTTCTTCCGGCTGCCGGCCTGAGGCTGTCAGCCCAGGAACAGCTCCTGGAGGAAACTCGCGGACTGCTTGTGGGGACCCGAGGTGGTGCCATCGACGACGGCGGCCCACTCATCCCGGTAACGGGCGCGACAGGCATCGGCCGTCGAATCCTCCATCGGCGGGAACTCAAGCCGCAGGGATTCCACCGACAGCGTCCAGCGCGGCAGGCCCTTCGGAAAAGTCCCGCGGCGCGTGAACACCATGCGCCCTTCCACGGGCATTTCACCGGCCAGCACCTTGACGGCCGCGACGCGGTCGTACATGGCAGGCTGGGGGTTGAGGAAGGTCGAGCGGCGCGAACCCGCCATCACCGTCCACTCCTCCATCTGGTCGCTGCCGAAAATATTACCGGCGACGTCCCAGAGGTCCACGACCACGACGCCACGTGGCGTCAGCAGCAGGTACGGCGCATGCAGCGTGCCGCCCATGCCGTCCGGCACCAGGCGGTCCCTAAGGGACTCGAGGCCGACTGCACATATGGATGCTTCCAGCATCGTCCTGGCACGACGACGGCGGTAGACGCGCCACGCTGCCACGCCGACGCCCACCACGAACAGCGTGGTGGAGACGACAAGGCCGATGCGCAGCGGCGTCGCGAAAAGCGACCGCAGCAACTCAGGCACGCAGTGTCGCGGCGCGCAGCGCAGCCAGCGTCGCCGGTATCTCCGTGAATGCCGATGGCAGCTCGAACAACCGACGCAGGTTGTCCGGCACGTCGACCTCGCGCCCGATCAGGGGCTCGACGATTTCGCGGAACTTGGCCGGATGCGCGGTGGAGACCAGCACCCAGCGACGCGAAGCCTGCTGTTCCGGACTCATGCGAGCCCAGGCCTCGGCAGCGGTCGCGGTGTGCGGGCACCAGACCTGCCCGAAGCGCCCAAAGTCCGCCTTGATGCGGGCCTCGATCGTCGCGTCGTCGATCGACACGGCGGACAGCGCCGCGCCAAGGCGCCGCGCGTCCGGAAAAAGCGCCGACATGCGCTCAAGGTTGCTCGGATTGCCGACGTCCATGGCCGAAGCCAGCGTCGCCACGCTCGGCCGCGGCTCGAGCTTGCCGCTCGAGAGGTAATCGGGAACGGTGCGGTTGGCGTTGTGCGCGAGCACGATGTCGCCGATGGGCAGCCCCATCTGCTTCGCCCACAGGCAGGCCACGGAATTGCCGAGGTTGCCGCTCGGGATGATGAACGAGGCCTTCTCGCCGTGCCGGCGCCACACGGCGAGGCTCGTCGCCGCGTAGTACACGGCCTGCGGCAGCAAACGGCCGAGGTTGATGCTGTTCGCGGACGACAGTTCCGCTTCCGCACGCATCGTCGGGTCGAGGAAGGCTTCCTTCACCATGCGCTGGCAGTCATCGAAGCTGCCCTGCACGGCGAGACTCGTGATGTTGTCACCCCAGCAGGTCAGCTGCTGCTGCTGCGTCGGCGACACGAGCCCCTTCGGGAAGAGCACCACGACCTCGATGCCCGGCTTGCGATGGAACGCCGCGGCGACGGCACCGCCGGTATCGCCAGAGGTCGCGACGAGGATGCGCAGCGGCTTAGGCTGGCCGCGACGGATACGCGTCAGGCTGGCCGCGAGGAAGCGCGCACCGAAATCCTTGAACGCGGCCGTGGGTCCATGGAAAAGCTCGAGCACGGACAGGCGCCCGTCGGCATCGAGTGGCACCAGGGGCGCCGGGAAATCGAAGGCCTCGCGGACGATGTCGCCCACTTCCGTCGCAAGCGCATCGCCCGCGGCGAAAGCGCCGATGAACTGCTCGCCGACGCCCGGCAAGGTGGCCGGATCCGGCAGACCAGCGACATCCAGCGAAGGCCAAGTCTCGGGCACGTACAGGCCGCCATCCGGCGCGAGGCCTTGCGCGAGGGCCTGGCTGAAGCCGACTTCGGGCGCCTGGCGACGCGTGCTGGGGAAGCGCATCAGCCGGTCACCACGTGCGCGCCCTCGGAGCGGATCGGGACGACCCAGTCGTCGACGCCGAGTTCCTGCCTGCCGAACTGCGCCACCATTGCCTGCCGCACGGACGGCGCATCGGCCTCGAGGCAGAGGGCGAACATCGTCGGGCCCGCGCCCGAGATGGAGCACCCCAGCGCGCCCGCGTCCATCGCGGCGCCGCGGACGTCCTGGAAACCGGGGATCAGCAACTGACGCTGCGGTTCGATCACGACGTCCTGGAAGCACTCGCGGATCATGTCGACGTCATCGGTATAGCAACCCGAGATGAAGCCGGCGAGGTTGGCGGTCTGCCAGACGAAATCCGACAGGTTCACGGTGCGCGACAGGATCGCGCGGGCCTGCTTCGTCGACACATACATGTGGGGGTGGGCGATCACCGCGCGGATGCCCTGCGGCACCGGGATCTGCTTGATGCGCGGATGCTCGATGCCGACTGTCAGCACGAGGCCACCGAACAGGGACGGCGAAATATTGTCCGCGTGCATCGAACCACTCGCGACCGCCTCGCCCTGAATTGCGAAGCGCAGCAGTTCGAGCTTGGACAGCGGGCGCGGCAACAGCGCATTCACCGCCACCACGGCGGCCACGGCCGACGCGGCGGAACCGCCGAGGCCGGAGGCCAGCGGAATGCCCTTATCGATTTCCATCTCGATGCCGAAATCGAGCTTCAGCTGCTCGACCATCGCGATGACCGCACGGCCTGCCGTGTTCTTCACGGCCTCCAGCGGCAGGTCATCCTTCGTGCCGCGGATCGCGGTGATGCGGACGCCCGGCGTCGGCGAACGATGCACGGTAACGGTGTCGCCGAGCGCGTCCACGGAAAACCCGAGGATGTCGAAACCGATGGCGACATTGGCGACGGACGCCGGCGCAAAGGCCTTGGCGTGCAGGACGGTCATAGACGGGCTCCCAGGTAGGCCGACAGCCGCAGCAGGTCGGCGAATACGCCGCCGGCCGTGACTTCGGGGCCGGCACCCGGCCCCTGCACGATCAGCGCGTTCTTGTTGTAACGGGCGGTCGAGAAGCGCACGACGTTGTCGGTCAGCGCGATGTTCGCGAACGCATGCTTGCGATCCAGTTCGACGAGCCCCACGGTGGCCTCGCCCTTGGCCGTGATGCGGCCAACGTAACGCAGCACCTTGCCGGCCTTCGCCGCGGCCTCGAAGCGCTGCTTCATGCCGTCGTCGTAGGCCGACAGGCCATCAAGGAAGCCATCGATGGATCCCTTTTCGAGATCCACCGGCACGAGGCTGTCGACCTTCACGTCGGACATCTCGAGCCGCAGGCCCATTTCGCGCGCGAGGATGATGAGCTTGCGGGCGACGTCGGTGCCGGAAAGGTCATCGCGCGGATCCGGCTCGGTGTAGCCCCGCGTCTTGGCCTCGCGGACGATGGCCGAAAACGGCGTGCTGCCGTCATAGACGTTGAACAGGTAGGCCAGCGTGCCCGAGAAAATGCCCTCGATGCTGTCGATCTCGTCACCCGTTTCCCGCAGGTCGCGCAGCGTCTGGATGACAGGCAGGCCCGCGCCCACCGTGCCTTCGTAGAGATAATGCGTACCGCCGATGCGACGCGCGGCCTTCATGGAATCGTAATAGGACATCGCCGCGCTGTTCGCCTTCTTGTTCGGCGTGACGACGTGGATGCCCTTTTCGAGCCATGAGCTGTAGTGCTTGGCCACTTCCCCATCGGCCGTGCAGTCGATGATGACCGTGTGCGGCAGGTAATCGACGCGCAGGTGGTCGACGAACCGGTCGAGGTCCGCCGGCGCCACGGACTTGGAATAGGCGTCCTGCCAGCGGCCCAGGTCCACGCCCTCCTCCGACAGCAGCATGCGCGAACTGCCCATGATGCCGCGCACCCGCAGCTCCAGCTGGAACTCGCGCGACAGGCGCGCCTGCTGCGAGGCCAGCTGGTCGATGAGCACGCGACCCACGGTGCCCGGGCCGATGACGCCGATGGAAAGGGTGTTCGGCGACAGGTAGAAGCTCGCGTGCGTCGCGCGCAGCGCGCGCGTGGCGTGCTTGCCGTCCACGACGACCGAGATGTTGCGCTCGGAGGACCCCTGCGCGATGGCGCGCACGTTGACCGAAGCGGCGCCAAGGGCATTGAAGACCTTCGCCGAGACACCCGGCGTCCCCGCCATGCCGTCACCGACGACGGAGAGGATCGCGAGGTCGCGCACCAGGTCGACACTCTGGATCTGCGCCTCTTCCAGTTCGCGCGCGAACGCCTCGCGCACGACGGACTCGGCGCGATCGGCCTGGTCCTGCGGGATGGCGCAGCAGATCGAGTGTTCGGAACTGCCCTGCGAGATCAGGATTACCGAGATGGACGCTTCGCGCAGCGCGCCGAACAGGCGGTGTGCCGTGCCCGGAACGCCGATCATGCCGGCGCCCTCTATGTTCAGCAGCGCAATGCCTTCGATCGTCGTGATGCCCTTCACGAGCAGCGAGGAATCCGGCCTGGCGCAGATCAGCGTGCCGCGACCGGCCGGCTTGAAGGTATTGCGGATGTAGATCGGAATCGCGAGGCCCACGGCAGGCGCCATCGTCTGCGGGTGGATGACCTTTGCACCGAAGTAAGCCAGCTCCATCGCTTCGTTGTAGGACAGCGAATCGATGACCTGTGCGTTCGGAACGCGGCGCGGATCCGCCGACAGCACGCCGTCGACGTCCGTCCAGATGATGATCTCGGCCGCTTCGAGCAGCGCGCCGAAGATGGAACCCGAGAAATCACTGCCATTCCGGCCCAGCGTCGTCGGCACGCCATGCGTGGTCGTGGCGACGAAACCGGTGATGACCAGCGTGCCGGCGAAGCCGTCGGCCAGCAGGCCATCGAGCTTGAGGCGCGAGATGTCCCACTGCACGGTCGGGCCGAGCGGACCCTTTTCGACCGTCACGCACTGGCGCGCATCGAGCCAGCGGACGCCGGCCGCGGACTTGCTGCCCTCGCGGCGCCGCGCCAGGTAGGGCGCGAACAGCGACGTCGACCAGATCTCGCCATAGCCCGACACCACGTCGCGAACGCCCGGCGCCGCGGCCTGCGTCACGGCAGTGGTGCGCAGGATGCCCAGCAAGGTTTCGCGGTCGTCGTCGAAGCGGGACAGGAATGCCGCCGTGGCCTCGGGGGACAACAGCGCGTCGGCGATCGTCTGGTGGCGGTCGCGCAGGGCCTGGAGGCCTGCGACGAAACCCTCATCCTGTCGCTCGGCCTGCGAGACGAGGTTCAGCAATGCGTCGGTCACGCCCTTGCAGGCCGACAACACGATGCCGAGTTTCGGCGATGGCTGGGACTCGATGATGTCCGCAACGCGGCGGAAGCACTCCGCGTCGGCGACACTCGATCCGCCGAACTTGTGGACGACCCAGGCGCCCGAGGCGGCTGGCGGGGCGGAATGCGCGGCAGTAAGGCTCATGGATACCGGTGCAGAAGTTGCTGTTTATTGGAGAAAAACCGGTGAATGGTAGAGGTCCGTACCGGACGAGGCAAGAACGCCCTAGACTCAGGCGCTCTGGAGGGCCCTTACACCGTGATTCCCGAGACCGAAACCGCCTTGCACGTCACCGTACTGGCCGCGGGGAGCGCCAGCCGGTTCGGCT
>JBEEKA010000051.1:0-8759 GCA_041168985.1 Pseudomonadota bacterium | reverse complement strand
CGGCTCGCGCCAGGATCTTCTGCACACGTTCCGGCGCCGGCGCAGAGGCCGGACGCGGACGCGAGGAAGGTGCCTTGCGCTTCAGGACGCGGCCTCGTCATCGGTCGCGGCGGGAACAGCGTCTGCTACGACGTTTTCCTCGACGTCCGGGGGGACAATCACTTCGATTTCCACCGCCTCGACCTCCACCTCGACGATCGCCAGTTCGGCCTCGACGACAACAGGCTCCACGGGGGCGGCCTCATCGGCGGCAGGCTCCGCCGCAGGCGCTTCCAGCGCCGCCACGGGGACCGCTTCACCTTCGGCCTCGCCCAACGGGGCAGGCAGGGCAAGCTGCGGATCAAGCTCGGACAGGGCCTTCAGCTCGGCGAGCGGCGGCAACTGGTCGAGGCTCTTGAGACCAAAGTAATCCAGGAACTCCCGCGTCGTGCCCAGCAGCTCCGGTCGTCCTGGCAGGTCGCGATGACCCACGACGCGGATCCAGTTGCGCTCCAGCAGTGTCTTGATGATGTTCGGGTTGACCGCGACGCCACGCACGGACTCGATTTCGGCGCGCGTGAGGGGCTGGCGGTAGGCAATCAGTGCCAGCGTCTCGAGCATGGCGCGCGAATACTTCTGCGGACGCTCGGGCCAGAGTCGCGAAATCTCGGCGGCGAGTTCGCGTTTCACCTGGATGCGGAACCCGGCTGCCGTTTCCTTCAGCTCGATGCCGCGCGTCTCGTACTCGACGGCAAGGTCCGCCAGCGCGGCCCGCAGCTCCTCCGGCGTCGGACGCGACAGCGGATCGAACACCTGCACGAGCTCGTTCAGGGTCAGGCTGCGGCCCGCGGCCAGCAGCGCCGCCTCGACCACGTTGCGGGAAAACGGCTCGCTCATATGTTCTCGTTGTCCTCGATCACTTCGTCCGCGGCCGCTTCGGCCACCTCGTCTTCCTCGCCGTCGTCACTGGCATCCACGCCGGCGGCCACGCCTTCCAGCGCAGCGGCGGCTTCGGCCTGCGCCTGCGCCGACTCGGCTTCGACATCAATCACGCGGCCGCTGCGCGCCGGGTTGCCGGCACGCACATGCAGCGGCGCGAAGATCTCGGCCTGCACGACTTCGATCAGGCCTTCGCGCACCAGCTCCAGGATCGCGATGAAAGTCACCGCGACGCCGCGACGCCCTTCTTCCGGCTTGAACAGCGACACGAACTCGACGAACCGGTCCTCGGCCAGCGTCGCCAGGACCTCCGTCATGCGCGCCCGCACCGACAGGGGTTCGCGCTGCACGTGGTGGTGGGCGAACAGCTCGGCCCGGATCGCCACGTCGCGGAACGCGAGCAGCATTTCCTTCAGCGTGACATCCGGCAAGGCGCGCGCGATGCGCCTGTCGCCGAACTCGGCCTGTCCGATCCAGTTGTCGCGATCCAGGCGCGGCACGCGGTCGAGGTCCTCCGCCGCCTGCTTGAAACGCTCGTATTCCTGCAGGCGCCGCACCAGTTCCGCACGCGGGTCTTCCTCGACCATTTCGCCCGGCGTCACGGCACGCGGCAGCAGCATGCGCGACTTGATCTCCGCCAGCGTCGCGGCCATCACGAGGTATTCGCCCGCCAGCTCGAGCTGCATCTCGGTCATCACCTCGATGTACTTCGTGTACTGACGGGTGATCTCCGCGATCGGGATATCGAGGATGTCGAGGTTCTGACGACGGATGAGATACAGCAGCAGGTCGAGCGGACCCTCGAAGGCATCGAGGAAGACCTCGAGCGCCTGCGGCGGGATGTAGAGATCCTTCGGCAGTTCGGTGATCGGCTCGCCCAGCACCACGGCGAAGGGCATCTCCCCCTGCTCGGGCGACTGCACGGCCGTCATGCTGGTTGCCGCCGGCTGGTTCATGCCTTCACCGCCGGGGCGAGGTTCATGACCCGCCGCACTTCCGCCATCGTGGCCCGTGCCGTCGCGCGCGCCCGTTCGGCGCCTTCCTCGAGGATGCGGTCGATGCGCGCCGGGTCCTGCACATAAGGCGCCGCCCGCTCGTGCATGGCGCGCGTCTCGGCTACAACGCGGTCGATCAGGGGCTTCTTGCAATCCAGGCAGCCGATGCCGGCGGAACGACAGCCGGCCGCGAGGGGCGCTCGTGTCTCTTCGTCCGTGTAAACCTTGTGCAGGTCCCAGACCGGGCACTTGTCCGGATCCCCGGCGTCGGTGCGACGCACCCGCGACGGGTCCGTCTGCATCGTGCGCAGTTTCTTTTCGACGGCGTCCGGATCCTCGCGCAGGCCGATGGTGTTGCCGTAGGACTTCGACATCTTTCGACCGTCGAGTCCCGGCACTTTCGGCGTATGGGTCAGCAGAACCTGCGGCTCGGGGAGGATGCTGACCGACAGGCCTTCGATGTATCCAAGCAGTCGGCTGCGGTCGTCCCCCGTGAGGCCCGATGCGTTGCGCACGATGTCCCGGGCCTCGAGGAGGGCGGTCTGGTCGCCCGACTCCTGGAAGCGGCGGCGCAGCTGCGCATACGTGCCGGCCTGCGGGCCCAGCAGGCGCACGGCGGCCTCGGCCTTCTTCTTGAAGTCCTTCTCGCCGCCGAACAGGTGGTTGAAGCGGCGGGCCACTTCACGCGTGATCTCGACATGCGCGACCTGGTCCTCGCCCACCGGCACGTATTCCGGTCGGTACACCAGGATGTCCGCGCTCTGCAGCAGCGGGTATCCGAGGAACCCATAGGTCGCCAGGTCCTTTTCCTTGAGCTGTTCCTGCTGGTCCTTGTAGGTCGGGACCCGCTCGAGCCAGCCCAGCGGCGTGACCATCGACAGCAGGAGGTGCAGTTCGGCGTGCTCCGGCACGTGCGACTGGACGAACACCGTCGAGACGGCCGGATCGATGCCGGCGGCAAGCCAGTCGATTACCATCTCGCGGATGTGCACCTGCAGTTTCGAGGTGTCCTCGTAGCCGGTCGTCAGCGCATGCCAGTCCGCCACGAAAAAGTAACTTTCGTAGTCGTGCTGGAGCGCAACCCAGTTCTTGAGGGCGCCGTGGTAGTTGCCGAGGTGCAGCTGGCCGGTGGGACGCATGCCGGAGAGCACGCGCCGGGCCTGGATGGGGGAAGTCATAAGGGGCGGCATTATAGGGTCAAGCGAAGGGCGCGAGGTCGCCACGTCCTGACCGGACCACGACCGGTGGCGAAACCGACAGGTCGACCACGGTCGTCGGCTCGATGCCGCAGTGACCCGCGTCCAGGATCACGTCCAGCTGTTTACCCAGGCGTTCCTCGATTTCGCGGCCGTCGTTCAGCGGCAGGTCGTCCCCCGGGAGCATCAGGGTCGAGCTCAGGAGCGGCTCATCCAGCTCCTCGAGCAGCATCCGCGGCACCGGATGCTCGGGCACCCGGATGCCGATCGTGCGCCGCTTGGGGTGAAGCATGATCTTCGGCGCCTCGCGGGTCGCTTCCAGCAGGAAGGTGTAGGGGCCGGGCGTGCAGGCCTTCAGCAGCCGGAACTGCCAGGTCTCCACCCGCGCATAGCGCGCGATCTCGCTGAGGTCGCGGCAGACCAGCGTGAAATGGTGGTTCTTGTCGGCCTGCCGGATCTTCCGCACCCGCTCCAGCGCCTCCTTGTCGCCCGCATGGCAGCCCAGGGCGTAACAGGAGTCGGTCGGATAGGCGATCACGCCTCCCGCGCGGATGGCTTCCGCGGCGCGGCGCACCAGGCGCAGCTGCGGGTTCTGGGGATGAATTTCGAGGTATTGCGTCACTTGGCTATGATACGCGACCCCTTGCCAGCGCCTGGCGCCGGAACGTCCATGTCCGCCCTGCTCGAATTCACGCCACTCGTTGCCTTCCTCGTCGCCTACTGGCAGGCCGGCATCTATGCCGCCACCGGCACCCTCATGGTCGCCATGGCCCTGCTGCTGCTCGCCGACATCCTGCTTTCCCGGCGGGTGCCGCGCATGCACCTGCTGAGCGCCCTGCTCGTGTGGGTGCTGGGCGCCGCCACGCTGGTCCTGCGCGACGTGCGTTTCATCCAGTGGAAGCCCACGGTTTTCATGTGGGCGCTGGCCCTGGGCTTCCTGGCAACGGCCTTCATCGGCCGGGAGCCCCTCTCCCAGCGTCTGCTCCAGCCGGCGCTGGGCGAACAGGCGGTGCCCCGCGCAACGTGGCTGCAGCTGAATACGTCCTGGGTCATTTTCTACGCGCTGGCGGGCGCGGCGAACCTGTACGTCGCCTGGCACTTTTCCGAGGCGGTCTGGGTCAAGTTCAAGGTGATCGGGCTGACCGTCGCCACCCTGGTCTTTGCCCTGACCCAGGCGCTCTGGCTCGGGCGCCGCGCGTCAGCCTCGACGCCCCCCTCGCCATGAGCGTCCAGGAACAGCTTGAAGCGCGACTCGTGGCGTCGCTGTCGCCCCTGCAGCTTTCCATCCGGGACGACAGCGCGGCCCATCGGGGGCACGCCGGTGCGGCGGGCGGCGGCCATTTCGACGTCCGCATCGTGGCAGGGGCCTTCACGGGCAAGCGCCCGCTCGAGCGCCACCGTCTCGTCTATGCAGCCGTCGCCGACCTTATGCAGAATGGCGTCCACGCCCTGTCCATCGACGCCATCGCGCCAGGCGAAACAGCTTTAACCTGAACCTCCAACACATTGGTATAATTAATGAAATCATCAATAATTCCTGCGGTCGTTGCCCTCGCTCTTCTGGCGGGCTGCGGCGACAAGGCGGGCACGACCTCCACCGGTTCGGGCGGCGGTGACGTCGCCGTCATCAACGGCAAGGGCATCAGCCGCGCCACCTTTGATTTCTATGTCCAGGGCGTCACGGGGAAGCCGGCCGCTGAAGCGCCTGCCGAGCAGAAGGCGCAGCTGCTGGACAACCTGATCCGCGGCGAACTCGTCGCGGCGGATGCCGAGAAGAGTGGCGTGGCCAAGACGGCCGAGACGCAGGCGATCCTCGAACTGACTCGACTGAACGTGCTGCAGCAGCAGGTGTCACAGGGCTTCCTCAAGGACCACAAGGCGACCGACGAGGACCTGAAGAAGGAATACGACACGCAGGTTGCCGCGATGTCGAAGACGGAATACCACGCCCGCCACATCCTGGTCGCGTCGGAAGATGCCGCGAAGAAGCTCGTCGAACAGCTCGACAAGGGTGCGAAGTTCGAGGACGTCGCCCGGAAGGAGTCCATGGACCCGTCCAAGGACAATGGTGGCGACCTGGGCTGGTTCACGCCGGACCGGATGGTTGCTCCCTTCTCCCAGGCCGTGGCCGGCCTGACGAAAGGCGCCTACACCAAGGCACCGGTCCAGACGCAGTACGGCTGGCACATCATCCGGCTCGAGGAGACGCGCAACGTGTCCCTCCCGAGCTTCGACAGCGTCAAGGACCGGCTGGTCCAGATCGTCGAAGGCAAGAAGTTCAAGGCCTACACCGACGACCTGCTGAGGGCCGCCAAGGTCGAAAAGAAGCTGTAAACCGCCCGGGAAGGGGCGCGGCACCTGAATGAATGTCAGCCCCTTCCTACATGTAACTCCTACATTGTCTGATAGCGGCATCGCAGCAAGCGCATCAAGATTCCCCTGCGATTCACGAACGGGGATGCCGCCATCATGTCCGACCTGTCCTTTGAGCCCGCCGTTCGGCAGATCCAGATCACGGTGGGCAGTTCGCTGGCTGCGGCCGAACGCGAACTGATCATGGCAACGCTTGATGGCTGTCGCGGCAACAAATCAACCGCGGCGCGCGTGCTGGGGATCAGTCTCAAGACGCTTTACAACCGCCTGAACGCCTACGCGGCGGAAATGGTGCGGTCCTCGGCCTGACCGCTCAGGCCGGCGGCAGCCCGAGCTGTTGCCGGAAACCGGCCTCGTCGATCACCGGCACGCCCAGTTCGCGGGCTTTGGCGAGCTTGGAGCCCGCGTCTTCGCCCGCCAGCACGCAGCTTGTCTTCTTTGACACGCTGCCCGCCACTTTGGCCCCGCGCGCTTCCAGCAGGTCCTTCGCCTCGTCGCGCGACAGCGTCGGCAGGCTGCCCGTCAGCACCCAGGTCTGCCCGCTGAGCGGCAGCTGGGCGACCGGACGCGGCAGGCCCTCTTCCCAGCGGACACCCCGCGCGCGCAGTTCGGCGACGATCCGGCGGTTATCCGGATCCGCGAAGAACTCCGCGACATTCGCCGCGATGACCGGCCCGACATCGGGCGTTTCCAGCAGCGTGGCGATGTCCGCGGACATCAGGGCATCCAGCGTGCCGAACTGACGTGCCAGACCAGCGGCGGTTGCCTCTCCCACATCAGGAATGCCAAGGGCGAACAGGAAGCGCGGCAGCGTCGTCGACCGGCTCGCATCGATTGCCGCGACCAGGTTGGCCGCCGACTTTTCGCCCAGCCGCTCCAGGAGGGCCAGGGATGCCGCCTCGAGCAGGTATAGATCCGCCGGACTCTGCACGAGATCCCGCTCGATGAGCTGGGCGATCACCGCATCCCCCAGTCCGTCGATGTCCATCGCGCGCCGCGCTGCGAAATGCCGCAGGGATTCATGCCGCTGCGCACGGCAGCGCAGCGCCCCGGTGCAGCGGGCAACCGCCTGGCCCTCGATCCGCTCGACCCGCGAACCGCAGACCGGACAGTTCGACGGCAGCAGGATCGGGGTCGTATCCACCGGCCTGCGTTCGAGGTCGACGCGCACCACCTCGGGAATGACATCCCCGGCGCGACGCACGATCACCGTATCGCCGATGCGGATGTCCTTGCGGGCGACTTCGTCCATGTTGTGCAGCGTCGCGTTGCCCACCGTGGCGCCACCGACCATCACCGGCTCGAGTCTCGCGACCGGCGTCAGCGCTCCGGTCCGGCCAACCTGGAAGTCGACGGCACGCAGCCGGGTGCGCGCTTCCTCCGCCGGGAACTTGTGGGCGATCGCCCAGCGCGGTGCGCGCGAAACGAATCCCAGCCTGTCCTGGGCGGCCAGCGAATCGACTTTGTAGACCACGCCATCGATCTGGTACGGCAAGGATGCGCGGCGACCCTGCAGGTCGGCGAAGTACCCCAGACAGCCGTCGAGCCCGCGGACCGGGCGCGCTTCGGGCGAGGTGCGCAGCCCCAGGCCACGCAGCAGGGCCAGCCCGGCGGAGTGGCTTGCCAGCTCCGGCCCCCCTTCCACGCTGCCCAGTGCATAGAAATACAGTTCCAGCGGCCGGCCCGCGGTCACGCGCGGATCAAGCTGGCGCAGGCTGCCGGCGGCTGCATTGCGCGGATTGACGAAGGGCTTGAGCCCCCGCGAGACCTGCTCTGCATTGAGTCGCTCGAAACCGGCGACCGGCATGAACACTTCGCCCCGGGCTTCGAGGAACGGCGGCGCGTCGCCCATGAGTCGCAGGGGCACGCTGCGCAGCGTCCGGATGTTCAGGGTGACATCCTCGCCCTGCTCGCCATCGCCGCGCGTTGCGGCACGCTCCAGCGTGCCATGGCGGTAGATGACGCTGATGGCGAGTCCATCGAGCTTTGGCTCGGCGACGTACTCGACGTCGCCTTCGCCGCCCAGCCTCTCGCGCACACGCCGGTCGAATTCCGCGACGTCCCCGGCCGAAAAGGCGTTCTCGAGTGAGAGCATGGGCTGCGGATGCCGAACGGTGCCGAAGGCAGCCAGCGGCGCGGCGCCGACCCGCTGCGTGGGCGAATCCGGTGTCAGCAGTTCCGGGTGTTCCGCCTCGAGGGACTGCAGCGCGCGCAGCAGGGCGTCATAGGCGAAATCATCGATCTCCGGCTCGTCGAGGACGTAGTACTGCCGGTTGTGGTGTTCGATCCGCGACCGAAGCTCAGCGGCGCGCCGCCGCGCCGCCTCGTTCACGCGCCCGGCTCCCCGGCGGCGGCCTCCAGGTCTGCCCGATGCGCGGCCGCGATCCCGGCGTCCACGACCCGGCCCGCTTCGTCCTGGACGATGCCGCCGACCCGGGTCGCGACATCACGGGCCAGGCTCAGCAGTTCGTCCCAGGCCTGCAGCGGAAGCAGCGGCCCGGGGAGCACCGCGAACAGGTGCACGCCCGGGTACTCCTGCGTGTCCATTATCAGCGGATCGAAACTGCCGGGCCGCACGAGGTTCGCGGCACTGGCGATCACGCGCCCCGTCTCGTCGGCCCAGTGGAAGATGTCCTGCGGGCCGTGGGCCAGGCCACAGGCATTCAGGGCCTGGCGCAGGCTGCGCCCCGGGATCCGCACGCCCGCCGGCGCGACGACGCGCAGCCACAGGATCCGGTCCTGGCGCTCCGGCGGCCACTGGATCGCGACCGGTGACGGAGGCACGGCCGGCGCGGGCGCCGCCTCCGCAACCTCATCCGGAAGGGGATGCATCGCCGCGGCGGGTCGGTCGATCGCGACTTCGTCGACCACCTGGAGGCTCCGATCGTCGGCGGCAGTGCCGACTTCATCGAGCATCACGATCGGCGGGTCGCGGCGGATGTCGCTGCCGCGGATCTCGGGCATCTCGAAGAGGCGTCCCTCGTCCGCCGGCATCGCCGGCGCACCCTGCCACGCGGCAGCATCGAGGGCCTCGAGCTTGTTCTTGCGGGCATTGCGCGGCCGGCGCAGTTCCCACAGCGCGAGCCCCACGAGGAACAGGGCCCCCAGCCCAAGCAGGATCCAGCGCAGTTGGCCTTCCATGTGCATCAGACCGCCGCGAGCCGCACGGCCTCGTCGACGTCCACGGACACCATCCGCGACACGCCGGGCTCATGCATCGTGACGCCGACGAGCTGCTGCGCGAGCTCCATCGTCGTCTTGTTGTGGGTGATGAAGA
>JBEEKA010000050.1:0-4443 GCA_041168985.1 Pseudomonadota bacterium | reverse complement strand
ATAGTTGAAGCTGACGAACATCACGCCTTTGCGGGCCAGGTTCGCACCCGAGTAGGTCGGGGGCGACGCGCCGCCGTTGATAAAGCCGCCGCCATAGATCCAGACCATCACGGGCAGCTTCTTGCCCTTCGCGGCATGGGCCGGCTTCCAGATGTTGAGATAGAGGCAGTCCTCGGCCGGCGGCGTTCCCAGCGGCGCCGCATCGCCACCGAAGGGTTTCTGCATGCAGTCATGGCCATAGGCCGTGGTTTGACGCACGTCGGACCAGGGGGCGACGGGCTGTGGAGCGCGCCAACGATTCTCTCCGGAAGGCGACGCGGCAAACGGAATGCCTTTCCAACTCGTCACGCCCTGTTCGACCGAACCGGCAACGCGCCCGCTTTCGGTCCTGACAACGACGTCCGGCGCGGCCGTGGCCGTTGAAACGCAAACGACACTGGCCAGAAATGCCATGCCGATGACCCTGGAGACTGCCTGCAGCATCACGCTCACCCCATGAATGCCAACACATGCGTTGGTTGTCCCGCGCATTATGGGGCAGGCCACGCCACGGCGCGACGAAGGTCGCGTGACATGTCGGCCTCGCCGGACAGGTCGGGTTGGATAGAATCGTGGCCCATGTCCCGCTGGATAGCTGCCGCCGGTTTCGTGCTGTTCGCAGGTCCCTTGCTGGCCGACAGACCCCTGTGGTCGGCCGATGACGTGGATGCCCGGGCTGCGGCACTCGTCCGACGGATGTCGCCGGACGAACGTTTCACGCTGCTGCACGGACCCATGGCCGTCGAGATGCCGGGCATCACGATTCCCGCCAATGCCCTTCGTGGCGCCGGCCATGTCGACGGCATTCCGCGGCTGGGCATCCCGGACCTGACCGAGACCGATGCGAGCCTTGGCGTCGCCTGGGCGCTGGGCCAGCGTCGTGACGGCGCGACGGCATTACCCTCGGCGCTCTCGATGGCATCGACCTGGAGCCCCGCCCTGGTACGCGAGGGCGGCGCGATGATCGGCCGCGAGGCCCATGCCAAAGGCTTCAACGTGTTGCTGGCCGGCGGCGTGAATCTCGTGCGCGAACCTCGTGGCGGCCGCAACTTCGAGTATTTCGGCGAGGACCCCCTGCTGTCCGGCCTGCTCGCCGGCGCCGCCATCTCGGGCATCCAGTCCGAACACGTGGTATCCACGGTCAAGCACTTCGCGTTCAACGCACAGGAAACGGGGCGCAGCCACCACGACGCGCGCATCGCCGAGTCGGCCGCGAGGGAGAGCGACCTGCTGGCTTTCCAGTTCGCGATCGAGAGCGGGCAGCCCGGCGCCGTCATGTGCGCCTACAACCGGGTGAACAGCGTGTATTCCTGTCGCAACGAGTTCCTTCTGGAGCGTGTGCTGAAGCGGGACTGGCGGTACAAGGGCTGGGTGATGTCGGACTGGGGGGCCGTGCACGGCGCGGAATACGCAATCGCGGGCCTCGACCAGCAGTCCGCGGAACAACTCGACGGTGCGATCCACTTCGGCACACCCCTGCATGACCTGGCTGAGAAGGATCCGCGCCACGCGGCCCGGATCGAGGACATGAACCGCCGCATCCTGCGTTCACTGTTCGCCGTTGGCCTGGACCGCCATCCGCCGTGCCAGCGTGCCGTGGATTCCGCTGCGCATGCAGCCGTCTCGGAGCAGCTCGCCCGGCGGGGCATCGTGCTGTTGCGGAACGAAGGCCGCCTGCTGCCGCTCGATGCAGACTCGCTCCAGCGCATCGCCGTGATAGGCGGCGATGCGGACACCGGCGTGCCGGCCGGCGGCGGTTCAAGCCATGTGCAGGGCGAGGCAGGCCCCGCGCTGTCGCGCCCGCTGGGCGGCGACAATCCCATGGGCGAATTCTTCGGGGCCCATTTCCATCGATCCGTGCCGCTCAAGGCGCTGGCCACGCGCGCGCCGCGTACGAAGATTGCATACCGCGATGGGCGGCATCTGGCAGAGGCCGTCGAAGCAGCCCGGCAGGCCGACGTGGCGATCGTGTTCGCCACGCAGCTGACCACCGAGAGCCTCGACGTGCCGGACCTCTCGCTGCAGGATGGTCAGGACGCGCTGATTGCAGCCATATCAGCCGCCAATCCACGCACGATCGTCGTGCTGGAGACCGGCGGACCGGTGGAGATGCCCTGGCTCGCCCACACGCCCGCCGTCCTCGAAGCCTGGTACCCCGGCGCCCGCGGCGCCGACGCCATCGCCGCCGTGCTTTTCGGCGACGAGAACCCCTCCGGCCGGCTGCCACTGAGTTTCCCGGCGCGGGTCTCGCAGCTGCCGCGGCCGGTATTGCCCGGCACGGAGGGCGCGCTGCCGGAGTTCCGCGACGATTCCGACGACCGCCATGGATTCAGGATTGATTACGACATCGAGGGCAGCGACGTCGGTTACCGCTGGCATGCACGCCGCGGACAGCAACCCTTGTTCTGGTTTGGCCACGGCCTGTCCTATACGCGCTTCGACACGACGGCGCTTTCGCCGGTGCCCGGCGTGCCGCTCGATTTGCGCGCGAGCGTGCGCAATGCCGGCGACCGCCCCGGCGAGGAAGTCGTGCAGCTCTATTTGATCGGGTTACCGGGCGAACTCCCCGGCCAGGCCGCCACCCGCCGGCTGCTCGCTTTCGAGCGCCTGCAACTTACCCCCGGCGAGACACGCCAGGTGAGACTCAGGATCGACCCGCGCCTCCTGGCGCGATGGCGTGACGGCGCCTGGCACCAGGCTGCGGGAAAATACCGGGTTGCACTGGGCCGCTCTGCCGGCGATCTTCTCGATCCCGTTGACCTCATACTGCCCGCCCGCCACTGGACCGACTGATCAGGCGAAGGAGCCACCCATGGATTCGAGCGTTTTCCGCGCCATCGTGCTTGCCGGCATCGCCGCCGCCGCGGTGAAGGGCATCATCAGCCTGCCGGACACGGGTGGCTCGGCGGTGCGCACGGACAGTGGCGTGGTGACGGGCGCCACCGATGGCGGCGTCGAGTCGTTCAAGGGCATCCCCTTCGCGCAGCCGCCGGTGGGCGCGTTGCGCTGGCGCGCGCCGCAGCCGGTCACGCCCTGGACGACGCCCTTCGCCGCGACTACATACGGCCACGACTGCATGCAGAAGCCCTTTCCTAGCGATGCAGCCCCGCTGGGCACGGAACCCGCCGAAGACTGCCTCGTGATGAACGTGTGGCGCCCCGCGGTGCGTTCGACGCGCGCGCGTCCGGTCATCGTCTGGATCTATGGCGGTGGCTTCGTGAACGGCGGTTCGTCTCCCGCCGTCTATGACGGTTCGGCCTTCGCCCGTGAAGGCGCGGTCTTCGTGAGCTTCAATTACCGCGTCGGTCGCTTCGGCTTCTTCGCGCACCCGCAGCTCAGCGCTTCGACGCCGGCCGACGAGGCACTCGGCAACTATGGATACATGGACCAGCTGGCGGCCCTGCGATGGGTCCAGAAGAATATCCGCGCATTCGGCGGGGACCCGGCGAACGTGACCCTGATCGGGGAGTCCGCGGGGGGCATCTCGGTGCACACGCTCCTCGCCTACCCCGGGGCCAAGGGCCTCTTTGCGCGTGCGGTCATCCAGTCCGGCGGCGGCCGCGGGAGCATCCTGGGCCGACGGCTGCTGAAGGAAGACCTGCCCGGCGCGATATCGGCAGAACAGGTCGGCGTGAACTTCGCGACCAGCGCCGGCATCGCAGCCGATGACCCGCAGGCCCTGGAAAAGCTGCGCGCGCTGCCCGCGGACACCGTGGTGGCCGGACTGAACATGGCCACCATGCGCGGCGAACCCGGCCAGCCGCTGACTTATGGCGGACCGATCGTCGACGGCAGGATCATGAACGAGGATCCGGACGTGGTGTACGCACGCGGCCAGTTCAACCACGTCGACATCATGGTCGGCGCCACGAGCAGCGATATCGGATTCGGCTTCGCGAAGACCAAGGAAGATCTCTTCGCCCCCTACGGATCGATGCGCGCGCCGATGCAGGATGCCTACGATCCGGATGGCAAGGGTGATACGGCCGACATCGTCCGCCAGGTCGCCATGGATTCCCTGATGATCGAGCCGGCGCGCAATGCGGCCCGGCTGTTCGCGTCGCAGGGTCGCAAGGCCTGGCTGTATCGGTTCTCGTACGTCGCCGATTCGATGTCGAAGGACTGGACGACCGGCGCGCCGCATGCGACCGAGATCCCCTACTTCTTCAACACGGTTGCCGCCAAGTACGGCAAGGACCTGACGGCGAAGGACGAAAAGGCCAGCCGTGCCGCGTTCGAGGCGCTGCTGTCCTTCGCGCGTGAAGGGCGTCCGGCGGGGGACTGGCCTGCGTACAGCGCTGCGCGCGACGGCCTGATGGATTTTTCCGCCGATGGCACGTCGATCTGGGGATCTGATCCGCGTCGCGCGAAGCTCGACGCCACGCAGGCGGCCGCGGAAGCAAA
>JBEEKA010000049.1:0-2925 GCA_041168985.1 Pseudomonadota bacterium | reverse complement strand
GCTCACGCTGCGGATCGGAGTCGGCGACGATGCCGGCGCCGGCGCGGAACGTCAGTCGTTCGCCATGCAGGCTCATGGTGCGGATCAGGATGTTGAAGTCCGCCGAACCGTCGCGGTTGATGTAGCCGAGCGAACCGGTGTAGCCGCCGCGCGGCTCGCCTTCCAGTTCCGCGATGATCTCCATGCAGCGCAGTTTGGGGCAGCCGGTGATCGTGCCGCCGGGGAAAGTCGCGCGCAGCGCGGCGACCGGGCCGGCGTCGGCGCGCAGCCGGCCGGTGACGTTCGACACGATGTGATGGACATGGGCATAGGTTTCGACGCCCATGTATTCGTCAACGTGCACGCTGCCGGCTTCGCAGACACGGCCGAGGTCGTTGCGCTCGAGGTCGATCAGCATGACGTGCTCGGCCCGCTCCTTCGGATGCGCGATCAGGGCGGCCGCCAGTTCGCGATCTTCTTCGGGTGTCGCGCCGCGCGGATGCGTGCCGGCGATAGGTCGGGAGTCGATGCGACGGGCCCGGATGCGGATCAGCCGTTCCGGCGAGGACGACAGCAGCGTCAGGTCCCGGAACTGCACGAGTGCGGCGAAAGGCGCCGGATTCGCGCGGCGCAGGCGTCCGTAGAGCGCGCCCGTGGTGATGCCCGGGGTCAGCGTGAACGTCCAGGGGCGCGACAGGTTCGCCTGGTAGATGTCCCCTGCCCGGATGTATTCCTGGGCGCGAAGCACGCGCTCGCGATACAGCGACGGGTCTTCCTCGTCGACGGCGATGATATCGACGTGGTCCGGCGGTGCTGCGACCGGCGTGGCGTCGAGGTCCGCGAGCAACTGATCGATCTGCGATGCAGGCACATCGGCTTCGGCGACGAGGCAGGCCTTGCCGTCCGCATGGAGCACGACGGCCAGCGGCACGCGTATCGCAAACGCCGTAAGGGCATTGCCGTGCGGGAGCCGCTGACGCAGGCGTGGCTCGACCTCTTCCGCCATCTCGTAGGACAGGTAGACCAGCCAGCCGCCGCCAAATGGCAGATCCGTCGGCAGCGACGGGGTCGCCGGGGTCCGGGCGAGCCAGGCATCCAGCGTGTCGAGGAATCCGCCATCTTTCGATGGGGCGCAGTCGTCGAGGAGTGAGGAAGGTTCGGCATGAAGGGCGCCCTGCCCGTCACGCCACAGGCAGGCGCGCGGAAAGGCGGCGAGGATGCTGGCCTGGGACAGCGAGCCTTCGGCCGCGCTGTCCAGCAGTACCGGGTATCGGTCCGGATGCGCCGCCGCCAAGGCCGGCAGGATGCCGGGCCGCAGCGTCAGGGGCCGGATGACCAGCGAAGGTGGCGCGTCCATCGCGCCCGGTGCTCCGCCGGCCTCAGCCGTGGAAGCGACGCAGGACGATGGACCCGTTGGTACCGCCGAAGCCGAACGAATTCGACAGTGCAGCCTCGATGTTCATCTTGCGCGCCGTGAGCGGCACGTAATCGAGGTCGCAGCCTTCGCCCGGGTTGTGGAGGTTCATCGTCGGCGGCGCAATCTGGTCGCGGATCGCCAGTGCCGTGAAGATCGCCTCGACCACGCCCGCCGCACCCAGCAGATGGCCGGTCACGGACTTGGTGGCGCTGACCGCGAGCTTCGAGGCCGCGTTGCCGAACGCCTGCTTGATGGCCTGCGTCTCGGCCTTGTCGCCCAGCGGCGTGGAGGTCGCATGGGCGTTGACGTACTGCACCTGGTCCGCGTTCAGGCCCGCGTCGCGCACGGCGATTTCCATGGCCCGGCGGGCGCCATTGCCGTCTTCCGGCGGCGCGGTGATGTGGTGCGCGTCGCCGCTCATGCCGAAGCCCGAGAGTTCGGCGTAGATGCGTGCGCCACGCGCCTTCGCATGCTCGAGTTCTTCCAGCAGCAGGGCGCCGCCGCCGTCGCTCAGCACGAAGCCGTCGCGGTCACGGTCCCAGGGGCGGCTCGCCTCGGCCGGGGCGTCATTGCGGGTGGACAGGGCCTTGGCCTGGCCGAAGCCGCCCAGCCCCATGATGGTGGTCGCCATTTCGGAGCCGCCGGCGAGGATCATGTCCGCATCGCCGTACTGGATCGTCCGCAGGCCGAGGCCGATCGCATGCGTGGACGTCGTGCAGGCCGTGACGACGCCGAGATTCGGGCCGCGCAGGCCGAAGCGGATCGACAGGTGGCCCGAGATCATGTTGATGATCGAGGCCGGCACGAAGAACGGCGAAATCTTGCGGGGGCTCTGCGCAGCGAGGTACGCGTTGTGCTCGTCCTGGATGGTCTGCAGGCCGCCGATGCCGGAGCCCATGATCACGCCGGCACGATCCAGGTCGACCTTTTCGAGGTCGAGACCGGAATCCGCCATGGCCTGCACGCCGGCCGCGATGCCGTAGTGCATGAACTCGTCCATGCGGCGGGCTTCCTTCGGCACGAGGTAGTCCTCGAGCTTGAAGTCCTTGACCGCCCCGCCGAACTGGCAGGGAAAGGCCGAGACATCGAAGCGCGTGATCGGCGCGATGCCACTGACGCCGTTGACGACGTTGGCCCAGGCCGAGTCGAGCGTGCTGCCCACCGGCGATACGATGCCCATTCCCGTGACGACTACGCGACGCTTGCTCACGCGCTACTCCGCTACCGCTGAAAAGGATGCGGCGCCCGTCAGGGCGCCGCGAAGGTCGATTGTCCGGGACCGGAAAACCGGATCAGGCCGGCTTGCGACGCTCGTTGATGTAATCGATCGCCTGCTGGACGGTCGTGATCTTCTCGGCATCTTCGTCCGGAATCTCCGTCTCGAACTCTTCTTCGAGCGCCATCACGAGCTCGACGGTATCCAGCGAGTCAGCACCCAGGTCGTCGACGAAGGACGCATCGTTGGTCACCTGCTCCGCCTTGACGCCCAGCTGCTCGGCAACAATGGCCTTAACCTGCTGTTCAACGCT
>JBEEKA010000048.1:0-7245 GCA_041168985.1 Pseudomonadota bacterium | reverse complement strand
AATCACCGAAGTCACCTGCTCATCGAGGATGCCAGCAAGCACCAGCCGTGCACCGGGGCGCAGCAGACGCTCGAAGCGAGGAGCCAATTCGCACAGGATGCCAGAGATTATGTTCGCGAGCAGCACGTCGGCATTGCCCGGCAGGCTTTCAGGATCGCCGTACAGTTCGATTCGTTCCGAGACGCCGTTCGCATCCGCATTGTCCCGCGTGGCGATGGCGGCCTGCGGGTCGATGTCATAGCAGGCGACACGGGAAGCGCCCAGCTTTGCGGCAGCCAGGGCGAGCACGCCGGAGCCACAGCCATAATCGATGACGACGGTTTCCGGCGCGAGGTTCGCATCGAGCCATCCGAGGCACAGCGCCGTGGACGGATGCGTGCCGGTGCCAAAGGCCAGGCCGGGATCCAGCCGCACGATGACCGCGTCGTCTTCGGCCGGTGCATCCTCGTGCCAGGGCACGATCCAGAGCCGGCGGCCGAAACGCATGGCATGGAAATCCTTGAGCCACTCGCGTTCCCAGACCCGGTCCTCGATCCGCTTCACGCGAATGGCGTCGCGCGACACGTCGAGCAGCGAAGCGAGCTGCGACACCGCCGAGCCTTCATCCGTGCCATCGGCGAACAGCACGTCCAGCACGGTTTTCGGCCACAGGCGCAGTTCGCCCGGCCTGGGTTCCAGGATGGCATCGTCGACCGCGTCCGTCAGGGTGACGGACAGGGCGCCGGCCTCGAAGCACGCGTCCTCGGCCGCAGCCGGGTCGCGTCCCTCGAGGTCGACGCTGAGCGAGAGGTAAGGCACGAAGTCCTTACTTCAGGCCGAGCCGGCGCTCGAGGTAGTGGATGTCCAGCCCGCCTTCGCGGAATGCCGAATGGCTCAGGATTTCCTGATGCAGGGCACGGTTCGTCTTGATGCCTTCGACGACCAGTTCGTTCAGGGCGTTGCGCATGCGGGCGATGGCCGTGTCGCGCGTGTCGCCGTGGGCGATGAGCTTGCCGATCATCGAGTCGTAGTTCGGCGGCACGTTGTAGCCCGAGTACACGTGGCTGTCGACGCGCACGCCCGGGCCACCCGGCGCGTGCCAGGTCTTCACCGGGCCCGGCGACGGCATGAAGGTCTTCGGGTCTTCCGCGTTGATGCGGCACTCGATTGCGTGGCCGCGGATCTGGATGTCGTCCTGCGTGAAGGGCAGCTTCTCGCCCGCGGCGATCAGCAGCTGCGTCTTCACCAGGTCGATGCCCGTGATCAGCTCCGTGACCGGGTGTTCCACCTGGATGCGCGTGTTCATTTCGATGAAATAGAACTCGCCGTCCTCGTAAAGGAACTCGAAGGTGCCCGCGCTGCGGTACCCGAGGCTGCGGCAGGCTTCGGCGCAACGTTCGCCCATCTTCCTGCGCTGTTCCGGCGACAGGCCGGGAGCCGGCGCTTCCTCGATCACCTTCTGGTGGCGTCGCTGCATCGAGCAGTCACGTTCACCGAGGTGGACGACGTTGCCGTAATTGTCCGCGATCACCTGGAACTCGATATGCCGGGGCTTCTCGAGGAACTTCTCCATGTAGACCTGGGCATTGCCGAAGGCGGCCTGCGCCTCCTGCTGCGTCACGGTGATCGCGTTCAGCAGCGCGGCTTCGGCGTGCACCACGCGCATGCCGCGACCGCCGCCGCCGCCGGAGGCCTTGATGATCACCGGGTAGCCGATTTGCTTCGCGATGCGCAGGTTTTCCTGCGGATCCTCGCCGAGTGGGCCATCGGAGCCCGGCACGCAGGGCACGCCGGCCTTCTTCATGGCGCGGATGGCGGAGACCTTGTCGCCCATCATCCGGATCGTCTCGGCCTTCGGGCCGATGAAGACAAAGCCGCTCTTCTCCACCCGCTCGGCGAAATCGGCGTTTTCCGACAGGAATCCGTAGCCGGGATGGATGGCGACCGAATCCGTCACCTCGGCGGCGCTGATGATCGCCGGCATGTTGAGGTAGCTCTGCGGCGACGGAGCGGGACCGATGCAGACGGTTTCGTCCGCCAGCAGCACGTGCTTGAGGTTCGCGTCGGCGGTGGAATGCACCGCCACGGTCTTGATGTCGAGTTCGCGGCAGGCCCGCAGGATGCGCAGGGCGATCTCGCCGCGGTTTGCGATGACGATTTTGTCGAGCATGTCGGGGGGCCGGGCCGCGCTTATTCGACGACGAACAGCGGCTGGCCGAATTCGACCGGGTCGCCGTTGTTGGCCATGATCGCGGTGATGCGACCGGCACGATCGGATTCGATCTGGTTCATCATCTTCATGGCCTCGATGATGCAAAGCACCTGACCGACCTTCACTTCGTCGCCAATCGCGACGAAGGGCTTGGCGGTCGGCGACGACGCGGCATAGTAGGTGCCGACCATCGGCGACGGGATCGTGTTCGCGCTGGCCGCCTTGGCCGGGGCGGCGGGGGCAGCGGCCGGGGCCGCGACCGGAGCGGGAGCTGCGGCGACCGGGGCGGGCGCGGTGACATAATGCGGCATCACGTTGGCCGCGCTGCCGCGACTGATGCGAACGGCTTCTTCGCCTTCCTTGATTTCGATCTCGGCGATGCCCGACTCCTCGAGCAGCTCGATGAGTTTCTTGATCTTGCGAATATCCATGCAGGGCTCCTTGTCAGGACCGGCCCCAAGGTCGGTGGAGGGGGTGCCTCAGCCGGCGGGACAGGTCTGGAAGTGGCGCCACCCAGTCAGGTGATCGCCGCAATTTGGCCGCAATTTAACCCGAAAACGGGTCGATTCACGCAAGTTTTACCGCCAGGTTGGAGTTTTGCCGCGACCCGGGCAGACCTGTTGCGTTTATGGAACGAGTCGGTCAGCCGGCCTTTCCGCCATCGCCGTCACTGGCCAGGGCGCGTTTCGTCGCGAGTTCCTTCAATCCCTCGCTGATCCGCGCACGGGCGGTGGGCTGGTCGCGTTGCCCGGAGTCCACAGCCCGGATTTCATCCAGGATGAGGTCGAGTTCGTCGGCGTGCAGTTCGCCGACCCGCAGGGCGAGTATCCGGTGCTGGCTGTCGGCGAACAGGGTGAACGGGAAAGCAGCCGTCATCCCGACGGATTTGAGCGCCTCAAGGCCGTCTTCCTCGCCTATCAGCAGGGGATAGTCGATCGGTCGTTCCTTGACGTATGCCAGCACGTCCTCGCGGAAATCGACGGCGATACCGACGACTTCGAGGTTCTGGGCCTTGCGGGCGCTGCGCGTGGCATTCAACAGGGGGATTTCCCGGCGGCAGGGTGCGCACCAGGTGGCCCAGAAATTCACGATCAGGGGGCGACCCTTCCAGTCGGCCAGCGTGCGGGGTTTGCCGTCCCGGTCCTTCAGGGTGAAGGTCGGGAGGGTTTCCGGCACCTTGCGGGCTGGTTCCGCCGCGGCGTCCTGCCTGACCGTCGGCGTTGCCACGGGGGCCGGTTCGGGGGGGGCGGCGTGTCGCTGGGCGTAGTAACCCGCGGTCGCAGCGACCGCAACCACGGCCATGACGAGAAGTGCGGACTTCGAGGCCTTCATCGGGGCTCCAGCAGGGCCTTGGTGACAAGCGGCGCGAACTCCGCAGCCTTCATGAAGCCTACCACCCTGAAGCCGGCGCGTTCCTCGCCGTCCGGTCCGTAAAACGCAATGGTCGGCGGACCGAAGATGTTGAATCGCCGGAGCAGGGCCTGGTCCTGCTCGTCATTGGCGGTGACGTCGGCGCGCAGCAGGACGGCCTGTTCCAGCACCGTGCGGACGGCGGGCGCCGGGAAGGTGTACTTCTCCATCTCCTTGCAGGACACGCACCAGTCCGCATAGAAATCGAGCAGGACGGGCCTGCCGGCGAGCCGGGCAGCCTCGATCTCCCGGTCCAGGTCCTGGACCGACTTCACGGTGACGAAGGGCAGTGGCGGTCCCCTTTCCTCGCCCGTCGACCAAGGCGCGAGAGGATCGGTGGCGCCCCGCAGCGCGCCGATTCCGGTCGTTGCGGCCCAGGCCAGTGCGGCGACGGCGAGCGCCCGGACGGCAAGACGTGCCGGCGCACTGCGCACGACCGCAAGCCAGAGCACGACGCCAAGGGCGATGGCCGGCGCCATCCACGCGAACATCGCCCAGTTCCCGGGCAGGATCCGCGACAGCATCCAGGCAGAGACGGCCAGCATCAGAGCGCCGAAAACCTGCTTGACCGTGTCCATCCATGCACCGGCGCGCGGCAACAGTTGGCCGGCCGAGGCGCCGACGACCAGCAGCGGTGTCCCCATGCCGATCGCCATGGCAAACAGCGCGAGGCCTCCGCGGACCATCTCCCCGCTCTGTCCGATCACGGACAGCGCGGCGACGAGTGCGGGGCCGACGCAGGTCGTGACGATGAGCGCGGACAGGGCGCCCATGGCGGCCACGCCGACGTAGCTGCCGGCACGCTGGCGGTTCGACAGGTCCGCGATCCGCGTCTGGATGAAAGCCGGCATCTGCACCGTGAAGAAGCCGAACATCGAACCCGCCATGACGACGAACAGCAGGGCGAAGAGGGTGATGATCCAGGGCTGCTGGAAGAGTGTCTGCGCCTGCTGGCCGGCAGCCGCGAAACCGACTCCGGCGGCGGTGTAGGTCAGCGCCATGCCGAGCACATAGGCCAGCGACAGGGTGAAGCCTTTCAGCCGCGTCAGCGACGCGCCGTGACCGGCGATGATTCCCGACACGATCGGCACCATCGGCAGGACACAGGGTGTGAAGGCCAGCAACAGCCCCGACAGGAAGAAGGCGCCGAGCATCAGGGCCAGGTTGCCGGAGCGGATCATGTCTGCGAGACGGTCCTGCTCGGACAGGGGTGCATCACTGTCAGGCAGGGGGCCGGCGCTGACGCGGCCGTCGGCTGCCGGCAGGGCCACCTCGACCACGCGCGTCTGCGGCGGATAACAGAGTCCGGCATCCGCGCAGCCCTGCCAGGACAGCTTCAAGGGCAGCGTGACTGCCTCGCGGCCCGCCCGCGTCACCGGCACCTGCGCGACGAAATCGTGGTGGTAGACCTGCTGCGTGCCGAAGAACTCGTCCGACTTCATTTCCCCTTCCTGCAGACCGGGCTTGCCCACGGCCGCCCTTTCAGTGGCGGGGGTCGAGTACTTCAGCTTGTTCCGGTAGAGGTAGTGCCCCTTGAGGATCCGGTACGTCACCTCGATGCGGTCGGGTGCCGTGGCGCGGGCATCGACCTTGAACACCTGGTCGACCGGAAGGAAGTCGTAGGCCTCCGGGCCGCTGCGGCCGAGGGAGGTCAGGGTTTCAGCGTCGGCTGCAGTGGACGGACCCTGCGTTGCAACAAAGACGCCCAGGCCAACAAGGGCTGCCAGGGCCCGTTTCCGCCAGCCGGCGAGCGGTCGGGCGTGCGGGGGGGCGGGATTCGTCACTGTCGGTTCCATGCTGTCTGTGGCCCCGTCTTGAAATGCAAAGTTCCGTCGCTATGATAAGCCCCCGGTTAGCAGCCGGGCTGGCAGAGTGCTAACAGCCTCCGCGCCGGCTGCGTCGAATTCGAACGGTTTCCATTTTCCACCATCACCAAGAAGGAGTGTCAGGCATGAAGATTCGTCCTCTGCATGACCGTGTGATCGTCAAGCGCCTGGAAGAGGAACGCACCTCGGCCGGCGGAATCATCATCCCCGACAGCGCCACCGAGAAGCCGGTGCAGGGCAAGGTCGTTGCCGTCGGCAAGGGCAAGATCCTCGAGAACGGCGATGTCCGTCCGCTGGACCTGAAGGTCGGCGACAAGGTCCTGTTCGGCAAGTACGGCGGAACGGAAGTGAAGGTCGACGGCGAAGATCTGCTGGTCATGCGTGAAGAAGACGTCATGGCCGTCATCGAGGGCAAGTAATCATGGCTGCTAAAGAAGTTCGTTTCGGTGATGACGCCCGCGTCCGCATGTTCCGCGGCGTCAATATCCTCGCCAACGCCGTCAAGGCGACGCTGGGCCCCAAGGGCCGCAACGCCGTGCTCGAGAAGAGCTTCGGCGCCCCGACGATCACCAAGGACGGCGTGTCCGTCGCCAAGGAGATCGAGCTCAAGGACAAGTTCGAGAACATGGGCGCCCAGCTCGTGAAGGAAGTCGCCTCGAACGTGTCGGACGAGGCCGGTGACGGCACCACGACCGCCACGGTGCTCGCCCAGGCGATCATCCGCGAAGGCCTGAAGGCCGTGTCCTCGGGCCGCAACCCGATGGACATCAAGCGCGGCATCGACAAGGCCGTGGCCGCCGCTACGGACGAGCTGAAGAAGCTCTCGAAGCCCTGCAAGGACAACAAGGCCATCGCGCAGGTCGGCACGATCTCGGCGAACTCGGACGACTCGATCGGCAAGACGATCGCCGAGGCGATGGACAAGGTCGGCAAGGAAGGCGTGATCACGGTTGAAGAGGGCTCGGGCCTCCAGAACGAACTGGAAGTCGTCGAGGGCATGCAGTTCGACCGCGGCTACCTGTCGCCGTACTTCATCAACAACCAGCAGACGCAGGTCGTTGATCTCGAGAAGCCGCTGATCCTCCTGACCGAGAAGAAGATCTCGAACATCCGCGAGATGCTGCCGCTGCTCGAAGGCGTGGCCAAGTCGGGCCGTCCGCTGCTGATCATTGCCGAGGACGTCGAGGGCGAAGCCCTGGCGACGCTCGTCGTGAACAACATCCGCGGCATCCTGAAGGTCGCCGCCGTCAAGGCGCCGGGCTTCGGTGACCGTCGCAAGGCCATGCTGCAGGACATCGCGATCCTGACCGGCGGCACGGTGATCTCGGAAGAGATCGGCCTGTCGATCGAGAAGGCCACGGTGAACGATCTCGGTACGGCCAAGAAGGTCGTCATCGAGAAGGAAAACACCACGATCATCGACGGCGCCGGCAAGGCGTCGGAGATCAAGGGCCGCATCGAGTCGATCCGCCAGCAGGTGGAAGAAGCGACCAGCGACTACGACAAGGAAAAGCTGCAGGAGCGCGTTGCCAAGCTCTCCGGTGGCGTTGCCGTGATCAAGGTCGGCGCTGCGACGGAAGTCGAGATGAAGGAAAAGAAGGCGCGCGTCGAAGACGCCCTGCACGCCACGCGTGCGGCGGTCGAAGAAGGCGTGGTCCCGGGCGGCGGCGTGGCGCTGATCCGCGCGCAGAAGGCGCTGGTCAACCTCCAGGGTGCGAATGAAGACCAGACGGTCGGCATCGCGATCCTGCGGCGTTCGATCGAAGAGCCGCTGCGGCAGATCGTGGAGAACGCCGGCGAAGACGCCGCCGTGATCCT
>JBEEKA010000047.1:0-2732 GCA_041168985.1 Pseudomonadota bacterium | reverse complement strand
AGCGGCAGGATCGCCTGCGTGCGACGGTCGCGACCCTGCTTCGCGGAGCCACCGGCGGAATCACCCTCGACGATGAAGATCTCGGACAGCGCCGGATCCTTTTCCTGGCAGTCGGCCAGCTTGCCCGGCAGTCCTGCGATGTCGAGCGCACCCTTGCGGCGCGTGAGTTCGCGTGCCTTGCGGGCGGCCTCGCGCGCACGCGCGGCGTCGATGATCTTGCCGACGATCTGCTTCGCTTCGGCCGGATGTTCGAGCAGGAACTCAGACAGCTTCTCGGCCATCTTGGATTCGACGGCGCCCTTCACTTCCGACGAGACCAGCTTGTCCTTGGTCTGCGACGAGAACTTGGGGTCCGGCAACTTCACGGAGAGGATCGCGGCCAGTCCTTCACGGGCATCGTCGCCCGAGGTCTGGACCTTTTCCTTCTTCGCTTCCGTCTCGATGTAGTCGTTCAGCGTGCGTGTCAGCGCAGCGCGGAATCCCGCGAGGTGCGTACCGCCATCGCGCTGGGGAATGTTGTTCGTGTAGCAGAACATGGACTCCTGGTAGGAGTCGTTCCACTGCAGGGCGACTTCCACCGCGATCGGGCCTTCCTGGGCGGTGAAGTGGAAGATGCTGTCATGGATCGGCGAGCGTGCACGGTTCAGGTGCGCGACGAAGGCCTTGAGGCCGCCTTCGTGCTGGAAGACCTCGCTCTTGTCCTCGCGTTCATCCACGAGCTCGATGCGGACGCCGGAATTCAGGAAGGACAGTTCGCGCAGGCGCTTCGCGAGCGTTTCATACACGAAGATGATGTTCGTGAAGATCGACGGCGAGGGCTTGAAGCGTACCCAGGTGCCGCGTTCGCTCGATTCGCCGCCTTCGGCCAGCGGCGCCTGCGGGTCGCCCAGCCGGTACTGCTGGGTGTAGACCCTGCCGTTGCGGTGGATCGTCAGGTCCAGGACGTCGGACAGCGCATTGACCACCGACACGCCGACGCCATGCAGACCGCCGGAGACCTTGTACGAGCTGTCATCGAACTTACCGCCGGCATGCAGCACGGTCATGATGACTTCGGCTGCAGAGACGCCCTCTTCGGGATGGATGTCGACCGGTATGCCGCGACCGTTGTCCCGCACGGTGACGGATTCGTCCGCGTGGATCACGACCTGCACACGGTCGCAGTGACCGGCGAGGGCTTCGTCGATGGCGTTGTCGACGACTTCGAACACCATGTGGTGGAGGCCCGTGCCGTCATCGGTGTCGCCGATGTACATGCCAGGTCTTTTCCGCACTGCATCAAGGCCCTTCAAGACTTTGATTTTGCTGGAATCGTAGACTTCCTGATCAGCCATGCGGGACCCCGGTTTCTCTCCTTATTATTATAGCTCCTGAGACGACTTATTCACAGGGGCCGCACAACCCCCTGTTCCACGTGGAACACCTGCTCCGGGTGACCGAAGAGTTTGAGGTCGGGGGCCAGTGAGGTGATGACCAACTGGCAGTCCAGTGACCGAACCAGGCTCACCAATCCTTCAAGACGCTGGGTGTCGAGTTCGGCCGCGGGGTCATCGAGCAACAGGGTCGGGGGTACCGGCTGCGATTCGCGGAGCCGCCCGAGCTGCGCAAGCACCAGGGCAGCGGCCACCAGCTTCTGCTGGCCTCGCGACAGGACATCCCGGGCCATCCCACCCTGCCAGCGCAGGCTGATATCCGCCCGGTGGGGGCCACTCAGCGTCGAGCCCCTCTCCCGGTCCCGGTCCCGGCCCTCGACCAGTGCCTCCCGGAGGCTCCGTTCCTGACTCCAGCCACGCAGATAGCCCAGATCGATCTCCAGTCCGGAAAGCTGACGGACGGCCGCCTCCCACGCCGGGCGCAGGGACTCCAGCCACGCCGCACGCAGGCCTGCCACCGCTTCACCATGCTCCGCCACGGAGCTGTCCCAGACCGACGGATCCTGCCCGGCTTTCAGCGCTGCGTTCCGCTGGCGAAGCGCACGGGAGTACCGCAGCCACTGAGGAAGGAACCCTGGTTCCACGTGGAACACTCCCCAGTCCAGCCAGCGACGGCGCTCGGCCGGTCCCCCTTCTATCAGGCGATGGATATCCGGATCGATCACTTCGACAAAGAAGGCGGCCGGCAGCTCTGCCAGTGTCTCGACATCCCGCCCATCAAGCCGGGCGGAATAGCTGCCCTCGCGCCGATACTCGAAACCGATGCGGTGGGTCGGGGAGTCCGTCTGGGCGAACACGCGCAGGTACTCGGATCCGCGGCTGATCAAGCGCTCCGTAAGCCGTGTGCGGAATGAGCGTCCGCGCCCCGCGAGGAACAGGGATTCGAGAAGGGAGGTTTTACCGGAGCCGTTCTGACCCTGAATCAGGGTCAGGTGGGGGGCCAGCGAGAGGCTGGCCTCAGACAGGCAGCGAAGCTGTTCGACCCGGAGCGAGGCGAGGCCCATGAGCGACGCCTCGGGTGACGGACAGCGGGCGGGAGAAAGGGCGGGTTACAGGCGCATCGGCATGACGACGTAACGCGCTGTCGTCAGGCCCGGCGTGCGGATCAGGCAGCTGCTGTTGGCGTCCGTCAGCCCGATTTCGACGTTGTCGCCATCCACGGCCGACAGGGCATCGAGCAGATACGTCACGTTGAAGCCGATCTCGACCTCATCACCCTGGTAGCTGACTTCAACCGAATCCTCGGCCTCTTCCTGCTCCGGGTTGTGGGCCTGGACGGCGAGCAGCCCCGCCGACAGA
>JBEEKA010000046.1:0-5152 GCA_041168985.1 Pseudomonadota bacterium | reverse complement strand
CGCCGGGACAGGGACGGCTGCGCCTGGATGCGTCGCTCGAGGTCCGCGCGTGAATTGACGTCGAAGTCGCGCACGAGGCGGTTAGCCACGTCTGAACCGGCAACCTTCTCGCCGAAGATGTAGTAGTCCCCCAGCACGACTTCGATCGGCAGCCCGTCATCGGCCAGCAGGGGAGCCCAGAAGGCGCTGCGGCGCGCCTCGGAGAGCGCCGGGTCGACGCCCCTGCCCTCGCGGAGCACGTTGAAGCCGAGGACGCAGACGGCGACGAGCAGCAGGCCCACGAGCAGCAGCGCCGCGGTATCCCGCCGGGTCAGTCCCCATCTCGCGACATGGCCCGCCTCGACGCCGGCATGCGGGACGCTCCGCGCCACCCATTCCAGCCGGTATTCGCCCCGCGGGATCTGCAGCCGCGGACCGGTCGCGGCCTCGGGCCGGGCATAGAATTCGTCGAGGCGACGGCGGAGCTTGTGCACGTACACGCGAACGAGGGCGTCCTGTGACGCGTCGAACCTCGCGTCGCGGCCGAACCCGTCGATGGCGACCTCGATTTCCTTGGGTACCCGCCCCTGGCCGGCACAGTCGACCAGGAAATCGAACAGGCGGCGGATATGGCCCGATTTGCCGAGTACGCCGCTGGCCCGGATGCGGGCCGCCTGGTCGGCCAGGCCGTCGGGCGGGGATATGGCGGCGTCAGGGGCTTCCACGGCGGCAGGCAGTCTAGCCGGAAAACTGGTACCCTCCCGACCCTTTTTCCGCTCCGGAATGCGTGGCGCCGCGCCCGCTCGAGACCCATGACCCAACCGATCCGCAACATCGCCATCATCGCCCACGTCGACCACGGCAAGACGACGCTCGTCGACTGCCTGCTGAAGCAGTCGGGCACCTTCGCCGCCCACGAGAAGATGGGCGAGCGGATCATGGATTCCAACGCGATCGAAAAGGAACGCGGCATCACGATCCTGGCGAAGAACTGCGCGATCGAGTACGGCGGCACCCGCATCAACATCGTCGACACCCCGGGCCACGCCGACTTCGGCGGCGAAGTGGAGCGCGTGCTGTCGATGGTCGATGGCGTGCTGCTGCTGGTCGACGCGGTCGAGGGCCCGATGCCGCAGACGCGTTTCGTCACCCGCAAGGCGCTCGGCCTCGGCCTCAAGGCCATTGTCGTGGTGAACAAGATCGACCGTCCGGGCGCGCGTCCTGGCTGGGTCATCGACCAGACCTTCGACCTGTTCGACAAGCTCGGCGCCACGGACGAGCAGCTCGACTTCCCGGTCATCTACGCGTCGGCCCTGCAGGGCTGGGCGAGCACGGACCACCTCGAGCCGCAGCCGGACATGTCCTCGCTTTTCGAGGCCGTGCTGAAGCACGTGCCCGCGCCGCCGGCCGACATCGACGGCCCGCTGCAGTTGCAGATCTCGCAGCTCGACTACAACTCCTACGTCGGCCGCATCGGCGTCGGCCGTGTTCGCCGCGGCACGGTCAAGGTCGGCCAGAACGTGGTCGTGCGCTACGGCGATGAAGAGCGTCCGGGCGGCAAGATCGGCCAGGTGCTGTCCTTCACCGGCCTCGAGCGCCACGCCGTCGACAGCGCGCGCGCCGGCGACATCGTCGCGGTCTCGGGCCTAACCGAGATCAATATCGGCGACACGATCTGCGATCCGCTGAAGCCGGAAGGCCTGAAGCCCATCGCCGTCGACGAACCCACGCTCGCCATGATGTTCCAGGTGAACACCTCGCCGCTTGCCGGCCGCGAAGGCAAGTTCGTGACCTCGCGCCAGATCCGCGAACGCCTGATGCGCGAACTCGAGCACAACGTCGCCCTGCGCGTCGAAGACACGGCCGACGCCGACATCTTCCGCGTGTCGGGCCGCGGCGAACTGCACCTGACCATCCTCATCGAGAACATGCGCCGTGAAGGCTACGAACTGGCCGTGTCGCGTCCGCAGGTGCTGATGAAGCAGATCGACGGCGTGACGAACGAGCCGTACGAGGCGCTGACGGTCGACGTCGAAGAGGCCCACCAGGGCGGCGTGATGGAAGCGCTGGGCCAGCGCCGCGGCGAGATGAAGGACATGCAGGTCGACGGCCGGGGCCGCGTTCGCATCGACTACCGCATCCCCGCCCGCGGACTTATCGGCTTCCAGGGCGAGTTCATGAACCTGACGCGCGGCTCGGGCCTCATGAGCCACGTGTTCGACGGCTACGCGCCCATGCGCGGGGACATCGCGGAGCGTCGCAACGGCGTGCTGATCAGCATGGAGAACGGCGACGCCGTGGCCTATGCGCTGTTCAGCCTGCAGGAGCGCGGCCGCCTCTTCGTCGGCCATGGCGAGAAGCTCTACGAGGGCATGATCATCGGCATCCACAGCCGCGAGAACGACCTCGTCGTGAACCCCATCAAGACCAAGAAGCTCACCAACGTCCGTGCCTCGGGCAAGGACGATGCGATCGTGCTGACGCCGCCCATCGACCTGACGCTCGAGTACGCGGTCGAGTTCATCGCCGACGACGAACTCGTCGAGGTGACACCGCAGTCGATCCGCATCCGCAAGCGCTTCCTCACCGAGAACGAGCGCAAGCGCAATACGCGGGCAGCCGAAACACAAACCGAGGGCTGATCCCGTGCGGGGGCTGCCGCCGGTCACGCGGACGCTGCTGACGGCCTGTGCCGTCGGCTACCTCCTGCAGCTGCTGACGTCCGAAGGCCTCGTCTATCGCTACGCGCTCTGGCCCCTCGGCGAGCGCGCGTTCGGCCCCCACTTCGAGGTCTGGCAGCTCCTCAGCTACGCCTTCCTGCACGGCAGCTTCACGCACCTGGCCTTCAACGCGCTGGCGCTGTACATGTTCGGGCCGGAACTGGAGCGCCTGCTGGGCCCGGCCCGGTTCGCCACCTACTACTTCGCCTGCGTGGTCGGTGCAGCCGTGACGCAGCTGGCGGTCACGCCGCTGCTCGGCATCCCGCCTGCGCCAACGGTCGGCGCTTCGGGCGGCATCTTCGGACTCCTGCTTGCTTTCGGCCTGGCCTGGCCGCATCGGCGACTGATGCTGCTGTTCCCGCCCATCCCGATGCCGGCCTGGCTGTTCGTGACGCTCTACGGATCGATGGAACTGGTGCTCGGCGTCACGGGCACGCAGCGCGGCGTGGCCCATTTCGCCCATCTCGGCGGCATGGTGGCCGGTTTCCTGATGGCCTTGTACTGGCGTACGCGACGACGCTGACCGACTGCGCCGCGTGGGCGGGCGGTCAGCCCGACATGCAGCGGTTCCGGCCGGATGACTTCGCCTGATAAAGCGCCGCATCGGCGCGCTCGAAAGCCGTATCCACTTCGTCCGAGTCACGGAATTCCGACACGCCGCAGGAGGCCGTGACCGACACCGGCTTGCCGCGGAAATGGAAGCCGAGTGCCGACACCGACTGGCGGATCTCTTCCACGACCTGCATGGCGTCCTGCATCGATGTGCCGGCAAGGATCATCACGAATTCCTCGCCGCCATAGCGTGCGACGAAGTCGGTCCCGCGCACGCGCGAAGCAAGCGTCTCGGCGAAGATGCGCAGCACCTTGTCGCCCGCGCGATGGCCGAAGACATCGTTGACCTGCTTGAAGTGGTCGATGTCCCACGCCGCGATGCTGACCGGGTGGCCAAACCGCCGCCAGCGTTTGAACTCCTCGGCGAGCCGGCTTTCGTAGGCGCGGCGGTTCGGCACCTGCGTCAGCGCATCGACCAGCGACAGCCGCTGCTCGTCGCGGAGTCGGTCCTGCAGCGTCCGCGCTTCCTTTTCCAGCGACTCGACGCGGGCACGCATCTTCTCGTTGCGCTCCAGCGCCGAGCGCACGCGCGATTCCTCGCGCTCTCGGAACTGCTGGACCCGGTTGCTGATCACGTCCAGCCCCGAATTCACGCGCGCCTTCACCTGGTCGAGGTCCGTGGCCTCGGCCACGTTCGCGCCAAGCTCGTTCATGTCGGCCTGCAGCGAGGTGTTGAACTCGCGCGTACCTTCGAGCGCCGCCTGCCGGTCGGCATTCTCGGTGCCCATGAACTGGGAAATCTCGTCGAGCTTGCCCGTGACCTGGGCGAGCAGGTCCTCGATCGCACGCTTCTCGACTTCGACGTCGTTGACTCGACGCCCGATGAGGTCGGCGACATCGGACAGGACGACCGGCAACTGGTCCGGTCGCAGCGGAGACTCGAGCTGCCGGCCCAGTTCCTGCGCGGAACCGGACAGGCCTTCGTTCTGGGAAATCAGCGTGATGACGCGTCCGAGGATGCTGCGGATCCTCTGCTCGGCCGGTTCCTCGTCGGCCGTCGGATCGCTCGTCGGCTCGGCCGGCGCGAAAACGGACGCCGCTGCAGCCTGCTCAGGGACGGTCGGCGCCTGGGCAACGCCCGCCGCGTTTACGACCGCAGCGCCGGCCGGCTCCTCGCGGACCTTCTCGACCGTCGTCACCGCCTCCGACAGAGGACGCAGCAGCGACTCGAGCTCGGCTACCTTGGTGCCATCAAGCAATGCCCCGACGAGTCGCTTCAGCTCGCCATCGAGTTCCGGCGAACGCCCCATTGCGGCCGCGCACAGTCTGGCCAGGATGCGTCGCAGGAGGTTTTCGATCGTGCGGAAGGCCTGCCCTTCCTGTTCACGGGCCTTGAGGATTTCGAAATATCTGCGGCGCCAGTGTTCGGCGTTGCCGGTCGCGTACACGTCAGTTCCTTTCACCATGCTTTTCAGCACGTTCTGCCGAACTTTAGACCTACCGGCTCATGCTGTCATTCAGGATTCGACATAGCCTTGGCCGGATCCCCGAACTGCGCCTGGGCAAGCCGCGCATACAGCGGACTGGCCGACATGAGCTGTGCATGCGGCCCAACGGCCACGATGCGGCCCCGGTCCAGCACGACGATCCGGTCGGCCTTGAGCACGGTGGAGAGCCGGTGGGCGACGATCAGGGTCGTCCGCGAGGCCATCAGCCGTTCCAGGGCCGCCTGCACGAGACGTTCATTCTCGGTATCCAGGGCGCTCGTGGCCTCATCAAGCAGCAGGATAGGAGGATCCTTGAGGATGGCCCGGGCAATCGCGATCCGCTGGCGCTGTCCGCCGGAAAGCCGGGCACCCCGCTCGCCGAGAAAGCTCTCGTATCCCTGCGGCAGGGCACGA
>JBEEKA010000045.1:0-8731 GCA_041168985.1 Pseudomonadota bacterium | reverse complement strand
CACCGCGCCATATGGAACGGATGCCGGGACCGTCGGCGTCATCGGCGTGATCGGACCGACCCGGATGGCCTACGAGCGCGTCATTCCGGTCGTCGATCTCACTGCCAAGGTACTTGGCGCGGCATTGAATTCCCGCCGCTAGCCCCCACAATCCGCACAGTTTGACGGCCTTGTCCATATCAAATGGATGAGGTTTTTGTCGCAAGTATTTGTTTTCAGGAGTTTTTGATGTCCGACAATGCGAACGGAACCGAGATGGGCGGCGCTCCCGCGGCCGATGCGCCCGAGGTGGCGCTGACGGAGGTCGAACAGCTCCGGGCAGCCCTGGCCGCCGCCGAGGCACAGTCCGCCGCGGCCCGTGACCAGGCACTTCGCGCTGTCGCCGAGTTGGACAACGTGCGCAAGCGCGCGGCCCGGGAGGTCGAGCAGGCCCATCGGTTCGGGGTGGAGAAGCTGGCGCAGGAACTGCTGCCGGTCCTCGACAGCCTGGAGCTCGCCGTTGCCAATGCGGGCAAGGCCGACGCCGCCAGCCTCGCGGCCGGACAGGAAGCGACGCTGAAGCTGCTGGCCAAGGCCTTCGAGAAGCACCAGGTCCTGACGCTGGATCCCGTCGGCGAGCCCTTCGATCCGGAGCGCCATGAAGCCATGGTCATGCAACCCTCGGCCACTGCGGCGCCGGACTCCGTGCTGACCGTGGTCCAGCGCGGCTACGAGCTGAACGGCCGCCTGCTTCGCCCGGCCCGGGTCATCGTCGCCCGCGCGCCGGATTAAGGATTTTCCGCCAAGACCTTGAAGCGAAAGCCCCAAGGTCCCACAAACGGTCCATCGAATTCATTCTTTCCGGGGTAATACAGTCATGGCAAAAGTCATCGGCATCGATCTGGGTACGACCAATTCCTGCGTCGCGATCATGGAAGGCGGCAAGCCGCGCGTGATCGAAAACAGCGAAGGCGACCGCACCACGCCGTCGATCGTCGCGTTCACGAAGGATGGCGAAGTCGTCGTCGGTCAGTCGGCCAAGCGCCAGGCCGTCACCAATCCGAAGAACACGCTCTTCGCGGTGAAGCGCCTCATCGGCCGCAAGTTCAAGGACGGCGTCGTGCAGAAGGACGTCGACATGGTGCCCTACAAGATCGTCAGCGCCGACAATGGCGATGCCTGGGTCGAGGCGCAGGGCAAGAACATGGCACCGCCGGAGATCTCGGCGCGCGTGCTCGCGAAGATGAAGAAGACCGCCGAGGACTACCTGGGCGAAGCCGTCACGGAAGCCGTCATCACGGTCCCGGCCTACTTCAACGATTCCCAGCGCCAGGCGACGAAGGACGCGGGCCGCATCGCGGGTCTCAACGTCAAGCGAATCATCAACGAACCGACCGCCGCGGCGCTGGCCTACGGCCTCGACAAGGCCGGCGGCGACCGCAAGATCGCGGTCTACGACCTGGGTGGCGGCACCTTCGACGTGTCGATCATCGAGATCGCCGAAGTGGACGGCGAGCGCCAGTTCGAGGTGCTTTCGACCAATGGCGACACTTTTCTGGGTGGCGAAGACTTCGACATGCGGATCATCAACTTCCTCGCCGAGGAGTTCCTCAAGGAATCCGGCGTGGACGTCCGCAAGGATCCCCTGGCCATGCAGCGCCTGAAGGAAGCGGGCGAGAAGGCCAAGATCGAGCTGTCCTCCAGCCAGCAGACCGAAGTGAACCTGCCGTACATCACGGCGGACGCCTCGGGCCCGAAGCACCTGAACGTGAAGCTGACGCGCGCCAAGCTCGAGTCCCTCGTCGAGGACCTCGTGAAGCGCACGATCGAGCCCTGCCGCGTCGCGCTGAAGGACGCCGGCCTGTCGGCCTCCGAGGTGTCCGAAGTCATCCTCGTCGGCGGCCAGACGCGCATGCCGATGGTGCAGACCTACGTGAAGGATTTCTTCGGCAAGGAACCGCGCCGTGACGTGAACCCGGACGAGGCCGTGGCCGTGGGTGCCGCGATCCAGGGCGGCGTGCTGGCCGGCGAGGTCAAGGACGTGCTGCTGCTCGACGTGACCCCGCTGTCGCTGGGCATCGAGACGCTGGGCCAGGTCATGACCAAGCTCATCGAGAAGAACACGACGATCCCGACGAAGGCCTCTCAGGTCTTCTCGACGGCCGACGACAACCAGACCGCCGTGACGATCCACGTCCTGCAGGGCGAGCGCGACCGCGCCGGCGACAACAAGTCCCTGGGTCGTTTCGACCTGTCGGACATCGCCCCGGCGCCGCGCGGCATGCCGCAGGTCGAAGTCACGTTCGACATCGACGCCAACGGCATCCTCAACGTCTCGGCGAAGGACAAGGCCACGGGCAAGGAGCAGAAGATCGTCATCCGCGCCTCGTCGGGTCTGTCGGAAGACGAGATCAAGCGCATGGTCGCCGATGCCGAGGCGCATGCCGCGGAGGACAAGAAGTTCCGCGAGCTCGTCGAGTCCCGCAACAAGGCCGACGGCCTCGTGCACTCGGTCGAGAAGTCGCTGAACGACCTTGGCGACAAGGTGTCGGCGGAAGATCGCGCGAAGGCCGAGTCGGCGATCTCCGACCTGCGCACCGCACTCAAGGGCGATGACCGCGACGCGATCGAAAAGAAAGCCGAGGCGCTGGCCCAGGCATCTGCCGGAATCGCCCAGCAGGCTTATGCTGCGGCGGGTGGCGACGCGGGCGCAGCGGGCGCCGGGGCGGCGCCGGGCGGCGAGAACGCCGGTGCCCAGGGTGGCCGCGCCGACGATATCGTCGACGCGGAGTTCGAGGAAGTGAAGGACAAGAAGGTCTGATGCCGGGCCTGCGCGCCTGAGCATCGGCAGTAACGTATGTCAAAACGGGATTACTACGCGGTCCTCGACGTGCCGAAGACCGCCTCCGAGGCCGACATCAAGAAGGCCTATCGGCGGCTGGCCATGAAGTACCACCCGGACCGCAATCCGGATGACAAGGCGGCGGAAGAGAGCTTCAAGGAGGCCAAGGAGGCCTACGAGATCCTGTCCGACGCCGGCAAGCGCGCGCAGTACGACCAGTTCGGCCACGATGCCTTCGATCCGTCGCGCGGCGGCGGCGGGGGCGGCCCGGGCATGAACCCGGGCGAGGCCTTCGGCGACATCTTCGGCGATGTGTTCGGCGACATCTTCGGCGGCGGTGGCCGCCGGGGTGGCCGTTCGCAGGTCTTCCGGGGTGCCGACCTGCGCTACGAGCTCGAGCTGGACCTCGACGAAGCCGTGTTCGGCACCAACGTCGAGATCGACGTGCCCAAGCTCTGCGAGTGCGAGACCTGCAAGGGCAGCGGGGCGGCGAAAGGCTCCCAGCCCGTAACCTGCGAAACCTGCCATGGCTCGGGCCAGGTCCGGATTTCGCAGGGCTTCTTCCAGCTGCAGCAGGGATGCCCCCGTTGCCGGGGTACCGGCAAGATGGTCAAGAACCCCTGCGGCGACTGCCAGGGGCAGGGCCGCGTCCGCCGTAACAAGAAACTGTCGGTAAAAATTCCGCCGGGCGTGGACAGCGGCGACCGCATCCGCCTGGGCGGAGAAGGCGAGGCCGGTCGCAATGGCGGCCCGGCCGGCGACCTGTACGTCGAGGTCCACGTCCGATCGCATGACATCTTCGAACGCGACGGCGAGCACCTGTCCTGTGAAGTGCCGATCAGTTTCGCGACGGCCGTGCTGGGCGGAACCGTCCTCGTGCCGACACTGGACGGACAGGTCTCGCTCAAGATACCTGCCGAGACCCAGTCCGGCCGTGTATTCCGGCTCCGCGACAAGGGCGTGAAACCCGTCCGCGGTGGCGCGCGCGGCGATCTCTTCTGCAAGGTGATGGTCGAAACCCCGGTGAAGCTGTCCAGCGAACAGCGCGACCTGCTGCGCAAGTTCGACGAATCGCTGAAGTCGGATGATTCGGCCCATACCCCCCGCGAGGAAGGCTTCTTCGAGGGCGTCAGGAAATTCTTCTCCGGAGCGGGACGATGACGGTTGCAAAGGTCACGATCATCGGCGCTTCGGGGCGCATGGGCAGTGCGCTCGTGCGGGCCATTGCGGAGTTTCCGACCCTTGCGCTGCACGGTGCGGTCACCATGCCGGGGCATCCGGACCTGGGTCGGGATGCGGGCGAGGTGGCCGGTCGCGGCACCGTTGGCGTGTCGCTGACCGCCAATGTGCCGGCGGCGCTGGCTGGTGCGGATGTCGCCATCGATTTCTCCAGCGGCGCGATCACGGCGGCGAACGTCTCTGCCTGCGCCGAAGCGCGTGTCGCGCTGATGCTCGGCACGACGGGGTTCGGCGAAGACGCTGCGGCCGCGATCGCCGCCGCGTCCCGGGTGATCCCCCTCGTCGTGGCCGCCAACACGAGCCTGGCACTGAACGTCCTGCTGGAGCTCGTCCGCAAGGCGGCGCAGTCGCTGCCGGTGAACTACGACATCGAGATCTTCGAGGCCCACCACCGTCACAAGGTGGATGCGCCGTCCGGTACCGCCCTGGCGCTGGGGCGGGCCGCCGCGGAAGGGCGGGGGGTGAATCTGCCGGCCCGGCCGCGGCCCACGGGTGTCGAGGATGGCGCCCGGGAGGCGGGCACCATCGGGTTCGCCGTCGCCCGGGGCGGTGACGTCGTGGGCGAGCATGACGTGCGATTCCTGGGGGCTGGCGAGCAGCTGACGCTGCGGCATGTGGCGACGGACCGCACCATTTTCGCCCGGGGCGCCCTCACGGGCGCGGCCTGGGTGGTCGGCAAGGCTCCGGGACACTACAGCATGGCCGATGTTTTGGCACTATAATCAACACGTTGCAGCATTTTCCGCTGCCAATTGCGAAGTTTGAAAGTCGGTTGGACAGGCGCGGCTCCCAACCTTAGAATCTCCGCCGAATCCGACACACTCCGTGACGGGTTAGTCCAGTGCAAGGCGGGAGGGAGTTCAATCCGGACTCCCTCCCGCTTTGTGCATCTACGCCTGGAAAGTCATGAGCGACATGCAGACAAGCCGCCCTAGCCACGCGGAGGTCAACGAGTGAGCGACATTGCTGTATTGGCGTTGGCCGACGGAACGGTGTTCCGTGGTCAATCTATCGGGGCCAAGGGCCATACCACCGGCGAAGTCGTCTTCAATACCGCGATGACGGGTTATCAGGAGATCCTGAGCGACCCGTCCTACACCCGTCAGATCGTCACGCTGACGTACCCGCATATCGGGAACACCGGCACGACGCCGGAAGATCAGGAATCCGCCGGCGCTGCCGCTGCGGGCCTCGTGATCCGTGACCTGCCGCTGCTCTCCAGCAGCTGGCGCAACACCCTCCCGCTGCAGGACTACCTGGTCCGCGCGAATGTCGTTGCCATCGCAGGCATCGACACGCGCCGGCTGACGAAGCTGCTGCGGGAAAAGGGCGCACAGAACGGCTGCATCATGACCGGCGAAACGGTCGATGAGTCGGCCGCGATCGCTGCGGCGCGCGGATTCCCCGGGCTCAAGGGCATGGACCTCGCGAAGGTCGTCACGACGGCCGAGCAGTACCAGTGGAACGACGGCAGCGTCTGGGCCGAGTCGCGCCGCGTTGCCCTGCGGCCGCAGGATCGCCTGCACGTCGTGGCCTATGACTTCGGCGTGAAGCGCAACATCCTGCGCCTGCTCGCCGATGCAGGGTGCCGCATCACCGTCGTCCCGGCCCGAACATCCGCCGCCGAAGTGCTGGCGATGCAGCCCAACGGCATCTTCCTGTCGAACGGGCCGGGGGATCCGGAGCCCTGCGATTACGCGATCAAGGCGATCCGCGAATTCCTGAAGACCGACATCCCGGTGTTCGGCATCTGCCTGGGCCATCAGCTGCTGGCGCTGGCGACCGGCGCAAAGACGCTGAAGATGAAGTTCGGCCACCACGGCGCGAACCATCCGGTGCAGGACCTTGCGACCGGCCGGGTGCTGATCACGAGCCAGAACCACGGCTTTGCGGTCGACCCGTCGACCCTGCCTGCCAACGTCAAGGCCACGCATGTGTCCCTGTTCGACGGATCGCTGCAGGGAATCAACCTGACGGACAGGGCGGCCTTCAGCTTCCAGGGACATCCCGAGGCGAGCCCGGGTCCGCACGACGTGCAGCCCCTGTTCGACCAATTCATTCAACTCATGGTCCGGCGGCTCGACAGCGCCGCGGGTGGTTGAGACATGCCCCGCCGTACAGACATCAAGAGCATCCTGATCATCGGTGCCGGCCCGATCGTCATCGGGCAGGCCTGTGAGTTCGATTACTCGGGCGCCCAGGCCTGCAAGGCCCTGCGCGAGGAGGGCTACCGGGTCATCCTGGTGAACTCCAATCCCGCCACGATCATGACGGACCCGGAGATGGCCGATGCCATTTACATCGAGCCGATCACGTGGAAGGCCGTCGCGCGCATCATCGAGAAGGAAAGACCGGATGCGCTGCTGCCCACGATGGGTGGCCAGACCGCGCTGAACACCGCGCTCGACCTCGTCCGCGAAGGCGTACTCGAGAAGCACGGCGTCGAACTGATCGCCGCCAAGCGCGAAGCCATCGACATGGCGGAGGACCGCGAAAAGTTCCGCAACGCGATGACCGAAATCGGTCTCGAGACGCCGCGGGCCTTCATCGCCCATTCGATGGAGGAAGCGGCCGCGGCGCAGACCCAGCTGGGTTTCCCGATCGTCATCCGGCCGTCCTTCACGATGGGCGGCAGCGGCGGCGGCATCGCCTACAACCGCGAGGAATTCGAGACGATCGTCGCCCGCGGCCTCGATGCTTCGCCGACGACCGAAGTCCTGCTCGAGGAGTCGGTCCTCGGCTGGAAGGAATACGAGATGGAGGTTGTCCGCGACCGCAAGGACAACTGCATCATCGTCTGCTCGATCGAGAACCTCGACCCGATGGGCGTGCACACCGGCGACTCGATCACCGTGGCGCCTGCGCAGACGCTGACGGACAAGGAATACCAGCGCATGCGCGATGCCTCCATCGCCGTGCTGCGCAAGATCGGCGTGGAAACCGGTGGTTCGAACGTGCAGTTCGCCGTGAACCCGGAAGACGGCCGCCTGATCGTCATCGAGATGAACCCGCGCGTGTCGCGCTCTTCGGCGCTGGCCTCCAAGGCCACCGGTTTCCCGATCGCCAAGATCGCCGCGAAACTCGCCGTCGGCTACACGCTCGACGAACTGAAGAACGACATCACCGGCGGCCTCACGCCGGCCTCGTTCGAGCCGGCGATCGACTACGTCGTCACCAAGGTGCCGCGCTTCACGTTCGAGAAGTTCCCCGCCGCCAACACCCGCCTGACGACGCAGATGAAGTCGGTCGGCGAGGTGATGGCCATCGGCCGAACCTTGCAGGAATCGCTCCAGAAGGCGCTGCGCGGACTCGAAACGGGTCTCGATGGCCTGACGCCGAAGCTCACCCTGCCGCTGGACGAAGACGGCGAGGACCAGCTGGCCTACGAGCTGCGCCTTCCGGGCCCCGACCGGCTGCTGTACGTCGCCGACGCCTTCCGTGCCGGCTGGTCGATGGCCCGCGTGCACGAGCTGTCGCGCATCGATCCCTGGTTCCTCGTGCAGATCGAGGACCTCATCCTCGAAGAGAAGGCCGTTGCCGCCGGTGGCGTCAAGGCGCTCGACGCCGGCCGCATGCTGGGACTCAAGCGCAAGGGCTTCTCGGACTTGCGCCTCGCCCGCCTGGCGGGCACGACGGAGCAGTCGCTGCGCGACCTGCGCCATGCGCTCGACGTGCGCCCGGTCTACAAGCGCGTCGACACCTGCGCGGCCGAGTTCGCCACGTCCACGGCCTACCTCTACTCGACCTACGAGGAAGAGTGCGAAGCCGAGCCGACGGGCCGCAAGAAGATCATGATCCTCGGCGGCGGTCCGAACCGCATCGGCCAGGGCATCGAGTTCGACTACTGCTGCGTGCACGCGTCCCTGGCTCTGCGTGAAGACGGGTTCGAGACCATCATGGTCAACTGCAACCCGGAAACGGTCTCGACCGACTACGACACCTCCGACCGCCTGTACTTCGAGCCGCTGACGCTCGAGGACGTGCTCGAGGTGATCGCGAAGGAAAAGCCGGTTGGCGTGATCGTGCAGTACGGCGGCCAGACGCCGCTGAAGCTGTGCCGCGCACTCGAAGCCGCGGGTGCGCCGATCATCGGCACCAGCCCGGAGGCCATCGACATTGCGGAAGACCGCGAGCGCTTCTCCGAACTCGTCACGAGGCTCGGACTCAAGCAGCCGGCCAACGCGACGGCGCGCACGGAAGAGCAGGCCCTGCAGCTCGCGCGCGAAGTCGGCTTCCCGCTCGTCGTCCGCCCCTCCTACGTGCTGGGCGGCCGCGCCATGGAGGTGGTGTACGCCGAAGAGGACCTCAAGGCCTACATGACCGACGCCGTGAAGGTGTCGAACGACAGTCCCGTGCTGCTCGACCGCTTCCTGGACCAGGCCATCGAAGTCGACGTGGACGCGATCTGCGACGGCAAGGATGTCCTCGTCGGCGGCATCATGGAGCACGTCGAGCAGGCGGGTGTGCACTCGGGTGACTCGAGCTGCTGCCTGCCGCCGAACAGCCTGTCCAGGGCCTTGCAGGACGAACTGCGGGACCAGACGCGCAAGCTGGCCCTGGCGCTGAATGTCGTCGGCCTGATGAACATCCAGTTCGCGATCCAGAACGGCGTCGTCTACGTGCTGGAAGTGAACCCGCGTGCCTCGCGCACCGCGCCCTTCGTGTCGAAGG
>JBEEKA010000044.1:0-16347 GCA_041168985.1 Pseudomonadota bacterium | reverse complement strand
TGATCGAGTCGGGCGTCATCGACGCCGAGAACCTCGAGAACTCGAAGGTCGCCATGGTGTACGGCCAGATGAACGAGCCGCCGGGCAACCGCCTGCGCGTCGCGCTCACGGGCCTCACGATGGCCGAATACTTCCGCGACGAGAAGCAGGCGAACGGCCGTGGCCGTGACGTGCTGTTCTTCGTCGACAACATCTACCGCTACACCCTGGCCGGCACGGAAGTGTCCGCGCTGCTGGGCCGTATGCCGTCGGCGGTGGGTTACCAGCCGACGCTGGCCGAGGAAATGGGCGTCCTGCAGGAGCGCATCACCTCGACGAAGACGGGCTCGATCACGTCGATCCAGGCCGTGTACGTTCCGGCCGACGACCTCACCGACCCGTCGCCCGCGACGACCTTCGCCCACCTCGACGCCACCGTCGTGTTGTCGCGCCAGATCGCCTCGCTGGGCATCTATCCGGCCGTGGATCCGCTCGATTCCACCAGCCGCCAGCTCGACCCGCTGGTCATCGGCGAGGAGCACTACTCCGTCGCCCGTGGCGTGCAGGCCGTGCTCCAGCGCTACAAGGAACTCCAGGACATCATCGCGATCCTGGGCATGGACGAGCTGTCGCAGGAAGACAAGCAGACCGTCTTCCGCGCCCGAAAGATCCAGCGCTTCCTGTCGCAGCCATTCAACGTCGCGAAGGTCTTCACGGGCCAGGACGGCAAGATCGTCCCGCTGGCCGAGACGATCCGCGGCTTCAAGGGCATCCTGAACGGTGATTACGATCACCTGCCGGAACAGGCCTTCTACATGGTCGGCGGCATCGACGAGGCCGTGGAAAAGGCCAAGACGCTGAACTAAGGGCGGCACCATGGCAAAGACCATCCACGTCGATATCGTGAGCGCCGAAGGCGAGATCTACTCGGGTCCCGCCGAGATGGTCTTCGTCCCGGCCCAGGAAGGCGAGCTCGGCATCGCGCCGCGCCACGCCCCCCTGCTGACGCTCATCAAGGCCGGTGAAGTGCGCGTGAAGGAAGGCGAGTCCGAGCATTCGGTCTTCGTCGGCGGCGGTGCCCTCGAGGTGCAGCCGAACCGCGTGACGATCATGGCCGACACGGCGATCCGCGCGAAGGACCTCGACGAGGCCGCTGCGCTCGAAGCCAAGCGCCGTGCCGAAGAGGCGCTCTCCGGCAAGATCGACAAGCTCGAGCAGGCCGAAGCCCTGGCCGAGTTGGCCCGCATCACGGCGCAGCTCAAGATCCTCGAAAAGCTGCGCAAGATCCGCGCCTGATCGTCCGATCGGAAGCCGACCTCGCGGGTCTCCGCAAGGTCGGCCGCCTCGTGGCCCGCGTGCTCGCACGCATGCTCGATGCACTCGAGCCCGGCATGACGACCGCCGAGCTCGATGACCTCGGCGCCCGCCTCCTCGCAAAGGCCGGCGCCCGCTCCGCACCCCGCCTCGCGTACCGCTTTCCCGGCGCGACCTGCATCAGCATCAACGAAGAGACCGCGCACGGCATACCGGGCGACCGCATCGTCCGTCGCGGCGATGTCGTGAACGTCGATGTTTCCGCGGAACTGGAGGGCTATTTCGCGGACACCGGGGGCACGCGAGTCGTGCCGCCGTCGAATGCCGTGAAGGACAGGCTTTGTCTCGCGACGCGTGAAGCGCTCGACGCTGCCATCGCCACGGTCCGCGCAGGCGAGTCCCTCGCGGCACCGGGTGCCGCGATGGAAGCGGTGGCCACGGCGCACGGCTTCCGGGTCATCGAGAATCTCGGCAGCCATGGCGTCGGCCGCAAGCTGCACGAAGCACCGGGCTTCATACCCGGGTACCACGATCCACGCGAACGCCGTCGGCTGAAGGAAGGGCAGGTCATCACGCTGGAGCCTTTCCTCTCGACGCGCAGTCGCCGACTCCGGCTGGCCGCCGATGGCTGGACGCTGAAGGGCCTGCCGGGCAACCTGTCGGCGCAGTACGAGCACACACTTGTAGTGACTCGCGACGCAGCAATCATCGTAACCCGCTGAAATCACGGTAAGTCCGTATAGGCGCGGGGGACCGTCCGGGTAGCCTTGCTGCACAGGCAATTGCTGGAGGATGCGTCGATGAGCGAGCTATTCACGTGGGATGCGAGCAAGTACAGCGTCAAGGTCGCCGAAATGGACCGCGAGCACCAGCAGATCATCCTGCTGATGAACAAGCTGTACGGCCTGTACAAGAACAACGCCCCGGCGAGCGAGCAGGGCAAGGCGCTCACGGCGCTGGCCGAGTACACGGTGAAGCACTTCACCGATGAAGAGGCCTACATGGCGAAGATCAATTATCCGGGTCTCGCCACCCATAAAGGCGTGCACAAGAACCTGCTCGACCGCGTCGGGCAGTTCGCGGCCGGCTTCAAGGCGAGCGGCAAGCTGGGCGATGACCTGTTCGTGTTCCTGAAGATGTGGCTGTCGGCGCACATCTGCGGCATCGACATGAAGTACGGTGCCCACCCGCACTGAGGTCGACAACCCCTGCGTGGAATGCGGCGCTTGTTGCGCCGCCTTCCGCGTGTCCTTCTACTGGGCCGAAGGGTCGGGTCTCCCCGAAGCACTGCTCGGGAAGGTCAACGCCCACATTGCCTGCATGGCCGGCACCAACCAGCCCGAGCCGCACTGTGCGGCGCTCACTGGCGACGTGGGGTCCCGCGTGAGCTGCAGCATCTACGCGCAGCGGCCGTCACCCTGCCGGGAAGTCCAGCCCGGCGATGAACGCTGCGAAAAGGCGCGATTGCGCCATGGACTGCCGCCCCTCCCGTCGCGCCCCGTCTAGGGCTTGAGGAATTCCGCCGGACTGCGCGCACCGCAGGCACGCGTCGCGGTGAGTTCCGCATTCGCTCCCGCCCTGGACAGATAGATCATGCGGCGGGCCAGCTGGGCGATCATGGGGCGCGGACCCGCCGGTACCGCGGCATACCGTTCGGCCTGAGTCGCCAGATCCTTCAGCGGAAACCGGTGGGTGCCGGTCAGGGCGCGCGACAGGGTCTTCAACGTCTCCGACTCGCCGGGACCGGCAGCCTTCGCGAGGGCCTGCAGTTCAACGAGGCTGATGTCCTCGGGCAGCGCATCCGGATGTTCACCGAACCAGTGTTCGGCGAGTGCATCGACCGTCGAGAACGTGATGTTCCGTTCATCTCCGAAACGCGTCGCGAACCAGTGCGCCTCCTCGAAACTCACCTTGCCATCGTGGTCCACGTCCGCCTGCACCCGCCTGCCCGGCTCGAATGCCTGGAAATAGAGGCGAAGGTAATCCTGGCTCTCTTCGACCTCGCGGGCGTTGGACTGGCAGCCGGTGGCAACCACGTCAGGCCGCGCGCCAAAGAAGCCGCAGCTTACGGCCTGCGCGAGGATTCCGCCGAAGCAGTTGCCGCTGACCATCACATCATCGCCACGGCCATGCTCGTGAAGCCACTGCATCTCTTCGAGGCCCAGCGGCGCGACCTCTCCCCACAACGGCGCACCCTCCGGTCCACCATGCCCGATCAATACCAGCAGGTTGCGCGCGCCGGGTCGTTCCCTCACGCCCTCGAAGAACGCAGCCAGCGAATCGAGGGTCAGGGGCTGGGCGCGTGGCAGTTCGCGGTGGACGAATCGCAGGTCGCCATTCATCGTTTCGACGGCGTTGTGGCCGCGTGCGACACCGGCCCCGTATCGAACCTGGATCCGCGACCGGTCCAGCCCAAGTTGCTCGACCAGGAGGCCTTCGATCTGTTCGGTGCGGATGGCGTTGAACACCGGATTGTCGTAGGCGCCGCGCGCCGTGGAAGCCAGCAGCACGTTGGTCGTGCCAAGCGCCAGGGGCTTCCGCTGCGGACGCTGCATCACCCAGTTTGCGAAACGTCGTGAACCCGCTACGGCAGGATTGCGGGCGACTCGATAGAACCAGTCCAGGTTCCAGCCGCCGACGAAATGCTGCTGCCAGAAGCCGTTGTACCCGTTGAGGACCTGCGCCGGATCCACGCCGTCCAGTGGCGTCGTGAGATCCAGCGGGAAACGTGCATCGCGCGGATCGATCGACTCCGTGATCGGACCCGCGGCCACGACATGGCCCTCCCGCTTCAGCAGCACCTGCACGCTGCGCTCGCCCGCAGCGCGATGCCAGGCGGCTTCGTCGAAGGAAGGCAGCGCGCGGATTTCCTCCCACTCGGCCGCCGCCACGGTCCCGCCGACACGACGCTCCACGCGCGCCGTGACACTTGCGCCCCCATCTGACAGGGTGACGTTCTGCACCATGCCGCGTCGCTTCAGTGATTCCTCGAGGAAGGAGCAGCCGCCACAATTCGTGGGCTTGAGGAGGGTGACGAGCCACTGGCTGTCGCCGTCCGCAGGCGTTGCGGCAGGCAGGTTCGCACTGGGCAACAGGCCCGCGAGAAGCAGGCCGAGAAAGGGACGGAATTTCATGGCCGATATACTATCGCGGGAAAACAGGGGGATCGATGATGCAACGGTTCGTGACGAGTTGCCTGATGGTCCTGGTGGCCACCGCACCCCTGGCGTTTGCATCCGGCACGACCGAACAGGCCATTCGTGATCTGGAGCAGCAACAGGCCCACGCGGCCATCGCTCGCGACCGCGAGGCGCTCGAAAGGATCTTTGCCCCCGAGTTCAAGGTGATCAATCCGAACGGCATCGTTGCCAGCCGTGAAACGCTGCTCGGACTGCTCCTCGGTGACGGGCCGTCCCCTTATCGCTCGGCGGCCTACACGACCGACGAGGTCCGGGACTACGGTGACACGGTCGTGAGCATCGGCATGGATACCGTGGTGCCCAACCAGGGACCGCAGGCCGGGCAGACCGTGCTCCGTCGCGTCACGCAGGTCTGGCGCAGACAGTCGCTCGACGGAAAGGCCATGTGGCGGCTGGTATTGCGCCACGCGAACCTCATCACCACGCCCTGACCACTGCCGTCGCTAGAACGTCCCGTTCGGATTCTGCGCGTCGCCCGGGATTTCCTGGATGACGTCCCAGTGCTCGCAGACCTTGCCGTTCTTCACGCGGAACATGTCCACGACCTGTTCGCCATGCGGGCCCATGCCGTTGATGCCGTGCAGGTGGAGGACGACGAAGTCGCCTTCCGCGATCACCTTCTTCACCTCGTAACGGTGGTTCGGGAATTTCTGCTTGAACATGCGCGCGAACTCCGCGACGCCCTCGAACCCGTCGCGTGCGTAGGCGCTGTGCTGCACGTACTTGTCGGCCATGTACGGTCGGGCGGCTTCCGGGTCCTTCTCGCCGATCATCTTCGCGTAGAACGCGAGCACCAGCTTCTTGTTCGCCTCGAGCCGGGCCTTCTCCGCGGCGAGCGTGTCCAGCGGACGCCGGGGGATCGCGCGCTTCGCGGCCTTCCGGGCCGACTTGCGGGCCGGCTTGCGGGCCGCGGGTTTCTTCACGGGCTTCTTCGCCGTCTTCTTCTTGCGTGCGGCCATGGGGTGGTTTCCTGTGGTTCGAGCCGGAGGATCGCGGATCCGCCGGATATTACGTGAAATGTTGCCGTGCGATGGGTGGCGGCCGACCGATCCTGTGGAAAACACGTATATCCGCCCATGGGCGACCTGACTACTAAGGCGGACCGTCCCCGCCCGAGTCGCCGCCCCCGTGTCCGCACTGGAAGCCATTGCCTACGTCAGCAATGCAGCCCGCGGCATGTCCGAAGGCGATCTGGAAGCGCTGCTGACTGTCTCCCGCAAGCGGAACCAGCTGGACGGAATCACGGGCGCGCTGCTGTTCGACAACAACGTTTTCTTCCAGTATTTCGAAGGCCCGTCGGAAAGCGTTTCGAACCTGTACGACCGGATCCGCCGGTCCATGCTGCACAGTGGCGTGTACCTCATGATGCGCGAGTCGATCGAACGCCGCGCCTTTCCGAACTGGTCGATGGGATTCACCCGAGCCCTCGCGGGGCATGAAGCTGCTGCTGAATTTCTGCCGGACCGCCCGCGAGTAACATCGCGCCAGCCGCGCGCTCTGGGGGCATTAGCCCCCGTCGCGCGCCGCGACGATCGCCGCCACGTCGATTTTCGTCATCGGCAGCATGGCCGTGAACACACGCTGCCGTGCTGCGGCGTCTGGTCCCGACATCGCGTCCGTCAGGACCCGCGGGGTGATCTGCCAGGAAATGCCCCAGCGGTCCTTGCACCAGCCGCAGCGGCTTTCCGTGCCGCCATCAGCAGTCAGCGCATTCCAATATCGATCAGTTTCCGCCTGGCCCGCCGTCGGCACCTGGAAGGAAAAGGCTTCCGTGTGCTTGAAGGCTGGCCCTCCATTGAGGCCGATGCAGGGGATGCCCAGCACCGTGAAGGACACGACAAGCGCGTCCCCCTGTTTTCCGCCGGGGAAGTCGGTGGGTGCGCGCTGGACATCGCGCATGGCACTGTCGGGAAACAGGTCTGTGTAGAAGCGGGCCGCCGCCTCGGCGGTGCCCTCGAACTACAGGCAGACCGTGGCCCGGGGGCGGGCAGAGCCGGTGCCCACGTCAGCCCCCCTTAGGCCCGACGACGCCGAACATGGCGCCCTGCGGATCCGCTGCGATGACGATCCAGTCGCCGCCGGGCACTTCGTGCGCGCCCCTCATCACGGTGCCGCCATTCGCCCTGATGGCAGACTCTGCCGCCAGGACCGATGCCACGCCGAAATAGAACAGCCAGCTGGAAGACGGGCTCTCGGCGGGCTTCTGCATGACGGCACCAAGGCGAACGCCGCCCCGGTCGATGAAGCAGTAATCGCCCATCGGCCCCATCGGCATGACCTCGTTGAACTCGAAGCCGAAATGCTTCGCGTAAAACGCCTTCGCGCGTGCGAGGTCCGGGCTGGGGAGTTCGTTCCAGCGGATGCGCTGCGGCAGGCGCGGGTCGAACACATCACTGGTGGCATCGGGCTGGCCCGGGGGCGGAATCGGCGCCATCACATAGAAGGCGGTGCCCATCGGATCCGCCACCATGGCGATGGAACCGATCGGCAGGTCGCTCCGCGGCATGATCAGCCGACCCCCATCGGCAACGATCCCCGAGATGGCTGCGTCGACATCCGCCACTTGGAGGTAGGCCAGCCAGACGGGCTTCGCCCCGTGCGCCAACATGTCCCCGCTCAGTTGCAGGACGCCGCCCGCATTCCCGCCATCGCTGCGCTGGATCATCCGGTAATCCATCGCACCGGGGACGCCCGCAGGCCCCCCGATCTTCCAGCCCACCACCGCGCCATAGAACGCGGCTGCCGCGTTGGCGTCCGACGTCATCAGTTCGTACCAGATGAAACTTCCGGGCTTCGTACTCATGGCATCGATCCCCTGACACAGGAACACAGGTGACGGCAGTTAGCCTCGACACGGTCAGCTTGGCAAGTTCCGGCCGCCGGTTCCCCTGTGCTCTAATCCGGCCTCGACAACACAGACGTCACAGGGCGGGGCAGGCATGAGCACGACGATCCACCGGCATATCCGTCAGGCCATCGCAGCGGGGTTCGCCCTTGCGGTCGTGGCCACTGGTGCTATTGCGCAGAAGGCGCCCGCCAGCGTGGGCCGCGGCGCGCCGCTGGCCGTGGATCCCCGTGTTTATGCGCCGCCGCTGCCGGCCCGGCCGACGTCGGCGCAGATCGAGCAGTACATCCGGGACACGCAGTCTTGGAACGTGGGTCCGCAGCAGGTCCGCCTGCGTCCTTTCTTCCAGCCCCTGCCGCCGGGTGCCGTGGCGCTCGAGCCGGTGAATATCGGCACTGCCTGGAACGGCGACGTGCCGCCGGGAGTACAGGCGCTGCCCGTGGACCTCTTCACGTCGAAGGACTTCTACCAGGACCGCGCGTTGTGGAGCGATCCGCGCTACTTCCGCTGCAACAGCCCCGCGGCGCTCGAGAACCAGCGCGGCGCGAACGGCGGCGCGCTCATCAGCAAGGGAGACCCGAACACGGCGGCCTGGGGTCACTGTGACCGGGACCTGCCGCGCAAGGCGATCGTCAGCCCTTATGGCTTCAAGACGGCACAGTCCCATTACGAAGCCCTGCTTGCGGAAACCAAGTCGCAGGGCGGACCGACGAAGCACACGAAGTCCAGCCTGCCCAGCGAACTGAACGGCCGGTACAGCGTCGACTTCTTCAACGGCGACTGGTACGGCAGCATGTTCTACAGCCAGATTCCGACGATCCTGTCGGTGCTGACGCCGGAATACCAGAAGCGCATGGTGCAGCAGATGTACCACGAGGTCGTGAGCGCGGCTTCGCAATGGCCGTCGCAGTACTGCTGGCCGGAAGGGTTCATGCGCCGCTTCGATCCGGTGGCCACGCAGGCGCAGATCAACCCGCACATGGTGATGGTGACGCCGGAAGTGGTGCAGATTTCCACCGGCGTGGCGCGCAACTTCGTCACCAACATCAATATCGGGCGCCAGTTCAACATGACGGGCGCCGTGCCCCGCATCGGTGCCGAGGTGCCGCGCTGGTACGGCGAGACGATCGGATTCTGGGACAAGGACACGCTCATCACCTGGACGTCCAACATCCAGGGCTGGATGGTGCACGGCAAGTTCGAGTTCTCGAGCAAGATGCAGACGGTGGAGATCTACTCGCCGGTGCGTGACGCGAAGGGCCGCATCACCGGCATCAATCACGAAGCCGTCTTCTACGATCCCGAGGCGCTCGCCGAGCCGATCCGCATCGTACGCACCCTGCATCGCATGGGCGGCCTCCACGAGGGGAACCCCTACACCTTCATCGAGTGCGTGCCGACCATCTACCCCGTGAAGGGCCATGCGACGGCCGTGACCCCGGGCGAGAATCTCACCTTCGAGGTCCCGGACATCTACGGCCGACCCTGGGCGAAGAACTGGGAAAAGTATTACGAACAGGGCATGAAACGTCCGGATACGGACGAGGCGATGTTCAAGTTCGACTGAGGAACGGGACGCCGTGGACGCGCTCTTTCGATTCCCTTCCGCGACGGAGCATGTCCCGGCGATCGACGCCTGGCTTGAATCGCGAGACCCCGCGCTGGGTCCGCTCGCGCGCCGCTGGTACGCACGCCTGCGCGCCAGTGGTCCGGGTATCCGCGAGCTGATGCACGATGGCTGTCCGGTGGCCTGCGTGGGGGACGTCGCCTTTGCCTACGTGAACGTGTTCAAGGCGCACGTGAATGTCGGCTTTTTCCTCGGCGCGATGCTGGATGATCCGGAAGGCCTGCTCGAAGGCGAGGGCAAGCGGATGCGCCATGTGAAACTCAAGCCCGGTTCGCGTGGCGATGGACCGGCCCTTCAGCGGCTCATCGAAGACGCCTGCAGCCAAGCGGCTTCCCTCGCGCACCCGGCGTCGGACGGCACCTAGCGCCATGTCACTTCCCCCGGCCTACAAGGAAGCCTTGCTGGAAGGCCTGCGCGACGAACTTCGGACGGCTGGGTTCAAGAAGCGCGGCGCCGTGTTCCATCGGGCCCGCGGTGATGTGGTGCATCTGATCGCCCTGCAGTCGAGCATCGACAGTCCCGGACAAATCCCGCAGGTCACGCTCAATCTTGCCGTCTGGTGCAAGGCGAAGGCCGCGGCAGGCACCGAACCTTCAATCATTGCTGCTGCGTGGCGTTGTCGTCTGGGTGACGTCATGCCCGCGAAATCCGCCCTGTGGTGGCCGCTCGGCAGCAAGGAAGCCGTGGCGAGGGCTGCGCGCGAGATCGCCGCTGCCTTGAAGTCCCACGGTATTCCGGCGCTCGACCGTTACCCCAACAACCTGCCATAACCGGGCGCGCGGCCGTCGAGTCCGACCAGACGCGCGCCGGCCCAGAGTCCATGGGGCATGCTGGAAACGACCGGCACGCCGGTCCGGTCTTCCAGCGGCGCAATGATCTCGAGAGTGCGGAAACCGCCGCAGGATACGAGCAGTGCATCCGTACCGATCGCCTTGCCGTGGACGCGCGCGCAGAAGTCGACCAGATCCTGCTGTGTCACCTTGTCGATATCCGTCATCGCCTCGATGCCCATTCCATGGATCAGCACCGGCTCCAGTTCATGTTCGACGAGGAAGGCGTGGAGACGTTCGTTCACCGTGTCGTTGTAGGCCGTCGCCACCGCGACCCGCGTGGCGCCGAGCTTCTTCAGGCCTTCGATCACGCCATTGCTCATGGTCGTCGCACGCAGGCCGGATGCGGCCATGACCGTCTCCCGCAGCTGCCGGTTGAAGGCCTCGCCCTTGTAGAAGGTGAGCGAGGTGCCGGTCAGCTCGATGGCATCGGCACCGGCCGCGGCAAGTTTCTTTGCCGCCGTCGGGATGCGCGACATCGCAGCATCGAAACTGTCCGGGGTCATGCGTTCGATGCCGAGACCGACCGTCACATAGCGCAGTCGGTCGCCGTACATCGCGACGCCCTCTTCGGGGATCGCCGTGCGGTCGGGCGGGAAGATCAGGCCCAGCACGGGCACCTTCTGCGGCGCTGCCGCCTGCGTGATGTCGCCGAGCACAGCCGTCGCGGCAGCGCTGCCCAGGATCAGGTCGCGGCGGGTGAATGTCATGGCCCGAGACTAGATCCTGCTCGGCCGTTCCGCCATCCGAACGTGTTCACAGCCGAGCCAGTCGGAGACGCTCCGGCGTGGACGTTTGTCGCAGCGGTCAGACTTTGTCAGCGAAGGCGCGAGTTTCGGCGATGGTGGCGTCTCGAGCGGCGCGACGATCCTTCCCGTTCCTGCGGGAGACACTGCGATGCGGCATGGATCGGAAATCGAACCCGATCTTCACGCTGTAACCCGATGGGTTACACTCTGGGATGCATGATCCGGCGGTTCCGCCATCCCGGTCTCCAGGAATATTTCATTGGGGGATCGAAGGCAGGGATTCGACCGGAGCATGCCGCTCGTCTGCGTCTTGTCCTCGGCCAGCTGAATGTTGCGAGGACTCCGGCCGACATGGACCTGCCTGGACTCCGGCTCCATGCGCTCAAGGGGGCGATGTCTGGTCGCTGGTCTGTCGCGGTAAGCGCCAATTGGCGGATCACCTTCGCCTTTGATGGCAAGGACGTGGACTTGGTGGATTACGAGGATTATCACTAGCCATGATCGCAAAAATGCACAATCCGCCGCATCCGGGCGAAACCTTGCGCGACCTTTGTCTGGAGCCTTTGGGGCTCACGGTAACGTCGGCTGCGAAGGGGCTTGGCGTGAGCCGCAAGACTTTGTCCGCAATCCTGAACGGCAGGGCCGGCATCAGCCCAGAAATGGCGGTGCGTTTATCGCTGGCATTCGGAACGTCGGCAGAAAGCTGGCTCAACCTGCAACTGCAGCACGATCTGTGGTGGGCGGAGAAACTACGGAAGAATCTTAAAGTCTCCCGTCTTGCCGCCTGACGGCAACAGGCCTTCGCAACCATGCGGCACACAGTCTGTTTCGATTACACCCCGCATCTTTCGGGTGCACGAATCTCGCTCCGACCGCTGCGGGCGCTGGACTTCGAGCGCGTCCATGCCGCGGCGTCCGATCCTCTGATCTGGTCCCAGCACCCTTTTCCGCTGCGGTATCGCCGCGATGTCTTCGAGTCCGGGTTCTGGACCAGTGCGATCAACGGGGAAGGCGCCCTGATCATCACGGAGAACGCCACGGGCGAGGTCATCGGGTCCTCGCGCTTTTATGACTGGAATCCGGCCGCCGGCGAAGTCGCCATCGGCTACACCTTCCTTGCACGACGCTTCTGGGGCGGCGATACAAACCGCGAATTGAAGCACCTCATGCTCCGGCACGCGTTCCGCTGGGCAAGACGGGTCTGGTTCCATGTGGGTCCCGACAACATCCGGTCCAGGAAGGCCCTGGAAAAGCTGGGTGCCACGCCCGCCCATGAAGAGACCGTGACGATCGACGGCGTGCCCTACGTGCACGTCTGTTACTGGCTCGACGCGCCGCCATAACCACCCCCTTCCCGACCCTGCCCGATGCAGGCTGGCCCGCCGCCGCAACGTGGGAGTACCCTCGGTCTACAGGCAATGAATCCGCCGCGGGTTCATTGATTCCACAACGACAGGACCTGGGGGATTGCGCCATGGACGAGAACACGATCAACCGCCGTCAGATGCTCGGCGGCCTGGCGGCGGCTGGCACGGCCGGAATGGTGGGCGTGGTGGGCGCGGCGGCACCGGCCGGCATCAGCGCGCAGGGCTTCGAAAACGCGCCGGCGCCGGACATGGGGGCGCGGCAGGAACCTCCCGTGAAGGACGTCCAGGGCAAGGTCGCCTATATCACCGGTGGCACGAGCGGCATCGGCCTTGGCATTGCGCAGGCCCTGCATGAGGCCGGAGCCAAGGTCATCCTCGGCAACTACAGCGAAAACCAGTTCGCCGAGGCGCTGAAGAAATTCCCCGAGAACGACCCCCGCGTGGCGACGGTGGTCCATGACGTGATGGTGCGCGAGGCCTGGGAGCAGAAAGCCGACGAGATCGAGAAGATCTTCGGCAACGTGAACATCCTGATCAACAACGCCGGTGTCGGCCTCTTCCAGAAAGCGACCGAGGGTTCCTGGAAGGACTGGGACTGGGGCATGGGTGTGAACTTCTGGGGACCGGTCTATGGCTGCCGTACCTTCGTGCCCCGCATGCTCAAACACGGGGAGGGCAGCCATATCGTCACCACCACGTCGACCGATGGCGTGCTGCTGGGCACGGCGGGCATCTATGCCGTCACGAAGATGGCAGCCGCCGGCCTGATGGAGCAGCTGCGCCACGAACTGCGCGACACGAACATCGGCACGTCGAACCTGATTCCCGGCATGACCACCTCGAACCTCGGTCGGAGCGAGACCGAGTATCGTCCGGCGAACCTGAAGAATGATCCGCCGCCGGGCGCCGCGTCGGCCGCCCGGCCGTCGGCTCCGCGCTTCCAGATGCCCCCGGTGCCGGAGGGCACGCCCCCGGTTTGGGCGCGTCCCCAGACGGCGCTCACCGTGGGCCGCATCGTCGTGAACAGCATCCTGAACAACGACATGTGGATTTTCCCGGCGCCAGAATACCGGGTCGGCGTGAAGGCGAGGGGCGATGCCATGGCCGCCTCGGCCGTGGATTACGCGCCGATGCCGGAGCACATCGCGGCAGGCCACGACCGCTACTACCGCACGCCGATCTATCTGCAGGAGATCGCCCACCGCAAGGCCACGCGCAAGCGCACGATCCCGGGCATCTGATGCCATGAGCCGTCGCCACTACCGTCCGCTGCAGGAACATCGCATCCCGTATACGCGGCTCTCCGAGGCGCAGGTCCTGCAGGCCCTGCGTCCCGGCGCAAACGGGCCCTGGGGTTTCGCCCGCACGTCCCCGGTTCTCGCGGGCCAGACTATCAAGCTCATCACGGACGGCGACGGTCCCCGGCTGGAATACCGGTTCCGGACGGATCGCGAGCTGGAACTCGTCGAGCGGGGCGGGGTGCCGATCAGGGCCGGATATGGCGCACTGGAAGACCGGGGCCTTCTGCTCGTCTCGCACCTGATCCCGGGCACGGCGCGGGGCTATTGCCTCGTGCTGGACCTGCGCAGCGGACTCGCCACCGTGTTCGAGACGACGTTCAACGGCTATGCCGCCATCGAACGGGCCGCGGCTGCGGATGCCGGACGCGCGCCCCAGTTCAAGACGGGCGAGCGCAATCGCGAGGTGCAGCGCAAACTCTGGTTCGGATACATCGACCGGGGCGGCGCCATCCCGGCAACGCGCCATGCCTTCACGAACCGGCTCGAAGGCAAGGGTATCGCCTGGAAGCAGGATAACGACGTCGAAGTGCTCGAGTTCTACCTTTCGGTCAGCTACTCCAACATCCTCGAGTTGACGCGATTCGGCGGCGAACTCACGGTCTGCGCACCCACCGACTACATCATGGTGAACGACCACCAGTTCATCTATTCGCGCATCGAATGCGAGTTTTCCGGCACGTTCACGCTGCAGGTCATCGATCTCTTCGACATGACGCAGCAGGGCGTCCGCCTCGGGCTGACCGAAAAGGACGAACTGGAGTACTACCTCTACACCGGCAAGGGCGAGGTCACCGGGCAGATCGCGAGTTTCGAAGTCTTCGGCAACAACAGCGAGACGCGGGGCCCGCGCCGCGTGTATCGCCCGCTGGAAACCTTCGAAACGATGACCGACGCCGAAGTGAAGGACCAGGTCCTGAACCATGCCCACGCATTCGGGGACGGCAAGGGCAGCGGCACCGCCGGCATGGGGGGTTACAAGAGCGAGAAGGTGACCCGCTTCGTCGGTCGCAAACTCTCCGTCCGCATGGATGGCGACGGGCCGAAGATCGATTACGAATTCGTCGAGGCCGGCAAGCTGCGCTGGCGCAACGCGGGGGACGCAGCCTGGCGTGACGCCTGGTACGAGATGTACGAGCCGGACGACGAGCTCTACTTCTTCGCGCACCTGCTCGATGCGGAGTTTCCCCGGTCCTGCGCGATGGTGGCCTTCGACATGAAGAACGGCCTGTCGACGGTCGTGAAGGGCACGACCGGCACGCCTTTCCGCAACAACGAGACGACGCCCCACTACTACTTCGGCAGCTTCAGCACCGATGGTAGTCCTGTGCCGCCGACTTACCTGCGGCATGGCTGGACCGACGAGATGGTCGGCGAATGCGTAACGTGGAATTACCAGCCAGGCAATCCGGGGCTGACCTCCATGCACTTCTATGCCACGCCCTCCAGCTACTCGTGGATCATCTTCCAGCCGGACGGTTCCGGCGGCATGCAGTGGAGCTCGCCGGGCTGGTATTCAAAACTGCGCGATGGCGTCTACATCATGGCCTGGGTCGAAGAAGCCTGTAACGGCACGCTCGGCGTCATCTGCTTCAACCAGCGGCTGATGCATGACGCCGGTTTCGGCTATCACGTCGGGCGGAATGGCCTGTCCCTGAGCGTGATCGGCGCGCGCGCCCGGCACGCGGGCCGCTTCGACATCCGGCGCTACCTCGGCATCAAGATTTGAGGGCGCGCACCATGGGCAACACGAGCAGACGGGATTTCCTGCGCAGCGGCGGCACCGCACTCGGTGCCGGCGTCGCCGTGACGACCGGGCTGGATGCCGCAACCGTTCCGACACCCGCCGAAGACCTCGAGAGTATTCGCGCCCTGCTCCGCAACCCCCAGGCCGGGCTGTGGGCCGTGGGCGGGGCCGTGACTTACCGACCGCGACTCGATACACAACCGGATCGCATCGCCCTTGCACCGGATGGGCTGAGCGCGACGGCGGTGTTGCCGGTCGAAGCCGAGATCGTCGAGCCTTTGCAAGGCAACTCCACGCTCGAACAGATGGCGCGACTCGAGGGGCATGTCGCCCGGCGCCGCATCGAGGCCGGCCAGATCGAAGTCGACTTCGACAAGAACGCCGGCACCTGGAGACTGCGGTCTACGCGGTTCCTGCCGGCCTGAAACGCCGTCAGATCGAGAATCCCTCGCGCGTGACGGGCAAGGTGCGGATGCGGTGTCCCGTGAGCGTGAAGACCGCATTGCAGATCGCGGGTGCTGCGGGCGGAAAGGACGGTTCACCCACGCCGGTTGGCGGGTAATCCGTGTCGAGGAAATGCACATCGACCTCCGGCGAGATCCGCACGCGCGCCATCGGGTAGCGATCGAAGTTCTTCTGCTGGATCTCGCCGTTTTCCATGGTGACTTCCAGCGCGAGCGTGCTGATCGCATCGACGATGCATCCCTGGCACTGGTTCTCCGCAGACGACAGGTCGACGATCGGACCGATGTCGCCGACCACCCACATCTTGTGGACCGTGATCTTCTTCGTCCTGTCGACGCTGACTTCCGCGACCTCGGCGAAGTGACCGGCGTGGCTGTAATGGAAGGCCAGTCCCAGTGCGCGGCCCGCGGGAAGCTTCCGCGTGCCCCATCCTGCACGTTCCGCGACGGTGCGGATCACGTTGCGCGCCCGCTCGGGCGTCAGCGTGGGACGGCCGGAGGCTTCCACCTTCGCGCCCGGATCGAACTGACCCGCAACCTCGAGCAGGACCTCGAGGTGGTCACGCTTCGCAGCTGTCGAGACCTCGTGCAGGAAGGACTGCACGACCCAGGCGGCGGTGTTGGATCCCGGGGCGCGCCAGGAGCCGGTGGGCATCTTGAGCGGCATCAGCGTCTGTGACGCCTGGTAGGCCGGAACGTGGAAAGCCGGGAATTCGCCCGGCTGCCAGGTGGAGGCCGTCACCGCAGTTCCGCCTTCGCTCTTGAAGTGCACGAGATGGGATCGCCAGCCGGTGATCCTGCCCTGCGCATCGAGTGCGCCCTGGAAACCCATGAAGCCTGCGGACCGGATCAGATCGTGTTCGAAGTCGTCTTCGCGCGTCCACAACAGCTTTACGGGAATGCCGCCGGCCTGCTTCGAGATCAGTG
>JBEEKA010000043.1:0-6885 GCA_041168985.1 Pseudomonadota bacterium | reverse complement strand
CATCACCGACGTCGTGGAGTAGGTAGGCTTGCCCTTGAGGAAGACGAAGGGCAGTCCCGCGAGCAGGACGACCAGGAAGACGATTTTCGCGATCCGGCGATGCGCGCGCAGGCTCGCAAGTGGGTGGATGCCCCGGCCGGGCAGGTTTTCGAGATCGGCGTTCACCACGAAATTAGATGCTCCGTTCGTCGGCCGTATGTGTCGCGAGCGTGAATTCTTGGGTCATGGCGGGTTCGCTGCCGTCCGGATGGATTCCAGCGCGTCGGCGACCTGTCCCGCAAGGGTCGACAAGGCCTCGCGCGAAAGTCCGGCGTGTCCCCGGTCGATCCGGGTCGCGACGTCCGACAGGGCGTGCATGCCCAGCATGGCTGCGCCGCCGTGCAATCCGTGGGCGCACTGTCGCAGTCCGTCCCGGTCGTTGCGTGCCAGGCATTCGGACATCCTCATGCCGTCATTCCCCCGTTGTGCGACGAACGCATCCAGCGCGCGAAGCATAGCCCCGGACTGGCCCAGAAAGCGCTCCAGCGCGTCGTCCACGTCGATCCCCGCGCCTTCAAGTCGGCGCCGGGTGGCCGGCTCCAGCGCGGGCGCATGGGGCGGCGCGGCGGGTTCCGGAATGCTGCTGGCCGGTTCCGGGCTGGGCGGCAGCCAGCGCGTCAACGTTCCCCAGAGTTCGTCGACGTCGATGGGCTTCGACAGGAAATCATCCATGCCGACATCCGTGCAACGTGCCTTTTCTTCGACCATCGCACCCGCCGAAAAGCCGATGACCGGTCCGGCAAAGCCCCTCTCGCGCAGCTGGCGGGTCGTTTCGTAGCCATCCAGCAGGGGCATGTGGACATCCATGAAGACGAGATCGGGCGGCACGGGGGCAGCTGCCAGTCGCTCCAGCAAGGCCTTCCCGTCGTCAGCCAGAATCACGGAGATGCCGGCCCTCTGCAGCAACTCGCCGATGACCTGCCGGTTGACGGCAACGTCTTCGGCGACCGCGATGGTGGCCCCTCTGAACTCGGTGGGTACCCACGACAGGGATGCGTGGTTTTTCTCTGGGGCATTCGACTGCAGGCGCGACCAGGCCTGCAGGAGGCGCTTCGGCGACAGCGGGCGTGTTTCGACCGCGAGGCCGTCGCGCCCCGCAATCTGTTGTTCCAGTCGAAGTGCGTCGCGGGCATCGGTGAGCCAGAGTGTCGGTCCGTCGGGCGTGCCCGACGGCGGATCGATGCTGCCGGTTCCGTCGCTGAGATCCAGGATACGCAGCTGTGCCTCGGTTGAAGCGCTGACGGACCTGCCTCCGGACAGCGCCACGAGTCGAACAAGCCCTTCACGCGTCATGCGGCGTCGGGCGTCGACATGGACCGTGATGCCTGCAAGGCCGCCCCGCGTCGCGGCGGGCTCGTCAGACACGCAGGGCAGAGACAGCGTGAAGCAACTGCCCTGGCCCGCCACGCTTTCGGCGGACACTTCGCCTCCCATGGCCCGCGCCAGCTGGCGCGAAATGGCCAGGCCGAGTCCGGTACCCCCGAAGCGGCGCGACGTGTCTGATTCCGCCTGCGTGAAGGGCTGGAAAAGCCGGGCAAGCGCTTCGGGCGATATGCCGATACCTGTGTCCCTGATCGCGAAGCGCAGATCCCCGCCAGCCTGGGACACGGACATCACCACGCTTCCGCGGGCCGTGAATTTCAGCGCATTGCCCATCAGGTTGAGAAGCACCTGGGTCAGCCTCAGCGGGTCAGCCTGCAGGTGACGGGGCATGCCGGGGTCGAGATCGAAGACGACTTCCACCGGGCTGTCGGCGGCCGTCTGGGAGGCCAGGATCGCGACATCGTCCAGGACGTCGAACAGGTCCACCTCGCGATGTTCGACCTCGAGCTTTCCGGCCTCGATTTTCGAGAAGTCGAGGATGTCGTTGAGCAGTTGCTGCAGTCCCCGACCCGACCGCGAAATCTGTTGCAGGTACCCGCGTTGCTGCGCCGTCAGGTCGGTCATGAGAGCCAGGCTGGCGAGCCCGAGGACGGCGTTAAGGGGCGTCCGGAGTTCGTGGCTGACCGCGGCGAGGAAACGGCCCTTGGCCTCGCTCGCCGCCTCCGCCTCCCGACGCGCAAGTGCCAGTGCCCGGGACCGCTCTCGATCTTCGGTCACGTCGTCGATCACGTGGAGCACCAGGTCGTCCCCGGCCTGCACGGAGTTCAGCGTGACATCACGCAGGGAACCTTCCGCATCACGCAGCAGCAGGTCGGCATGGCCGATGCCCTGCTCCTCGAAAATGGCGAAGTGATGGGCCAGTCTGTCCTGGCAGTCCGGGTCAAACAGGTCCCGGAACTGGCGACCGGTCAATCGGTGGCCCGGAAGGCCAATGATGCTCTGCGCCGCCGGGTTCGCGCGGAAGATCAGGCCGCGGCTGTCGGCTTCCACGATGCCAGTGACGGAATACTGGAAATACAGTTCCGCCCGGTTCTCGTGGGTCGGCTGGGGCATCAGTCGGAAAACCGCTTGATGAGCGTGATGCGTGCCGTCCCCGGTTCCGGCGAATCGTAGTCGACGGTGTCGACGGTCTGCTGCATCAGGAAAAGCCCGAAACCGCCTTCCCGACAGGTGTCGAAATCCGGCGCATCGATATCGGTCGGGGGCGTGAACACCTCTCCGGGATAGCGCAGTTCGACGCGGAATGCATCCGTGCTTCGGCAGAGGAGGGCGTCGAAGGTCGGGGCGGATCCGGCCGGCACGGCATGACGCACGACGTTGGTTGCCGCTTCATGGGCGGCCAGCACCAGCGCGTCGGTGAAGTCGTCCGACTGGTCGGCACAGGCGAGCGAAAGCTGATCGCGCAGTTCAACGAGCGCCGCGAGATCGAGCGGCAGCTCGATATGCCGGACCAGCATGTAGCCGTCCGGAACCTGACCGACCGGGTTCACTGAGATGTCAGGACCCGGACAGTTCCGCCAGCGCTTCTTCGCGGGTTTCGTGGATCGAGAAGATCCGGTGCATCCGGACGAGTTCAAAGACAGCGCGCACCGGCTTGGCAAGTCCCACCAGCAGCAGCTTGCCGGACTTGTTGTTCATGGTGCGCAGGCAGGACAGGAGGGTGCCCAGTCCCGAGCTGTCGACGAACTTCAACTGGCTCATGTCCAGGATGGCGACCGGAGCCGACTCCAGCAGGGGCTGGATGTCCTGCTTGAAGTCCCGGCAGTTGGAGGAATCGAGGCTTTCGCTCACGATGGTGATGGACAGGCCCGGCGTGGAGCCCAGCGGCGTCGAGGCAAGTTTCATGCGGCAACCTCTCCTGATGGAGACAGCAGTTTAAGTCGGGTGGATGTTCTATTTGAAGGAAAACAGGCGACGGAAGAAGCCCTTCTGCGCCCGGGGTGCTGCAGGTTGTATCGAATGGGCGCCGGCTTCCAGCGTGACGGGTCCCAGCAGGTGGGAGTCGATGCCCGTGACGCACACTTCGTTGCTGATGCTGGACAGCATGCCGGGCGCGGCGATGGCATGCCGGATGTCCAGCGACGGACCGATGTGCGTGTCCGGCAAGACTGTGCATTCGCGCAGGTGCGTCTTGGCTTCGACCACGCTGCCCTGGCCCAGGATGACCTCCGGGCCGATGTGGGCGCCAGCCATGACGCGGCAATGGGCGCCGATGTAGACCGGACCTTCCAGTACGGCGTCGGGGTGCACGGTGGCGCTGCGCGCGACGTCGATGGCGCCGGGCAGGCTGGTCGTGCGCTCCCGGAGCAGGCGAAGTCCCGCTTCGAGGTACTCCCGGTCCGTGGCGACGCTGAATCCCGGGTCGTCGTCCGAAGGCGGAAGCGACGACAGGTCGCCGATGCCACAGGGGGTGTCGGCGGTCAGGCCCAGCGCGTGCCGGTGTCCTTCGGTCGACAGGCCGGGCTGGCGCGCATGGTGTTCGATCGAAACGCCCCAGCGCTCCCCGCTGCCGAGGAAATCCCGGACCGCGGTGCTGTGGTCGTCACCCAGCACCAGGATGCGCCGATAACCGATGCGTACGAAGTGCTCGATCACGCGTTGCGCGGCGGGCTTGTCGAGTACGGGCAGCATGTCGCGCATGCCGGCGCTCAGGATGGCGACCTGCGTGGGTTGCTCGCTCATTTCGGATTCCTGGACGGGGAGGCACTGAACTTATCGCGAAGGATGCGCAACAGGAAGACGGCGTTGCCGATCACGTACCGCCGCCACAGGCGAGCCGGTTCCTGGAGCAGCCGGAATACCCATTCGAGTCCCGTGCGCCGCATCCACAACGGCGCGCGCGGGATGTCGCCGGAGTAGTAGTCGAAGAGTCCGCCGACGCCAATGCAGACCGGCGTGCCGCATTCATCGCCATGCCTGGCGAGCCAGGATTCCTGCAGGGGGGCGCCCATTGCCACGAGCAGCACGTCGGCCTGGCTGGCACGTATCCGGTCGAGAAGGGCTGGCGTTTCCGATTCCGGGTGGAACCCATGCTCGGCGCCTGCGATGACGAGGCCGGGATGGTGATGGCGGGCCCATTCGGCTGCGCGTGCCGCGACACCGGGGCTGGCTCCCAGCAGGAAGAGTCGCCGCTGGCGCGCGGCCATCTCGGCGCACAGGCGCGGGAACAGGTCCGTGCCGTTCACGTTGTCGCGCACGGGCTGGTTGAGCATGCGGCCGGCGATCTTCATTCCGATGCCGTCGATGAAGACCCAGTCCATGCCTTCCAGATCCCTGGCGTACGACGGGTTTCGCGCGCAGATGTTCACGCAGTCGGCGTTCACGAACGCGATCTTCGTTCGCACACGGGCCGCCAGCGCGGCGTCGATGGCGTCGAGCGCGTCTTCCATGGCGAGGTTGGTCAGCCGGATGTTGCCGATATGGATGCCGGCCGGCACCGACTCCTCCATCTTCAGTACGCTCCCCGTCCCGTGATGACAGCGGGGATCGTCTTGAGCAGCAGCTTGATGTCTGCCGTCAGGCTCTGCTCCTCGATGTACTCGACGTCGAGGCGGCACTGTTCCTCGAAGGGGATCTCGGATCGCCCGCTCACCTGCCAGGTGCAGGTGAGTCCTGGCGTGGCATCCAGGCGGCGACGGTTGTCGAGGTCGTAGCGGGCCACCTCGGAGACGAGGGCCGGCCGCGGCCCCACCAGCGACATGTCTCCGCGGATGACGCACCAGAGCTGTGGGAGCTCGTCGATGCTGAACTTGCGGATGATCCGTCCTATCCAGGTGATCCGCGGATCGCGTTTCATCTTGAAGGTGATGCCTTCGCCGCCGTGCTGGTTGGCCTGCTCGAGTTTCACGCGCAGCGCCTCCGCGTTGACCACCATGGAACGGAATTTCGGGAAACGGAAGGTACGGCCCCATTTGCCGACCCGCGTCTGCCAGAAGAGGATCGGGCCGCCATCGGTCAGTTTGACGAGCAGGGCCACCAGCAGCAGGAGCGGGGAAGCGACGAGGAGGGCGGACGTTCCGGCCAGGATGTCGAGGGACCGCTTGAGGATGTACCCCGTTCGCCGTTCACAGCGCCAGTAGAGTCGACGCAACGCATCACGAGCCTGCTGTCGCGCCGACGGCATCAGGCGTTTTTCAAGGTCCTTGAGTTCCCTGTCATCGTGGGACATGTCTGCACCCGTGTGATCCGGATGTACATATTCCACTACCCCGGCCGGGGACGGTTGTGTCAGCCTTGAAAACTGTTCAGCGGATCACATGCCGGAAGGAGAAGCCGGTGGGCGCTGTAGGGAAATTCCCTACCTGCCCGATGAGTCGGCGGTCCTGGAGGTAGGTTTCGGCCCAGCCCAGGATCAGGAAAAGGGCCGGCACGACGTTCTCGCCCAGGTAAACCGTGGCGACCGACACGGCGATGGCGATGATGATGGCCATCATCGTGAAGGCGAGCGAGTTGTAGCCCTCCGGTTCCGCCATGCCCCGGCGGAAAAGGCGGACCGACATCCACAGCATCAGGGTAACGAACAGGCCGGTAGCGACCAGCCCGTGCATCAGCGACAGCAAAAGATAGTAGTTGTCGACGGAGACCATGCCGTTCACCTTCGGCCAGGTGTTGCGCCCCCAGCCCAGCCAGGCATGGTCCAGCGCGATGTCGTAGTACTTCTCGAAAAGTTCCTTGCGGTACATCGCGGTGATCTGCGAGTCGGTCAACTTCATGCCGGGCTTGACGGACAGGTAGGAATCAAAGGCGACCTTGGCCGGAATGGCGACAAAGACAAGGGTTGCGAACAGGGAGGGAAACAGCTTCTTTCGACGGGGATGGCGGCCCACGTTGACCAGCAGGGCGCCGAGGATTCCGCCGATCCAGGGGCCGCGGGCTATCGTGGTGACGGAACCCAGGATCAGGGCATAGGTGATCGCGCGCCCCTTGGGCACAGGCAGCCAGGGCAATCTGGCGAACTTTTCCTCCCAGTGCCCACCCCACTCGAGCCAGCGGTTCAGGCGGTAGGCCATGATCATCATCATGCCGGCGAGGATGCAGTGGGCGTAGGGTCCGGCAACGCGCGCGAAGCCGTAGCGAAAGGTCGTGACCCAGCCGTAGCCCTGGCCGGCGAAAAAGAGCTTCTGCGGATAGACGAGGAAGGGGTTCCATCCGAACTTGAACTCGAACATGCCGACCAGGGCGAGGCTGAACAGGATAAGGACGAAAATCCTGGCGAGCTCGACGTGCAGGTCTTCGCGGCCAACGACCAGTCTGGCGCAGAGATAGGGGGCGACCATCTGCAGAACGGTGCCCGCGACGAGGTTCTGGGCTTCGTTGTAGCCCGCCGCCCGGTACTCCGAAATGCCCATGACCAGGGCCAGTCCTATCGCCATCCCGTCTGCCAGGGAGGGTCGCCAGTACCGGCCGTATTTCGCCAGCACCGCCCCGAAGACCGGGATCATGGCGGCCATGTTGGCGCTCGGG
>JBEEKA010000042.1:0-14047 GCA_041168985.1 Pseudomonadota bacterium | reverse complement strand
AGGATGAGCGAGAGGACGCGGCGCAACCCATCAAGGAAGCGCCACAACCCCCGGAAGAACCCGCCGATGCGTGACATGGCCGGGTTCTCCGTATGAGGTCAGGTCAGACCTTTTCCTCGATGCGGGCAGCCTTGCCCGAACGGTCGCGCAGGTAGTACAGCTTGGCGCGACGGACATTGCCGCGGCGCTTCACGCTGATGTCGCTGATCGACGGGCTGTGGAGCTGGAACACGCGCTCGACGCCCTCGCCGTGCGAAATCTTGCGCACGGTGACCGAGGAATTGAAGCCGCGGTTGCTGCGCGCGATCACGACGCCTTCATAGGCCTGGACGCGCTCGCGGTCGCCTTCCGTCACCTTGACCGACACGATAATGGTGTCGCCCGGCTTGAACTCCGGGAAGGTGCGCGTGGCGCGCTCGGCTTCGATCTGCTGGATGATGTGGTTCATTGTGGTTCCTCATTCGGCGCCTCTCGGCGCCCCCTTTCGTGCAAAAACTCGTTCAGCAATTCGGCCCGCTCCGCCCTTTCGCGCTCGGCCAGCCGTCCTTCACCCGTGCCACCCGCGCTTTTCAGCAGCAGGTCCGGCCTCACCGTCCAGGTCTTCCCCAGCGCCTGCTTCAGCCGCCAGCGCCGTATCCGCGCATGGTCGCCCGAGGTCAGCACTTCGGGCACCTTGAGCCCCGCGAACTCTTCCGGCCGCGTGTAGTGCGGCCAGTCCAGGAGTCCGTCCGCGAAGGACTCCTCGACGTTCGAGCGCGCATCGTTCAGCGCGCCGTCCATCAGTCGCGCCAGCGCGTCGATCACGACCAGCGCCGGCAGCTCGCCGCCAGAGAGGACGTAGTCCCCGATTGACAGCTCCTCGTCGATCGACGTCGCGATCACCCGCTCGTCGATCCCCTCGTACCGTCCGGCGACCAGCACCAGTCCGGGCAGCGCCTTGAGCTCGGCGGCCTTCGACTGGTCGAAGGGCCGGCCCTGCGCCGACAGGTACACCCTCCGGCTTCCCGGCGGGCAGCGTGACATCGCCGCGGCGATCGCCGCCGACAATGGCCCGGGCTTCAGCACCATGCCCGGTCCGCCCCCGTAAGGACGGTCATCCACCGTCTGGTGGACATCCTGCGTATGACCCCGAGGATTCTCGGTGCCTACGCTCAACAGACCGCGCTCGATCGCGCGCCCCAGCACCCCGTGTTCGACGACCTGCCGGATCATCTCCGGGAACAGCGTCACGACCTCGACGTGCATCACAGCTCTTCCGGCCAGTCGACGAGGACACTTCGCGCCGCCAGGTCCACCTGTTTCAGGTGCGGACGCGCCGCCGGAATCCAGTGCTCCCGGGCCCCCTTCACGACCATCACCGCGCCGCCCGGGGCATCGATGAAGTGATCGAGGCGGCCCATCGCCACGCCCTCTTCGTTCACCACCTCGAGGCCGATGAGGTCCTCGCGGAAGTACTCGCCTTGCGCCGGTTGCGGCAGCCGGTCGCGCAAGACGCGAACCGTCCACCCTGCCAGCGACTGGGCGGCATCGCGATCGGCGATACCTTCCAGTTCGACCCGGAGCTGGCCGCGATGCGCGTCCCCTCTCCGGACCTTTACGTCCCGCACACGGCCATCGGCCGCGACGAGCTGCCACTCAGCCTGCGCCAGCAGTGCCTCGGGAGGCTCGGTGAAACTGTTCACCTTGAGCCCGCCCCGCACGCCATGCGGCGCGGCGACCTGTCCCAATGTCAGGTATCCCGACATGGGAAGGCCCGCCGGATCAGGCAGCTGCGGCAACCTGCTTGCGGTAAGCCTTCACGAGCGCACCAACACGCTCCGACGGCTGGGCACCCTTGCCGACCCAGTAGTCGATGCGGGGCAGGTCGAGGCGCAGCTTCGTGTCGTTCTTGCGCGCAGTCGGGTTGAAAAACCCGACCATTTCAAGGCTCTTGCCGCCCTGCCGCTTGCGGCTGTCCGTCACCACGATGTGGTAGAAGGGCTGGTTGCGGGCGCCACGCCGGGTCAGTCGAATCGTCACCATGGATTTTGTCGCTTGCTTTGCCTTGGAAGGCCTTCGAAAAAGAGCGCGGATTCTACGCAGATCAACGGTTTCCGGCAACTTCGCCGGTGATATCAGAAACGCGGGGGCATCGGGCCTTTGAGTCCGGCCATGCCGGCCATGCTGCCCATCATGCGGGCCAGCTTCCCCCCACCCAGTTTTTTCATCATTTTCTGCATGGTCAGGAACTGTTTCAGGAGCCGGTTAAGGTCCTGAACCTGGGTCCCCGAACCTGCCGCAATGCGGCGTTTCCGGGGACCGTCGATGATTTCCGGCCGGCGGCGTTCCCGACGGGTCATGGAGTCGATCATCGCGATCTGTCGGCGAATTTCCTTGTCGCCGACTCCGGACTGCAGCCCCTTCGCAGCGGCCATGCCACCCGGCAGCTTGTCCATCACCGACGCCAGACCGCCCATCTTCTGCAGCTGCTGCAGCTGGCTACGGAGGTCATTGAGGTCGAAACCCTTGCCGCTCGCGACCTTCTTGGCGAGTTTCTCGGCTTCGGCTGCGTCGACGTTCTTCTGCACCTCCTGGACCAGGGCGACCACGTCGCCCATGCCCAGGATGCGGGTCGCCATGCGCTCCGCATCGAACGGCTCAAGTGCCTCGGTCTTTTCACCGACGCCCAGGAACAGGATCGGCTTTCCGGTGATTTCCCGGACGGACAGCGCGGCACCGCCCCGTGCGTCGCCGTCCGCCTTGGTCAGGATGACGCCGGACAGGTCCAGCGCCTCGCGGAAGGCCTTGGCCGCATTGACGGCGTCCTGTCCGGCCATGGCGTCGACGACGAACAGGCGCTCGTGCGGCGTCACGACCTGGTCGATGTCCCGAACCTCCTGCATCAGGTCTGCGTCGATATGGAGACGGCCTGCCGTGTCGACGATCAGAACGTCGAAGACGCCGCGACGGGCCTGCTCCAGGGCGCCCTTCGCGATCTGGGGGGCATTCATGCCGATCCCGGCCGGGAAGAAGTCGGCCCCGACCTGTTGCGCCAGGCGCTCGAGCTGCAGGACGGCCGCGGGCCGGCGGATGTCGGTGCTGACGAGCAGCACGCGCTTCTTAAGCTGGATCAGGTGGCGGGCCAGCTTGCCCGCCGTGGTCGTCTTGCCGGCGCCCTGCAGGCCGGCCAGGAGGATGACCGCCGGCGGCGTCACGCGCAGGTCCAGCCCGCCGCGTCCTCCACCCATGACGGCGACCAGTTCCTTGTGGATCACGCCGATCAGGGCCTGACCCGGCGACAGGCTGCCGATGACTTCGGTGCCCAGGGCCTTGGTCTTCACGGCCTCGATGAAGGTCTTGACGACCGGAAGCGCGACATCCGCTTCCAGCAGCGCCATGCGGACTTCGCGCAGCGTCTCGGCGATGTTGTCTTCGGTCAGCCGGCCGCGGCCGCGCAATGCATTGGCGGCTTTCGAGAGCCGCTCGGTCAGATTGGCAAACATGATCGTCGGATTATAGGGCTTCGCGGCCCAGCGCCGCGCGCAAAGCCTCGTCGATTCTCGAAACAGGCCGCAGGGTCATGCCCGGCACGCCGCCCCGCGGCAGGTTATCCTTGGGCAGGATTGCCGTGGTGAACCCCTGCTTGGCCGCTTCCCGGACCCGCTCCTCGCCAAAGGTCACCGGACGCACCTCGCCGGTAAGGCCCAGTTCACCGAAGATCACGAGCGAGGCCGGCAGCTTCACCTCGAGCAGGCTCGAGGCCAGTGCGACAGCCGTCGGGAGGTCCGACGCGGGCTCATCGATCGTGAGCCCGCCCACGACGTTGGCAAACACATCGTGCTCCTGCAGCGACAGACCCGCGTGGCGGTTCATCACCGCCAGGAGCATGGCGAGCCGGCCCGCATCGACACCCTGCGCCACGCGCCGTGGCGCGCCGAACCGCATCCGGTCAACGAGCCCCTGCACTTCGACAAGCAGCGGCCGCGTGCCATCCCGGGTCACCATCACGACGCTGCCCGCCACGGGTTCGGGGGCACGCGACAGGAAGATCGCCGCCGGGTTCTTCACCTCGCGCAGGCCCGTGCCGGTCATCAGGAAGAAGCTCAGCTCGTTGACGCTGCCGAAGCGGTTCTTCGTGGCCCGTACCGTTCGAAACCGGCTGCCGGCATCCCGCTCGAAATACAGCACGGTGTCGACGAGATGCTCGAGCAGCCGCGGCCCGGCGATGGCGCCCTCCTTCGTGACGTGCCCGATCAGCAGCACGGCGGTGCCCGTGGCCTTGGCATGCCGGACCAGCGCCGCCGTGCATTCGCGCAGCTGCGAGACCGAACCCGCGCTGCTGTCGGAAGCCGACACGGCCATCGTCTGGATCGAATCGATGACCAGCAGTCTTGCCCGACGTTCGGTGGCCAGGGCCAGGATGGCATCGAGGTCCGTTTCACAGGCCGCATCCACGCCATCCGTGGCCAGCCCCAGCCTGTGGGCGCGCATTGCGATCTGGCCGGCAGACTCTTCGCCGCTGACGTACAACACGGGCCGCTCGGCCCCCAGGTGAGAGGCGACCTGCAGCAGCAGGGTGGACTTTCCGATCCCCGGCTCGCCCCCCAGAAGGGTCACCGATCCGGCGACCAACCCGCCGCCCTGGACTCGATCCAGCTCGGACATCCCCAGGGTCCACCGGACCTCCGCCTCGCCGAGGGCATGGCCGGATACGCGGGCGCTCAGCGGCGTTGCCGCGGCCGACGCGACCAGCGCCGACGAGCGCCCGCCCGATCTGTTTCCCGGGCGGGCGGCGGCGGACACCACCGCAGGACCCAGCGTGTTCCAGGCACCGCAGTGTGGGCACTGACCCTGCCACTTGGCGGTTTCGCCCCGGCAGGCCTCGCAGACGTGGACGACACTCGCTTTTGCCATGGCGAAAATGCTAGCACGCGAACTGACGCACAGATCGGCGCCAAACCTCCGAAAAACAACGGTTTCCGGCTGCCTGTCCCGCCGTTTTCGCGTAGCATCACGACAGGTCTCACAACACGTCAGCCCGGTCTCTTTCGAGATGCACCTGAAAGGTAAGCTCCAGTGCGTCGGCCATACCGATACGGGCCGCGTTCGCGAACACAACGAAGACACGATCGCCTTTGACGGCGACATCGGTCTCGTTGTGCTTGCCGATGGCATGGGGGGCTATAACGCCGGGGAAGTCGCCAGTGGCATCGCCGTCAAGACGATCGTCAACCTCGTGCGCGAATCCATCGCGCGAGAGGACCTTCGGAAGCCGGACGAAGACAGCGGCCTGAACCGCGCGAGCATCATCCTGCGCGACGCGATACTCCGCGCGAACAAGATCATCTACCAGACGGCCCGGACACAGCCCCAGTGCGAAGGCATGGGCACGACCGTCGTCGGGATCCTTTTCTTCAACAACGTGGCGGCCGTCGCCCATGTCGGCGACTCGCGCGCCTACCGGCTTCGCGGCGCGCACCTCGAGCAGATCACGCTCGACCACTCCCTGTTGCAGGAACTGGTGGACCGCGGCTACTACACGGCCGAGGAAGCGGCCCGCGCCGCCAACAAGAATTACGTGACGCGTGCGCTCGGCGTGGAGCCCACCGTCGAAGTGGATGTCACGGAGTACCCGGTCCAGAAGGGCGACGTGTACATGCTCTGTTCCGACGGCCTGAGCGACATGCTGGATGACGACGACATCGAAGTAACGATCACGACTTTCGGCACGAATCTGGAATCCGTCGGGCGCAAGCTCGTCGAGCAGGCCAATGCGGCCGGCGGCAAGGACAACATCTCCGTGGTCCTGTCGCAGGTGCTGGAAACGTTCCCGGCCCGCTTCGGAATCGCGGAGCGTGTCCTGAAGTGGTTCAGCTGAACGGGGGCATTGCGTGTCTCGCCTGATCCTCAGCCTCGACGGCAAGTTGCTGGCCGAATACAACCTGAACAAGGAACGCCTGACCATCGGGCGCTATCCGGACAACGACATCCGGATCGACAGCCCTGCCGTCAGCGGCCACCACTCGCTGATCATCAACATCCTCAACGACTCGTTCCTCGAGGACCTCAACAGCACCAATGGCACTTACGTCAATGGCAAGCTGATCAAGAAGCATTCCCTGCAGGACAGTGATGTCATCACCGTCGGCCACCACCAGCTGCGGTATGCCGAAGAGTCTGATGTCCACGAAGGCGAATTCCAGACGACGATGGTATTGTCGCCGGACCAGCGGCGTCTTGCCGAAGCGTTCCGGGAAACGACGCGGGAAGCGCCGCGCCAGGTCACCGTCAATCCCGTGGCCACAACGCCTTCCCTGCCCCGTCCCCCGCCTGCAGCCAAACTGCAGGTACTGTCCGGCGCATTCGCCGGGCGCGAGATGGATCTCACCAAGACACTGACAACGGTCGGGCGGCCGGGAATCCAGGTCGCGGCCATTTCCCGGCGCTCGGATGGCTATTACGTCGTGCTGGTGGAAAGCGCGAGTCCGGCGGACTTCCCGCTGGTGAACGGCACGTCCATCGGCCCCCAGGCCAAGCGCCTGCAGAACAACGACGTGATCCAGGTCGCCGGCGTGAAGATGGGGTTCTTCACGGCCTGAGCCCCGGCGACTGGCAGTCCTGTCATGGACAGGGGTTCGGCTGGTTGCGATGCACGGCCTCCAGCGCCTGCATCGCGTCTTCGTCCAGCGTGAGCTTCGAACTCGCGATATTCGTTTCCAGCTGCGCCATCGTCGTGGCGCCGATCAAAAGGCTCGTGACGAAGCGCTGCTGCCTGACGAAAGCCAGCGACATCTGCGCCATGTCGAGGCCCCGCGCAGCCGCCACGGCCGCGTAGCCTTCCGTTGCCCGCTCGGCCTGCTCGTTGCTGTAACGGGAGAACCGCTGCCAGCGGACCATGCGGGATTCCGGCGGGCGGGCACCATGCAGGAACTTGCCGGACAGCACGCCGAAGGCCAGCGGCGAATAGGCGAGCAGCCCGACGTCCTCCCGGATCGACATTTCGGCCAGCCCGATCTCGTAGGAGCGGTTCAGCAGGCTGTAGGGGTTCTGGATCGAGGCGACGCGCTCGCGGCCACCGTTCGCCAGCCCGAGGTACCGGTGCAGGCCCCAGGGCGTCTCGTTCGACAAGCCAATATGCCGCACTTTGCCGGCGCGCACCAGTTCGCCCAGGGCGTCGAGCGTTTCCTCGATCGCCACGCCGTCGTCACCACCCTGCTGCGGATAGCCGAGCTTGCCGAAGTAATTCGTCGGCCGGCTCGGCCAGTGCAACTGGTACAGGTCGATGTAATCCGTCTGCAGACGCTGCAGGCTGGCTTCGCAGGCCGCGAGGATGTTGGCGCGGTCGAGCGTGTTGCGGCCGCCCCGCACATGCGTCGCGCCCAGCACATGACCGGGACCGGCGACCTTCGTGGCGAGGATGACTTCCTCGCGCTTGCCGCTCTTCTGAAACCAGCTGCCGATGATCCGCTCGGTGGAGCCGTAGGTCTCCGCGCGCGGCGGAACGGAGTACATCTCCGCCGTGTCGATCAGGTTCACGCCCTGGTGCAGGGCATAGTCGATCTGCCGATGTCCCTCGGACTCGGTGTTCTGTTCGCCGAAGGTCATCGTGCCCAGACCAATGGCACTGACCTTCAGCCCCGTGCGCCCCAGCGGCCGGTATTCCATGTCCGTCAGCCCCCCTTCGCAAGCCCGAAGGCGTACTCGACGAGCTTGCGGCCGTCGGCATCGAACTTGCGGATGCCCTCGGCCAGCTTTTCCGTCGCCATCGCGTCGTCGTTGTGGTGCCAGCGGAACGCGGACTCGTCCATCGAAACGCGCGGCGCATCGGCAGCCTTCGCCGACGCCGCATCCAGGCGACAAGGCACGTCATCGCCCGAGGCCTGCATTTTCGCGAGCAGGTCCGGGCTGATGGTGAGCAGGTCGCAGCCGGCAAGGTCCACGACCTGGTCGACCTTGCGGAAGCTGGCACCCATGACTTCAGTGCCGTATCCGAACTTCTTGTAGTAGTTGTAGATGCGGGTGACCGAGGCGACGCCGGGATCCTCGGCCCGCGCGATGTCCGCACCGCCACCGACTGCGCGATACCAGTCGTAGATGCGGCCGACGAAAGGCGAGATCAACGTGACGCCGGCTTCGGCACAGGCCACGGCCTGCGCAAAGCTGAACAGCAGCGTCAGGTTGCAGTGGATGCCCTCGCGCTCCAGCCGTTCCGCCGCGCGGATGCCTTCCCAGGTGCTGGCGATCTTGATCAGCACGCGCTCGCGCGGCACGCCCGCTTTCTCGTAAAGTTCGATCAGGCGATGGGCCTTGCGCTCGGTCGCGGCCTGGTCGAAGGACAGGCGCGCATCGACCTCCGTCGACACGCGGCCCGGCACCAGGTCCAGGATGCGGCGGCCAAAGGCCACGAAAAGCTCGTCGACGAGCCGTTCGGCCCGCGCCGCATCGTTCGATTCACCGGCCACGCTGGACAGCGCGGCGTCGACCAGATCGCGGTAACGCGCATCGCGCGCCGACTGCAGGATGAGGCTCGGATTCGTGGTGGCATCGCGCGGGCGGAACCGCTCGATCGCATCCAGGTCACCCGTGTCCGCCACGACGACCGACCAACGCTTCAATCCTTCCAGCTGCGACATGTTCGTGTACTCCGAATATCAGGATTATCTGCTCAGCCCAGCACCAGCGGCACCCGCTGGCTCACGCTGCACAGGAGCTCATAAGGTATCGTGCGCGCACTGCCGGCCATTTCCTCGACCGGCAGTTCAGCGCCCCAGAGGACGGCCCGGGCACCGGCACCGATGCGTTCGCCGGTCGCGCTGACATCGACCGCAATCATGTCCATCGAGACGCGACCCACGAGTGGACAGCGGAGCCCATCGACCATCACGGCGGTGCCGGCGGGCAGGCTCCAGGGCAGACCGTCACCGTATCCGGCGGCGATGATCGCAACACGCGAATCGCGCTCCGCCCGCCAGGTGCCCCCGTAACCGACCGTCTCGCCGCTGGGCACGCGCCGCGTCGCGATGACCACCGTTTCAAGCGTCATGGCCGGCCGCAGATCGAAAGACGTCGCCGCCTCGCCCGGAAAGGGCGACACGCCATACAAGGCCAGCCCCGGCCGGATCCACTCGCCGTGTGAGGCCGGGGACCCCAGGATGGCCGCGGAATTGGCCATCGAGCGGGCATAGCCCAGGCCTTCCGTCAGCGCCTCGAAACGCCGCAACTGCGCAGCCGTCATGGGATCGCCGCGCTCGTCGGCACGCGCGAAATGCGTCATCAGGCGGATTTCCCGGACGCAGCCATTCGTCAGGGCCTGCAGGCGCGACAGGGCCCCTGCGAACTCCTCCGGCCTGAACCCCAGTCGATTCATGCCGGTGTCGACCTTGAGCCAGGTGACGAAGCGATGGGACGGCACTTCCTGCTCGAGCAGTGCCAACTGTTCCGGCGCATGCACGACGAGGTCGAGATCGAGCCGTGCCGCCTCGCCCAGCTGGTCGCCATCGAACACGCCCTCGAGCAGAACAATGGGCTGCCGGACGCCGGCGGCACGGAGCCACACGGCTTCTTCGATGCGGGCGACGGCGAAGGCATCGGCGCCGGAAAGCGCCAGCGCCGTCGGCACCAGGCCGTGCCCGTAGGCATTGGCCTTCACGACCGCCATCACCTTGCGGCCCGGCGCGGCGGCGCGGATGCGGATGAGGTTCGAATGCAGGGCGCGCGAATCGATGACCGCGCGGATCAGCCGGCTCAACGCAGCACGCCTTCGCCGTAGGCGTCCGGCACGAAGTTCTGGAAGCGCGTGAACTGGCCCTGGAACGTCAGGATGAAATAGCCGGTCTCGCCGTTACGGTGCTTGGCGAGGTCGATGTCGGCCTGGCCCTTGCGCGGCGAATTCTTGTCGTAGACCTCTTCGCGGTAGATGAAGAGGATCATGTCCGCGTCCTGCTCGATGGCACCCGACTCGCGCAGGTCGGACATCACGGGTTTCTTGTTCTCGCGCTGTTCGAGGCTGCGGTTCAGCTGCGACAGCGCGATGACCGGGACGTTCAGTTCCTTCGCCAGGGCCTTCAGACCACGAGAGATTTCCGACACTTCGGTCGCGCGGTTTTCCTTGTTGCCCGGCACCTGCATCAGCTGCAGGTAGTCGACGACCACGAGATCGAGCCCATGCTCTCGCTTCACGCGCCGCGCGCGGGTCCTCAGCTCCATCGGCGACAACGCAGGCGTCTCGTCGATGAAGATGCGGGCTTCGGCCAGCTGGCTCGTGGCACTCGTGACGCGCACCCATTCTTCGTCGTTGATGCGACCGGAACGGATGTTCTGCAGTGGCACGCCCCCGACAGAGGACAGCATGCGCGACATCAGCTGTTCGGAGGGCATTTCCATCGAGAAGACGAGCACCGAGCCGCGCGTTTCGGATGCCAGCGCGACGTTTTCGGCCATGTTGATCGCGAGCGTGGTCTTGCCCATCGAAGGGCGTCCCGCGACGATGATCAGGTCACCGCCACGCAGTCCACCGGTCTTCGAGTCGAAGTCGGCGAAACCGGTCGCGATGCCGCGGAGCTTGTCGGGGTTCGCATGCCAGTCGTCGATCTTGTCGATGAGCCCGGGCAGCATTGAGCGCACGGACTGGGCCCCGTCGGAACGGCGGGCGCCGCGTTCGGCGATTTCGAAGACCTTCTGCTCGGCCTGGTTCACCAGATCGCGGGCAGATAGTCCTTCGTCGTTGAAGACGGACGAGGCGATGGCCGTACCTGCCCGGATCAGACCGCGAAGCAATGCCCGCTCATGGACGATCTGCCCGTAGGCACGGATGTTCGCCGCGGTCGGCGTATCGCGCACCAGCGTGCCGAGATAGGCCAGGCCACCGGCGTCGTCGAGCTTGCCTCGACGTTCGAGGTATTCGGAAACGGTGACGACGTCGCAGGGCTTCGACTCGGTGACGAGTGCGCCGATGGCGTCGAAGATCAGACCGTGGTCCGGGCGGTAGAAGTCTTCCGCCGAGAGGGAATCACCGACCTGGTCCCAGGCGGTGGTATCGAGGAGCAGGCCGCCGAGGACGGCCTGTTCCGCTTCGATCGAATGCGGCGGGGTACGCAGCGCATTCAGTTCAACCGAGTCATCCTGACGCTGCCGCTTGCGGGTCGCCATGTCAGGATGCCTCTACGGTTGGATGGATCAGGCTGCCTCGTCCGCCGAGATCACGATCGGCAGATCCACGTTGACGTCCGTGTGCAGGTGCACCGAAACAACGTGCTCGCCCACCGTGCGCAGGGCGCCGTTCGGGAGACGCACTTCGTTGCGCTCCAGCTTCTGGCCGGCCTTCGTCGCGGCATCGGCGATATCCGCCGTACCGATCGAACCGAAGAGCTTGCCTTCGCTGCCGGCCTTCGCGCTGATCTGCAGCGTGAAGCCCGCGAACTTGGCGGCGCGGGCGTTGGCGGCGTCCAGCGCGTCCTTGGCGGCCTTCTCGAGCTCGGCGCGGCGCGCCTCGAAGCGGGCCACGTTCGACGCCGTGGCCAGCGTCGCCTTGCCCTTCGGCAGGAGGAAGTTGCGGGCGTAGCCCGAACGGACCGATACGCGGTCACCCAGGTTGCCCAGGTTCGCGACCTTTTCCAGGAGGATGATATCCATGCTCAGCGCTCCCTTAGTGCTGGTCCGTGTACGGCAGCAGCGCCAGGAAACGGGCGCGCTTGATGGCAACCGCCAGCTGGCGCTGGAAGAAGCTCTTCGTACCGGTGATACGCGACGGGACGATCTTGCCCGTCTCGGAGATGTAGCCCTTCAGCGTGGCGAGATCCTTGTAGTCGATCGAATCGACGCCATCGGCGGTGAAGCGGCAGAATTTCTTGCGGCGGATGAAACGTGACATTGCTTTGACTCCGGTTCAGGTCAGCCGCGGTCGGCCGAGACGTCGTCGTCCTGGGATTCGCGATCGCGGCGGCGCTCGCCGGCTTCGCCTTCTTCCTCGGCGCGGGCCATCGGCGACGGCTCCGTGATGGCCTTGTCGACCGTCGTGACGAGGTGACGCAGCACGGCGTCGCTGAAGCGGAACGCACCGGTGAGCTCGGCCAGGGTCTTCTGGTCGGTCTCGATGTTCAGCAGCAGGTAATGGGCCTTGTGGACCTTGGCGATCGGGAAGGCCAGCTGGCGGCGGCCCCAGTCCTCGACGCGGTGCACGGCGCCACCACCGGTGGTGATCATGCCCTTGTAGCGTTCGAGCATGGCAGGGACCTGCTCGCTCTGGTCCGGGTGCACCAGGACCACGATTTCGTAATGCCTCATGTGTTCTCCTTGCGGTTAAAGCCACCCGCCGAGGCAGCGGCGGTGTGGCAAGGGGCCGCGAAGGATACGCGACCCCTTCCCGCGCCGCAACTTCAGGGCTTCAGGCGTTGCCGCAGTGCCTCATACAGGAGCATCCCGGTCGCGACGGACACGTTGAGGCTCTCGACGCTGCCCAGCTGCGGCAGCCGCACCAACACGTCGCAGGTCTTGCGGGTCAGCTCCCGGAGGCCGGTGCCCTCGGCGCCCAGGACCAGCGCCACGGGACCCTTGAGGTCCACGTCATAGGCCAGCTTGTCGCCCTCTCCGGCCGCGCCGACGATCCAGAGTCCGGCGTCCTGCATCAGCTTCAGCGCCCGCACCAGGTTCGTGACGGTCACGATCGGCGTGGTTTCCGCTGCCCCGGCAGCGACCTTCCTGACCGTCGCGTTGAGCCCCGCCGCCCGGTCCTTCGGCACGACGACGGCCACGGCGCCACAGGCGTCGGCCGAGCGCAGGCAGGCACCCAGATTGTGAGGATCCGTCACCGAATCCAGCACGAGCACGATCGGGTCCTTGCGGCCCGCGAGCGCCTCGATGAGGTCTTCCTCGACCCAGGGCTTCAGTGGTTCGACCTGCGCGACGACGCCCTGGTGGACGACGTCCCCGACCCAGCGCTTGATCTGCTCGCCGTCCACGCGCTCGGGCTTCAGACCTGCACGCTGCGCCAGCTGCTCGACCTCGCGGCTTCTCGGGTCATCGCGGCCGCGCTGAAGGCACAGCCGGCGCACGCGGGACGGGTCCTTCGCCAGCAGCGCCCGCACGGCGTGCAGGCCATACACCGATTGCAGTTCGCTCATTTTTACTTCCCGACTTCGGGGACAAGGTCGAGGTCCACCAGGCCCTCGACCGGGTTCGCCGCCTTCACGATCACCTTTACGTGGGTGCCGATCTTCAGGCGCCGTTTGTGGCGGATGCCCACCCAGGCCTGCAACTCGTCATCCTTGACGTATTCATCGTCCTGCAGCGATTCCACGTGCAGCAGTCCGTCGACGGCCGCGTCGAGCACCTGCACGAAACAGCCGAAGTCGACGACCGACGTGATGAGGCCTTCGAAGACCTGCCCCACGCGGTCCCGCAGGTAGACGCATTTCAGGAAGGTATCGACGTACCGGTCCGCTTCATCGGCGCGTTTCTCGCGCTCCGACAGATGCTCGCCGAGCGTCAGCATCTCGTCGGTCGAATACGCCCGCCCGCTGGGATCCTTGCGCGAGAGCTTCGCCTTGATCGTGCGGTGGACGATCAGGTCCGGATAGCGGCGGATCGGCGACGTGAAATGCGCGTACTGCTTCAGCGCGAGACCGAAATGTCCCACGTTCTCCGGCTGGTAGGCCGCCTGCATCAGGGAACGCACCACGAGCTGTTCGACGAAGGGACGCGCCGCCGGATCCTTGATGCGGGGCGCGATCTTCTGCAGATCCCGCGTCGTGATCTCCGGCGGGAACTCCACGCCGATGTTCAGCGCCCGCAGGGTCTTCACGAGGATGTCGAGCTTGCGTGGCTCAGGCTCGGCGTGGACGCGATACAGCGTCGGCACATTGTCGGACTCCAACTCCCGTGCGGCCGCCACGTTGGCGAGCACCATGCATTCCTCGATGAGCCGGTGCGCGTCATTGCGGGCGTACAGGCCGATGCCATCGATGTGCTCGGCCTCGCCGATCAGGAATTTCGCCTCCGGCGCATCGAAATCGAGCGCCCCCCGGCGGGCGCGCGACTTGTGCAGGGCACGGTAGACATCGACCAGCGGTCG
>JBEEKA010000041.1:0-18399 GCA_041168985.1 Pseudomonadota bacterium | reverse complement strand
TTCGTGCACCATGCGTTTCTTTCCGGGACCGAAGAAGGTCCGTGAACTGCTGGCCGAAGGCGTGATCGGCAAGCCTCTCAGCTTCACGTACCACACGGGCCAGTACCTGCCCGACTGGCATCCCTGGGAAAGCATTTCCGATTTCTACGTGTCGAATCGCGCGACCGGTGGCTGTCGGGAAATCGTGCCCTTCGAACTCACCTGGCTGAACGCCCTGTTCGGCGACCCGGAGCCACTGGCCTGTGTCGCGACGCGGCTTGGTCAACTCGATGCCGACATCGACGAGATCTACCAGTGCCTGTTGCGCTATCCCGGCGGCGTGCTGGCGAACCTGACGATCGACGTGCTGTCCCGGCCCTGCGCGACGCGCAGCCTGCGGATCCTCGGCAGCGAAGGCCAGCTGGTGTTCGATGCCGACGAAAGCTGCGTGCGTTACATCCGGGTGGGCCAGACGGGCTGGCAGCGTTCCGAACTGGCCGGCGGGAGCGTGGAGCAGGGCTACATCAACCCGGAAGAACCCTATATCGAGGAGCTGCGACTGTTCATCGCGGCCCTCGAGCAGGGCGACAAGTCGATCTTCCCCAATACGCTGCAGGAGGATGCCCGCGTGCTCGATCTGCTGACGCGACTCGAAGCGCTGTCCGACGGGCTGGCGCAATGAGTTACCAGGACCGGTTGCTGAAGGTCATCCCCGGCGGTGCGCACACCTATTCGCGCGGCTTCGACCAGTTCCCCGCCAACGCGCCCCAGATCCTCTCCCATGGCAAGGGCGCCCACGTCTTCGATGACGCGGGCCGGCGTTTCCTCGATTACGGCATGGCCCTGCGGGCGGTGAACATCGGGTACGCGGAAGACGACATCGATGCGGCGGCCATCAAGCAGATCCACCGTGGCAACAACCTCACGCGGCCTTCGCTGATCGAGCTGGAAGCCGCCGAACTGCTGGTCGACCTGATCGATTCGGTCGACATGGTGAAGTTCACGAAGAACGGCTCGACGTCGGTATCGGCCGCGGTGAAGCTGGCCCGGGCCTATACCGGCCGGGACCTCGTCGCCCGCTGCGCCGAGCACCCTTTCTTTTCCTATGACGACTGGTTCATCGGTTCCACGCCCCTCACGCGCGGCGTGCCGCAGGACACGCAGGCCCATGCCAAGCTGTTCCACTACAACGACATCGCGTCGCTCGAGGCCCTGATCGCGGCGTATCCGGGCCAGTTCGCCTGCGTGGTGCTGGAGCCCGCGGCCACCGAGGAGCCCCGCGATGGCTTCCTGCAGAAGGTCGAGGCCTTGTGCCGCCGGCACGGCATCGTGTTCATCCTCGACGAGATGATCACCGGATTCCGCTGGCACATGAAAGGCGCCCAGCACCTGTATGGCGTGAAGCCGGATCTCTGCACCTTCGGCAAGGCGATGGCGAACGGCTTTTCGGTGTCCTGCGTCGCCGGACGCCGCGAGATCATGGAGCTCGGCTCGATCGAATTCGAGGGCCGGGAACGCGTGTTCCTGCTGTCGACCACGCATGGCGCGGAGATGTCCGGCCTCGGTGCCTTCGTCGCGACGATGCGCTTCATGCAGCGGCACGACGTCGTCGGGCATTTGTGGCGGTACGGAGAGCGCCTGGTCACGCTGATGCAGGACAAGGCCCGGACCCACGGGATCGAGCACAGCTTCAAGGTGGGCGGCGTGGCCTGTTCCCCGTGGTATGCCACGCTCGACGCCACCGGCGCGGGATCGCTGCCGCTGCGCACGCTGTTCGCGCAGGAAATGGTCCGCAACGGCGTGCTCATGCCGTGGATCGCCCTGTCATACCGCCACGGCGACGCCGCGCTGGAGCTGACAGCGCAGGCGCTGGACCGGAGTTTCGCCGTCTATCGGCGCGCGCTCGACGAGGGCGTGGACAAGCATCTCGTCGGTCCTGCCATCAAACCTGTTTTCCGGAAGCACAACTGACATGCTGGGCGACAAAGTCATCGTGGTGACCGGCGGCGCCGGACTGTTGGGACGCCAGTTCTGCAAGGCGATCGCGGCCAGCCGGGGCATTGCCATCGTGGCCGACGTGGACCTCGACGCCGCGCGGACCGTCGCGACCGGCATCACGGCCAGTGGCGGTCGTGCGGACGCCGTGGCGGTCGACATCACCAGTGCGACGTCGCTCCGGTCGCTGATCGACGCCGTCCTGAAGTCGCGGGGCCGCGTGGATGCCGTGGTGAATGCGGCCTACCCGCGGAACCGGAACTGGGGCGCAAAGCTCGAGGACGTGGGGTTTGCCGATTTCTGCGAGAACCTGTCGATGCACCTGGGGGGCTACTATCTCGTCGCCCAGCAGTTCGCCCTGCAGTTCCGCGAACAGGGCGGCGGCAACATCGTCAACCTGGGGTCGATCTACGGCACGCAGGCACCGCGCTTCGACATCTACGAGGGCACGACGATGACCGTGCCCGTGGAATACGCCGCCATCAAGGCCGGCGTGATCCAGCTGACGCGCTACTTCGCGCAGTACTTCAAGAACGACGGCATCCGCTGCAACACGCTGTCTCCCGGCGGGATCCTCGACGGGCAGCCCGGCACGTTCCTCGGGAAATACGCCAGCCATTGCGGCGGCAAGGGCATGCTCGACGCGGGCGATGTCGTCGGTGCGCTGCTGTTCCTGCTGTCCGATGCCAGCCGTCACCTGACCGGGCAGAACCTCATCGTGGATGACGGGTTCTGCCTGTAGCGAGCCGCCCGTCCAGCACGAACGGTTCCTGCATCCGCAACACGTATCGTTTCGCTGCGCGCGCTGGGTCGAAGACGAGGTTCCAGCTGTGCGCCGACACGACGCTCGGCACCACGATGAAGTCGTGGCGCGCCAGCAGCCCATCCCCGAAAGCCTGCTGGCCGGCGCTCACGACGCCGGGCGCGAGCCAGGCCGGATCCGGGATGTCCTCCGGCTTGACCACCGTCACGGCATTCGCGTTTTTCACCGTCAGCGATGTCAGGACGTGCGGCACGACATCGAGCGAGGCGAAACCCGCATGCACGGCCTTTTCGAGGATCGTGGTGGCCGGATCCAGCGAGCAGTACACGGCACGGCGGCCGACGCTGTTCCAGCGGCCGCCTTCCTGCCAGGCACCCTCGCCGCTGTCCCAACGCGCGGCGTGACGACTGCGGTCCAGCCGCCAGGCGACGAGCGCTCCGTCGCCGCCCAGGGCCACGGGCAGGGGCGTCACGTGTAGACGCCGTGCTCGATGCGGCCGAGCAGGCGCTCGACCAGTTCGGTGCCTACCGGCGTCGCCAGCAGATCCAAAGGGCGCTTCCCGTCCAGGGCCAGCGCCGGGGTGTCGAGCCAGGTTTCCGCGGCCGTCTGGGTGCCCAGCACATCCGTTGCCCGGGCGAGCACTTCCGCGAATTTCCAGGCGCGACCGCTTTGCTCCGGACTCAGGGCACGGAACGGCGCGCTCCGAAAGCGCTGGATCGTGCGGGTGCTGAGACCGATGGCACGGTGCACGTCCGCCGGGCCGAGGACGGACACGGCCTGTTCCAGATGACCCAGCGACTGCGCAGGCAGACCGCGTTCCAGGACTTTATGCACCTGCAGCGGCGTGTTTACCGCGACATGCAGGATGCGACGGCCGCCCAGCAGCCGGGCCGCGGCACCGCGCAGGTCGAAATAGCCGAGAACGGCAGGTTCCTCGACGCTGGCAGGAGTCGGATTCGGGCGGGCGGCACGAGGGGCCATGGAAGCTCTTTGCGACAGATGTCGCTATTCATCATGCCAGATGTCGCAAGACCCGAACAGACCCGGCGTCAGCCCCGCCCCTTCATCAAGGCCACCAGCTGGTCCAGCGCCGCGCCCCAGCCCTGCTCGAATCCCATCTCGCGGTGCCGGGTACAGCTTTCGGCATCCGCATGGACCACGGTCGCGCGATAGCGCGTGCCGCCTTCGACAGGCGCGAGGTCTATGCAGGCCGTGAACAGGAAATCCACGCTGCCGCCTGCAGGCGTCGGCACGGGCCGGAAACCGGGCCGCATGGCATTGGTCCAGACGAGCCGCTCGTTCGGCACGACGTCCAGGTAACAGCCTGCGTTCGGGAACTGCTGCCCTTCGGGCGACTGCATGACGGTGAAGAATTCGCCACCCGGCCGCAGGTCCACGTTCGCTTCCACCGTGCGCCACGGCACGGGCGTGAACCACTGCACGATCAGTTCGGGTTGCGTCCAGGCCGCCCAGATGCGGTCAGGGGACAGCGGGACGAGGCGCTCGAAAGACAGGTCGAGCGTGGCATCGGGGGCAGGTGGAAAACGGGCTGAGGTCATGTGGGTTCTCCTGTTGGCAAATCAGGCGTTGCCGGCCGATTTCTTGCGGGCATCGCGGACGACAAGACGGTTCTCTCGCTGTTCCATCTCGAACAGACCGATCGCCTTGATCAGACCGCTCAGCTTCGCGTAACCATAGCTTCGTGAATCAAAGTCGTTGGCGGTCCGGTCCATGTGGCTGCCGACCGTGCTCAGGTTCGCCCATCCGGCTTCGTCCGAATTCGCCTGTATACCTGCCCTGATCAAGTGCAGGAGCTTGGTATCCGCCCTCAATTCCTTTTCCGTCTTGCGCGGAGATGTCGCGCCGACTTCGTCCTCGGGCTTCTGCAGCAGGATCTCCGTGTAGATGAACTTGTCGCAGGCCGCGACGAAAGGCTTGGGCGTCTTGGATTCGCCGAAGCCGTACACGCGCCGCCCGGATTCCCGGATGCGCGAGGCCAGGCGCGTGAAGTCACTGTCGCTCGACACCAGGCAGAAGCCGTGGAAGTGTCCCGCGTAGAGCAGGTCCATGGCGTCGATGATCATCGCGCTGTCGGTGGCGTTCTTTCCCGTGGTGTAGCGGAACTGCTGGATCGGCTGGATGGAATGGTCCAGCAGTACCTTTTTCCACGAGCCCAGGTTGGGCGTCGTCCAGTCGCCATAGATGCGCTTGACGCTGGCCACGCCGAGCTTGGCGATCTCGACGAGCAGTCCCTCCACGATGGCGGGATTCGCATTGTCTGCGTCAATCAAGACCGCGAGCGGGTGATGGGGATCGGTGGCGGCCATTGTCCTTCCTTCAGTAATCCAAGACTTGCGGCGAGTTTTTCGCCGCGGAAACGCTCAGCGTGTGGATCCAGCGGAACTTCCCGTTACGGTACTGGAAGGTGTGGGAGTCCGGCATGCCACCCGCGCCGAAGCGGCAGAAGATGTTCACGGCGCCCTGTTCTTCATCCACGACGTAATCGCGATTGACGATGTACAGCACGCCGGCCGGAATGCCGACCTTGCAGCTCGTGGCCGGATCGTCGAGTTCGCCCTTCGCATTCGTGTACGCACCGCCTTCAAGCCGGGCACAGGGTTGGCCCCAGGGCGCTTCGCGATGCTTGTCGGCGAACAGGTCGAGGTAGGCGTTGCCACCGTTGATCATGTCTTCGGCCCTGCTGCGCTGGGCGGGCGACAGGGTCCAGTCCTCGGCCTTCGAGAACTTCAGGTAGTTCTTCGCGTTGAACAGCCAATCCCCCTTCTGCGTGACGAGGCTGTCGATGCGCGTGATGCGGCCGTCGTCGACGTAGAGCCGCGTGCCGATCACGTATTGCAGATCGCCCTCGGAGACGATGACTTCACTGAAGGTCTTGCAGCGCGTGCTGTCGTAGAAGCTGCGCGAAAACGAGATGGGCAATTTCTTGTTCCACAGTCCCTTTTCCGCCGCGACGGGCTCCATGTTTTCGAGCACCCTGGCGTTGCCCGTGAGGGTCATCTTCGAGCCGTCGCCGGACTGCTGGGCGGCGAGGTAACTCGCGACGGCAGACTTGAGCGAGTCGCGCGTGCAGACAGGTATCTTGTCGGGTGGCGGCGGCGTGAAACTGCCGCCGACGATGCCGCCGATGCTTCCGGAAGGCGACGTCCCGCCTGCGGGCTGGGCAGCGTGGGCGCAAGCGATGCCTGTGCATGCGGCGAGTGTCAGGGTGAGGCTGCTGAGCTTCATGGGTTCACCACGTTCGTCTGCATGAAAGCTGCCGGCGTGAGGATCGGAATGCCTTCATAGGTAATGAGATCCGGCAAATCTCGATCTCCTCTGATGAGGGCGTCGGCCTGTTCCGTGACAGCCAGGGCCAGGAACTTGTCATCGTCAGGGTCGCGGGTTGCGCCGAAGCTCGTGCCCGCGTCCTCGTGCCATTGGGCCACGTCGACCAACGCTGCGAGAAATGCGTTCCAGACTTCAGGATTACGGTAGCGGTCGAATTTCGGTCGATCCAGGCGCGACACCAATTCGCGGTAGGTCAGCTCCGACATCAGGATCGCTGCGCCTTGCGCGAGGACGGCATCCACCAGTCGCCGCGATGTCCCGGTCGGCGAGAGCAAGGCAGCGATCCAGACGTTGGTGTCGAGGACCAGTCGCTCAGCTTTCATCCGCAAGTAGCGATTGGAGCACGTCGTCGTTCATGCCTTTATCAAGGGCTTCCGCCCCGGCTTTCTGGAGAGCCTGTTGCAGGCGTTCCCGTGCCATGCGCTGGCTGCGGGCATGGCTTTCGGCGGAGATCACGACCACCGATGGCCGGCCATTGCGGGTGATGCCGATGGGTTGGCGTTGGGCCGCCTCCAGCACCTCTCCCAGGCGGGTCTTGGCTTCCAGAGCTGTCACGCTTTTCATGGGGTCCAGAATAGCCAGTTCAGCTGTTTTAGGCAGAGCTGCGTTTCAGGTCCGCTGCGGCAGCCGCACCTCGAAGCACGCGCCGGGTCCGTCCGAATACACGAGGCGCAAGTCGCCACCATGGGCCCGCGCGACCTGCCGCGCAAGGTACAGCCCGAGGCCGGTGCCGCCGGTTTCACGTGCGCGCGAACGGTCCGAGCGATAGAAAGGTTCACCGAGGTGTTCGCGCTGGTCCGGCGTCAGGCCCGGACCCTGGTCGCGCACGGTCAGCACCACGGCGTCCGGTTCGACAGCCACGGCCAGTTGCACCGGACCGGTTTCCGGCGGCGCATATCGCAAGGCGTTGCCGACCAGGTTCTTCAGCAGCAGCTGGATGCGGGCGCCGTCGAGTTGCACGACGAGGCCGGCAGGCACCTGCACGACGAGCCGTGATTCGTTGGGGAAGTAGCGCTGCACGAGGTCTTCCACGAGGCCATCGACCGCGACGTCCGACAGGTTCAGGGCCGAATGCGCGGAGCCGAGCCGTTCGGCTTCCAGCAGGGTGTCGACGATGCTGCGCATCTCTTCCACGTCCTGTCGCAGGCCCTGCACGGCGGGCGATTCGTCCTGGAGGGCCAGCGCCAGCTTCATGCGTGACAGCGGTGACCGCAGTTCATGGCTCACGCCCAGCAGCAGCTGCCGCTTGGCATCGAGCATGCGCTCGACCTTGCCAGCCATCAGGTTGATGTCATCGGCCAGTTCGCCGAGCTCGTCGTTGCGACCGGTCTTGATGCGGTGGCCGAAGTGGCCCGCGCCGATATAGGCCGCGCCCTGCCGGATCGTGGCCACGGGCAGGAACAGCGCGCGCACGGCGAGGTAGCCGCAGAGGACCAGGAACAACGCGAAGCCGACGAGGATCGGCACCAGCGGGGGCCGGGTCGGGTGCTGGGCGATCTTCGGCGTCACCACGACGACCGAGTAGCCACCCTGTTCGAAGCGGAAGTAGCGGTGGTCGCCGCGGGAGGCGTAATCCACGCCCTTGAGCTCCTTGAGCAGCGAACCGGGGGCATTGCTGAAGTACTCGCTCGGGCCGAAGGCCAGGTCTTCCGGCCGCGGGAACGCCGGGTCCGAGGCCCAGTGCAGGCCGGGGCCGTCGATGCGCAGGTCCACCGGCACCCGCTCGGTGATCGCCTGCGCCCGTTCCGGCCGGGGGGGCGTGCCCAGGTCCTGCTTCACGTAGCCGATGTGCAGGGACAGGTGGCCGCTGATCAGGGTGCGCAGATCGTCCTCGCGGTAAGCCCAGCGGATGCCCGACACCACGCCCCAGGCGAAGAGCGCGGCCAGCAGCAGGAAGATCGCGACCAGCCGCAGCGACAGGGAGTGGCGCAGGGCGTGGATCACGTCGCCGCCTTCGCGCCGGTGAAGCGGTAGCCCCGACCCCAGACGGTGTGGATCCAGCGGGCCGGCTTGCCCGTGTCACCCAGCTTCGCGCGGAGCCGGCTGACCAGGATGTCGACCGAGCGGGTCAGAAGCGCGGCGTCGATGCCGCGCAGGCCGGACAGGATGGCGTCGCGACTGAAGTCCTTGCCCGGGTTCGACGCCAGCAGCACCAGCAGTTCGTATTCCATCGACGTGAGTTCGAGCAGCACCCCATCGACCACCACGGCCCGGCGCGCGGGGTCGATCGCCAGACCGTCGTATTCAAGTGTAGCGAGCGAGGGGGTGGGATCGATGCGCCGCAACACCGTCTGGATCCGCGCCACCAGCTCGCGGGGCTCGAAGGGTTTGGGGATGTAGTCATCGGCCCCCAGTTCCAGCCCGGTCACCCGGTCGGTCAGGTCGCCCCGCGCGGTGAGCATGATGATCGGCACGCGGCTCTTCGCCCGGATCTCGCGGCAGAGGCTGAAGCCGTCCTTGCCGGGGAGCATCACGTCGAGCAGCAGCAGTTCGGGTTGCGAAGACGCGAAGCGACGCAGTCCCTCGTCGGCGTCGAAGGCGCAGTCGACCTCGATGCCGAAGCGACGGCAGTAGTCCGCCAGCAGGGCGGAGTGACGACGGTCGTCGTCGATGAGGAGGACGCGGCTCACCGGGTCCATTCTACGCAGCCGGATGGGGGTGGAAGGGAATGCGCTTGAGCCAGAGCCGGAGGGCCTGCCAGTAGATGGCGGCGAGCACCCGGACGGTGGAGGCCGGGAAGCGGAGCAGCACCCGCGCCAGGGCACCCGTCGTGATCGCCTCGCGGTGAAGGACCAGGGTCGCATCGAAGACCGGCTGGCCGTCTTCGAGGTTGTCCATGTGCACCGCAATATCCTGCGCCGGCTCGCCGAAGCGCCAGCGGTAGGTCTGCCGCATCGGCATGAAGGGCGAGACGTGGAAGGTCTTGTCGAAGGCGAATTCGAAGGGTCCGTCGCCGTTCACCGGCAGCACGTAGGACTGCCGCTCCCCCCAGGGGGTGTTGGTGATTTCGGCCACGATTGTGTCAATGGAGTCGCCGGAAGGGTCGTATAGATAGTAGAAAGTTACAGGGTTGAAACAATGGCCGTAATTGCGGAGCTGGGTCAGCATCCGGACCGGGCCAGCGGGACGTCGCCCGGTGGCCGCTTCCACCCGGTCGCGGACCGCGGCATCCAGTGGCACCGACGGGTCGCCGAGGTAATCCGCGCGCCGGAACCAAGCCAGCGCCGGACGCCGGGTCGACCAGAACCAGCGCCCGCGGAAGACCTCGTCCAGTTCGCCGAGGTCGAGCCAGACATAGGTGATGCGATAGGAAAAGGCGTGCGGGCGAGGGACCCGGCGCCGATGCCTAACCCGCCCGGTGTAGAGGGCGCTCTGCATGGTCCGCGTCGAAATGGGCGACGGCATCCAGGGCGCTGGCGACCCCATCTTCGTGGAAGCCGTTGCGCCACCAGGCGCCGCAGTAGTACGTCCCGCGGTAGCCGTTCAGCTCCCGGTGCCTCGCCTGGGCGGCGACTGATCCGGGCGTGAAGACGGGGTGCTGGTACACCGTGCTGCGCAGCACCGTGGACGGGTCGATGACATCGCTGCGGTTCAGGGTGACGAGCAACGGCTTCGGGGTGTCCAGGTTCTGCAGCAGGTTCATGTGGTAGGTCAGCGCCAGCGGGCCGTCGCGGTCGGGCAGGCTGTGGTAATTCCAGCAGGCCCAGGCCAGCCGGCGGCGCGGCAGCAGCCGGGTATCCGTGTGGAGCACCGCCTCGTTCCGCTGGTAGGGGATCGCCCCCAGCACTTCCCGCTCGGCTGCGGTCGGGTCCGCGAGCAGGGCCAGCGCCTGATCGCTATGACAGGCAAGGAATAACGCATCGTAGCGAACCGGCTCGCTGCCGGCCGCCTTCACGAAGACGCCGCCCGGCTGCCGGCGCACCTGCTCGACGGGCGTGCCGAGTCGGATCCGGTCCCGGAAGGGGGCCACGAGCTTTTCGACGTAGCGGGCCGATCCGCCGGACACCGTCCGCCAGATGGGCCGCTCGTTCACGCTCAGCATCCCGTGGTTCATCAGGAAGCGGACGAAGAACCGCGCCGGGAAGCGGAACATGGCGGCCGGACTGGTGGACCAGATCGCCGCCCCCATCGGCACGATGTAGTGCTCGACGAAGGTCCGGCCGTAGCGACCCTCGGCCAGCACGTCGCCCAGCGGCAGTTCGCCCCCCGGTTCGCGCAGCAGGCGGGGGGCCTCGCGGTTGAAGCGCAGGATGTCGCGGACCATGCCGAGGAAGGACGGTCGGACCAGGTTCCGGCGCTGGGCGAAGAGCGTATTGAGGGTGGTGCCGTTGTATTCGAGCCGCCGGGCGTCGTCGCGCACCGAAAAGCTCATGGCGCTTTCCTCGGTGGCCACGTCGAGCTCGCGCAGCAGCGCGCTGAAATGCGGGTAAGTCTGGTTGTTGAAGACGATGAAGCCGGTGTCCACGTCGATGCGCCGGCCTTCCATTTCGACCGTCTGCGTGTGGGCATGGCCGCCGACGTGGGTCCCCGCTTCGTAGACGGTGATCTCGTGGCCAGCCGCGTGCAGCTGGCGGGCTGCCACGTTGCCGGCAATGCCACTGCCAAGGATCGCGATCTTCATTCAGGCCACCGTTGGGGGACTTTGCGGACGAGGGTCGGGTCGTAGCCCAGGGCCGCCACCGTGGCGAGCAGCCGCTGGTAGTCGGCGTCGGGAACCTGCGGCGTGCGAGCCATGATCCAGACGTTGTCGCGCTTCTGGCGCGCGATGATTGTCTGCGTGTAACCGGCGTCGACGTAGGCGATCCGGTAATCGGCCTTGATGGGCCAGAGGAACTGCATGCCCCACAGCGCATTGCTGCGGCTGTCGACCACGAAACCCTTCGGCCGCCAGGTCTTCTTCGGGCCGTCGAAACCGCCGTCCCGATACGTGAAGGTGGTCGCGATCGTCCCGTCGTCGTTCAGGTCATAGCGCTCGACGGCGTTGTAGGCGTCGCGCTCGATATACGTCGGGATGTTGGCGATGACGTACCACGGCCCCATGAAGCGGGGCAGGTCCACGTGGTCGACGGTGGGCATGTCGGGCAGACGGCTGGTGGAGCAGCCGGCGACGAGCAGCGCGGCGAACGCGAAGCGGGCGAGTTTCATCCTGCCCTCCTGGGGCCGGGAAAAAAGGCATTCGTGCGCGCGATGTACTCGGCATAGCCGGGGCGGCGCGTCCCGATGTCCTGTTCGAGCAGGCCCACGCCCGTGTAACGCATGAGAAGCACGGTCATGCCGATCGGCGCGAACAGGGTCCAGGCCGCGCCGGCGTCGACCGCCAGCAGATAAAAGCCCCAGGCCACGACCGCCTCGCCGAAATAGTTCGGGTGGCGCGTGTGCGCCCAGAGGCCGCGGTCCATCACGGCGCGGCGGTTCGACGGGTCACGACGGAAAGCCGCCAGCTGCGCATCCGCCACGGCTTCATACAGCAGCCCCGCCACGACCAGCGCCGCCCCGGCGATGCCCGCCGGCCCCAGCACCGGATCGGTCGAGCGGATCGCAGCGGCGAGAGGCAGCGACAACAGGAGCGCCAGCAGGGCCTGGAACCCGAACACCAGGTACAGGCTCTTGAAGACGAAGCCCGGCGCATTGCGTTCGCGGATCGCGACGTAACGGCGGTCTTCCGGCGCGTTCCAGTTGCGCAGGGCCAGATGCCCCGACAGCCGCAGCCCCCAGGCCAGCGCGACGCCCAGGGCCGTCCACGCGCGGACCGTCGGAGCCTCCAGCGAAGCGAAATGCCAGCCGGCCGCGACCAGGAAGAACAGGGACCAGAGGATGTCCACCAGTCCCACGTTGCGTCGTGCCGTGGCCGTGGCCCATCCCAGCAGCGCCAACCCCAGCAGGGCGGGCAGCGGCGCAAGCCAGGGACTGAGCAGGTTCCACATGGAGATCGATCAGCGCCGTTCGGTTGGCCGCGTGAACAGGTAATGGCTGACCCACCATTCCTGTCCCTTCCGGTAGCCGAACAGTTCCGCGCAGGCCATGAAGAACACGCGCCAGCGCTGCAGCCACATCGCGGCATCGGCCTTGCCATAGGTCTTTTCGAGGATCGGCATCACCTCGTCGCGGGCCAGGTCGATGTTCTCGAGCCAGGCATTGGCCGTCCTCTCGTAATGCCGTCCATCCCAGCGCCAGCGTTCGACGAAGCGCAGGTGGTCCTGGAAGCGCGTCGCCAGCCCGTCGCTCGGCATCATGCCGCCCGAGAAGAAGTGGCGGCTCATCCAGTCGCTGTGGTCCTTGTCCTCGAAGGCATAGGGCGTCGCCCGGTGCACGAAGACATGCATGAAGAACAGGCCACCCGGCACGAGCCAGTCGTGGACCCGTCGGAACATCTCCGGCCAGTTACGCAGGTGTTCGAACATCTCCACGGACACCACGCGGTCGAAGCCGCCCGCATGTTCGAAGTGATTGGCGTCGGCCGTGAGGATGGTGAGGTTCTCGATGCCCAGTGCGCGGGCACGCGTCATGATGGATTCACGCTGCGAATTCGAGTTCGACACACCGGTGATCCGCGCATTGGGGAAACGCCGGGCCATGTACAGGCTCAGCGAACCCCAGCCGCAGCCCAGTTCGAGGATGCGCTGGCCGTCGGCCAGTCGGGCGCGCTGGACCGTCATGTCCAGCGCCCTGTCTTCCGCCTCACTGAGAGTCGCGACGCCCTCCGGCCACCACGCGCTGCTGTATTTGCGGTGCGGACCGAGCACCTTTTCGAAGAACGCGGCCGGCACTTCGTAGTGCTGCTCGTTCGCGAGTCCCGGCACCAGCGCCACGGCTTCGCCGCGCATCGCGCGCACGAAGTCCTCGGCCATCGCCGCAGCAGCCTCCGCGTCGTCGGCATGGATTTCCCCGAGGCGCTGCTCGCAAAGCCGGCGGATACCGGCGCGAACGAACGGGTCCGGCACGAGGCCGCGTTCGACCCAGCCCAGGGATCCGGCGGAAAGGGTGTTGGACATGGCAGGCACCTGCTGTGGTTTCGACGCTGTAACTCGGGTGGAGTATGCCCGGGGGTCTCGGCCGATCGGCTGCGCCGGCGCGAGTTGTTACAAAACGATACAGTTGGCGAAACACGGGGGATCGGACATGAGCCATGACAAGAAGGACGGCCTGCATTTCGACACGGACCGCCGCAGTTTCCTGACCGGTGCCGCTGCACTGGGTGCTGCCGCTGCGACGCTGGCCACGCCGGGCACGGCACAGGCGGAAGTGCGCTTCCCCAAGGAGCGCGGCACCTTCGGTGCGGGGGGCGGCGCCGTGAACGCCGCGGTGAACCGTTCCGAGAACACGCTCTTCGACTGCGAGGTCGACGGCAGGCTGCCCGCGGACCTGGACGGTGCCTTCTATCGCGTCGGCCCCGATGCGCAGTACCCGAAGCCTGCGGGCATGGAGAACGACATCGCGTTCGATGGCGAAGGCCATGTGTCGATGTTCCGCATCGCCGGCGGCCATGTGGATTACATGACGCGCTGGGTCAGGAACGACCGCTGGAAGGCGCAGCACGCCGCACGCAAGTCGCTCTATGGCATGTACCGCAATCCGTACACCGACGACCCGAGCGTGCGCGGACTGTCTCGTGCGACGCAGAACACGCAGGTCTGGTACCACAACGGCACGTTGCTCGCGATGAAGGAAGACTCGATGCCGGCAGCGATGGATCCGCTGACGCTCGAGACGCGCGACGGCAATTTCCGCTTCGACGGGAAGATCGAAGGCGAGACCTTCACCGCGCACCCGAAGAACGATTCACACACGGGCAACCTGCTCGCCTTCGGCTATGAAGCGCGGGGCCTCGGCAGCACCGACATCAATGTGTTCGAGATCGACCGGTCGGGCAAGACGATCTGGCAGGCCTGGGTGAAAGCCCCCTACTGCAGCGAAGTGCATGATTACGCGATCACCGAGAAGCACATCGTCTTCCTGGTCTATCCGCTCGCCTATCTCGGCGAAGCGCGCATGCGCGCCGGCGGCGTGCACTGGGGCTGGGATTCTAAGCTCGACACCTGGCTCGGCGTCATGCGCCGCGGCGGCGACGGCAAGGACATCCGGTGGGTCAAGGGCCCGCAAACGATGTGCACGCACACGATGGGCTGCTGGAGCGAGGGCAACACCGTTTACGTGGACATGGACGGTGGCGACGGCAACCAGTTCCCCTTCTTCCCGAGCCCGAACCCGGAAGACAAATTCGATCCGGTGAAGGCCACCGGCCGCGTGCGCCGCTTCTCCTTCGACACCGCGAAGAAGGGCCTGAAGAATTTCGACATGAAGGTGATGTACCCCGAGTACACCGGTGCCCTCGCCCGCCAGGACGACCGTTACCACACCGTGCCTTATCGATATGGCTTCCTGCTGGGCGCCGGGCCCGGCGGCAGCCGCTGGATGCGCTTTGACCACCAGACCGGCAAGGTGAATACCTTCTCCCCCGGTCCGGACAGTGGTCTGTCGGAGATGTGTTTCGTGCCGCGACGGAAGGATTCGGCCGAGGGCGATGGCTATCTCGTGGGCGTCTGCTCGCGCAACAAGGAGAACCGCTCCGACCTGCTCATCCTCGATGCGCAGCACCTGGAAGACGGTCCCGTCGCCACCGTGAAGCTGCCGTATCGCGCGACCCCGCAGGTGCACGGCTTCTGGGTCGGCGGACACGATCTGCCGCCCGCGAAGGCCTGATTACCGGCTAAGCTCCGCGCCGCCATGCGCTGCCTGTTCGTCACGCCGCCGATGATCCAGCTGAATACGCTGTACCCTGCGACGGCGTATCTCACGGGTTTTTTCCGGCAGCATGCGGACCGGCTGGGCCTGTCGGTACGGCAGGCCGACGCCTCGATCGAGCTGTTCCTGCGGCTGTTCTCGGCACCCGTCGTGGCACGCATGGCGGATCTGCTTCGCGAGCGCGCCCGGCGCGCGGGCCGCCACGAAGAGATGCCGGATTCCCTCGCGCATTTCCTTGCCGAAGCGGACCGCTATGTCGCAACTGTCGAACCGACGGTCCGCTTCCTGCAGCGGCGGGACCCCAGCCTCGCCTTCCGCATCATCCACCGGCAGTACCTGCCGGAAGGCCCCCGCTTTGCCGCAGTGGATGACGACCAGGTCGCCGAAGGCTTTGGTGCACTCGGGACGACCGAGCAGGCGAGGTACCTCGCGAGCCTGTACGTCGATGACCTGGCCGATGTGTTCCGGCTGGGTATCGATCCGCGTTTCGAACTCGCCAAGTACGGCGAGAGGCTCGCCGCCAGCGCCCCGAGTTTCGAACCGCTTCACGCGGCCCTGCATGCCGAGCCGACGCTCGTCGACGAGGTGCTCGACGGCCTGACGGCTGATCTGGTCGCCCGCGAGCAGCCGGATTTCGTCGCACTGACCGCGCCTTTTCCCGGCAACGTCTACGCGGCCTTCCGCATGGCGCGGCGCATCCGCGAACTGAAACCCGACGTGACGATCGTGCTGGGCGGTGGCTGGGTCAACACCGAACTGCGTTCGCTGCGTGAACCCCGTGTTTTTGATTACTTCGATTACCTGACTCTTGACGATGGCGAGCGGCCGCTGCTGAACCTTCTGACGCGACTGACCGGCGGCGAGGCCCCGCTGGTCCGCACCTATGCGCGACGCAAGGGCACCGTCGTCTACGAGAACGACGCGACGCAGGTGGATTTCCTGCAGAAGGACACCGGCATACCGACCTATGACGGCCTGCCGCTGGACCGTTACGTCTCGCTGCTCGAGATGCTCAATCCGATGCACCGCTTCTGGTCGGACGGGCGCTGGAACAAGCTGACGCTCGCGCACGGCTGCTACTGGAAGAAATGTTCCTTCTGCGACGTGTCGCTCGACTACATCGGGCGCTACGACCGGCCCGAGACGGACATCGTGCTGCAGCGGATCCGCTCGATGATCGCGGAGACGGGTGAATCCGGCTTCCATCTCGTCGACGAGGCCGCGCCGCCCAAGGCGATGCGCGAGCTCGCCGAGCGGCTTGTCGCCGAGAAGCTCAGCATCACCTGGTGGGGCAATATCCGTTTCGAGAAGTCCTTCTCGCCGGATCTGTGCCGAACGCTTGCGGCTTCAGGCTGCGTCGCCGTCAGTGGCGGGCTGGAGGTCGCCTCCGATCGCCTGCTGACGCTGATGAAAAAGGGTGTCACCGTCGAACAGGTCGCGCGCGTGACCCGGGCCTTCACGGAGGCCGGCATCATGGTGCATGCCTACCTGATGTATGGCTTTCCGACCGAAACCACGCAGGACACGGTCGATGCGCTGGAGCGCGTGCGTCAGCTGTTCGCCGCTGGCTGCATCCAGTCGGCGTACTGGCACCGCTTTGCGGCCACCGCGCATTCGCCCATCGGCCTCGCGCCGGCGGAGTACGGCATCCGCCTGCATGCGCCGAAGTCCATCACCTTCGCGCACAACGACATTCCCTTCTCCGATCCCACCGGCACCGACCACGACCTTCTCGGCGAGGGGCTGCGCAAGGCGCTGTACAACTTCATGCACGGCATCGGACTCGACATGGACGTGCGCGACTGGTTCGCCGCGCCGAACGGCAAGCGCCGCAAGGACATCCCCGCTACAACGGTGCGGCCGGATCTGATCGAGCGTGCGCTGGTGGACGACATGCACCGCGTGCCGCGAAACCGCTGACGCTGTTTCATGCTCATCGCCTTCAACAAGCCCTTCGGCGTCGCCTGCAAGTTCAGCCCTGAACCCGGCAGGCGAACACTCGCCGACTACGTGGACGTGCGCGACGTCTATCCCGCCGGCCGTCTCGATACGGACAGCGAAGGCCTGCTTCTGCTGACCGATGACGGCCCGCTGCAGGCCCGCATCGCGAACCCCCGGCACAAACTCACGAAGGTGTACTGGGCGCAGGTTGACGGCGCGGTGACCGATGAAGCCCTCGCCCAGCTGCGGGGTCGGCTCGATCTGGGAGATTTCGTCACGCAACCCGCCGGAGCACGCCGCATGGATGAGCCCGCGAATCTCTGGTCTCGCGACCCGCCGATCCGGTATCGCGCGAAGATCCCTACCTCATGGATCGAGCTGTCGCTGCGTGAGGGCAAGAACCGGCAGGTTCGGCGCATGACGGCAAAGGTGGGGTTCCCGACTTTGCGCCTGATTCGCGCTGCCATCGGCAGCCTGCGGATCGAGGATCTGCCGCCGGGTAGCTGGCGTGAAGTGGACCCCCGCGCGCCCTTTCAGGGCACCAGGCCGTAGCGCGTCAGTGTCTCGCGCAGGCGTTCGGGGTTGAGGTCCAATTTTCTGATGGCTTCAGTCGCGCCGAGGCCTTCCACGCCCAGCAGGTACTGGCCGTGTCCGGATATCGCGATGACTATGGGCTTTGGATCGGCCTTGGAATCCCGGATGGACATGATCGTTTCGATGCCTTCGACGCCAGGCATCACGAGATCGATGAAACAGGCGGCGGGCTTCTGGTTGAGCACCGCTGTGACGACACCCTTGCCGTTGGGGTATTCCCGCGTATCAAGACCGAGCTGATGCAGCTGGCCGACAAGGTAGCCGCGAAAGACGGCGTCGTCCTCGACGACGAATACGAGCTTTCCCATTTGTAAGAATTTCCAGATCTTTCAATGCTTTGCGTAGCCGACGCCGCAATGCTGATGGAAATCTCCTGTGGTGTAAACGACAGTCAGGTCACAGATCGGAGATGCTGCGTTGGTTCTTTCCGCTATTCGCATCCCGCTGTGCGGCGGGGAATGCATCCACTTTGCTCAAGATCCGCTTCATGTCTCCGATCAGGAAGGGGAAAAGCGAGCCGTACAGGATCCGGTCCGCGCCCACCTGCTTGACGAGGAAATCCAGCGTCTGTTGGTCATAGTCGGCGGTGTCGCTCCAGCGCGAGTCAGGGCGTGGCGGGTTTCGCGGCGAGGTTCCCCCGCACGATGCGACGCGCGGTGCGTCGTCTGGCCGGCGTCGTTACCGAACCATGCCGGGCTGCCTTGCCGTCACACGTCGAGGTTCGAAACAGCCAGCGCGTTCTTCTCGATGAATTCGCGGCGCGGTTCGACCTGATCGCCCATCAGCGTCGTGAAGATCTCGTCGGCGGCGACGGCGTCCTCGATGCGGACCTGAAGCAGGCGGCGCGTGTCCGGGTTGATGGTCGTTTCCCAGAGTTGGTCGGGGTTCATCTCGCCGAGGCCTTTGTAACGTTGCATCGACTGGCCCTTGCGCGCCTGGTCGAGCAGCCAGCGCATCGCCTCCTTGAAGGAGTCGACGTCCAGGTGCTGCTCGCCCCGCACCACCTGCGCGCCCGGCTGCAGCAGGCCGTTGAGCGC
>JBEEKA010000040.1:0-17184 GCA_041168985.1 Pseudomonadota bacterium | reverse complement strand
CAAGTTACACAGACTTTCGTGGTTACGTAGAAGCTAACAGCCAGCGGCATAGCGACAGTTGTAAAGAATGTGACGCTGGCACCGGGAGAAATGGAAACAGGTATCAGGACAAGGGATAATGCGAATAATGCGATAACTGGCACCGATATTTGATGCCTATTAGAGCTTTGAATTGTCCTGTGTCGCCCATTAGCAATCAATGCAAGTAATGCAGTGCCAATACATAGTTTTGCCAATGGCAAGTGATGCAACCCGGGGATGAGCTCACCGAGTCTTCCAATGGCTATTAGTTGGTAGGCCCACAATGACCAGGCAGCAAGGCCATATCCCTCTGAAAGTCCTGGAGCAGAAGTTTGCGGACTACCTTGATGGTGCTTGCGCGGATTCATTGGCCGTCAGGGCTTATGCAGCCAGCGCCCGGCCCAACGCTGCAGCTGGAACAGGAACCAGAGTCCGGCCGTGCTGCAGCCTGCCTTGCCGGCATAGAAGTCGTCGATGAGCGTCGTGGTGGTCTTCGGATCCAATAGGCCGATGTCACGCACTCGCTGGGACGAAAGTTCGTGCCGTAGCTGCTCCTGCAGCGGGCCGGACAGCCAGTCCCGCACTGGTGCGGAAAAGCCGTGCTTCGGTCTGTCGAACAGACCCGCCGGGAAGTGCCGATCCAGAATGAGTCTCAGGATATGTTTGTTTCGGGCACCCTGAATCTTCCATCGGGTTGGAAGCGAATAAGCGAACTCGGCCAGTTTGTGATCCAGAAAGGGCTCGCGCGCTTCCAATGACACTGCCATGGACGCGCGATCAACCTTGGACAAAAGGTCACCGGGCAAATAGCGCACTGAATCGTGGTACATGAGTCGGGTTTCGATATCGACGGTCAGCGGGGCGTCGAATGTACTGCGCGCGAACTCCTGTGCCGCACGGGAACTCGCGCCCAGTTGAGTGGCAAGACCCGCGTCGACTTCTGCCTGCGTCGCGTCATACCGCTCAAAGCTGTCGCCTGCGCGGGACAGCCTGATGAACTTGCGCAACTTGTCTTCGATGCCAGCGAACCCGTCAGCGCGTCCTTTCAACGCACGGTAGGCGCCGGCAATCCAGGGGCTGGGCAGGCGGTCCAGCGCCTCGGCGGCCAGATACTGTCCCGCGCGGGCAATTGCGGGCATCCGTTCAAGCCGCGCGCAATGTTGATACCGTGCATAGCCGCCGAAGAGTTCGTCCGCACCGTCCGCCGACAGCGCCACGGTCACGTGCTCGCGGGCGAGCTTCGACACCATCAAAGTCGGAATCAATGAGCTGTCGCCGATCGGCTCGTCGGCGATCTCCAGCGCTTGATCCAGAAGGGGCAACATTTCCGTGGGCGACACGATGAATTCCGTGTGCTCCGTACCCAGATGCGCTGCGACGGCTCGGGCGTAGGCCGTCTCGTCAAACTCCGATTCTCCATAGCCGATCGTGAATGTCCGGAGTCTGGGCCCGGTTCGACGTGAAAGCAGGCTGGCAACCAAGGAAGAATCGATGCCGCCACTAAGGAAGACGCCCACCGGTACGTCGGCCACCATGCGGTATTCAAAGGCTTCCGTCAGTTGCGCTTCGAGTTCCTCCAGCAGTGCATCCTCTGACAGGGTTTCCAGTCGTTGCCGGAGTGTCCGGTTAAGATCCCTGTCCACGAGGCTGCGCACCGACCAGTACGGCCGCTCGATGGGGGTCAGGCTGTCCGTGACCGTGACGATGTGTCCGGGTTGGACAGCACGGACATCCTTGAAGAGGCTGTGCGGCGCCGACGCATAGCCATACTGAACATAGTCAGCGAGTGCGACCGGGTCCACGCCTTTGCCGCAGAACCCTGCCGCGTGCAGGGCGCGGACTTCCGACGCAAAGGCCAGGCGTCCATTGTCGACTGCATAGAACAGGGGTTTGACGCCGAATCGGTCCCGGCAAAGCGTCAGCATGCGGGCCTTGGTATCCCACAACGCGATGGCGAACATGCCGCGGAACTTGTGGACGGCATTATCAAGGCCCCACTCCCGGCTGGCCGCGAGGATGACTTCCGTGTCTGAATGGCTCTTGAAATAATGGCCTAGCGCTTCGAGTTCCGCGCGAATCTCCCGGAAGTTGTAAACCTCCCCGTTGAACGCAATCCATAAGGACCCATCCGCCGAAGCCATGGGTTGATGGCCGAGCGGTGACAGATCCAGGATGGCAAGCCGCCGATGGCCGAACCAGAGTCGGGAGTCGTCCAGCGCCTGAATGCCGCCGTCATCCGGACCTCGATGCAGCAGCGAGTCCGTCATGCCTTGAATCAAGCTCGAATCGAGCGGTCGTCGCGACGACCAAATTCCTGCAATTCCGCACACAGATTATTTCCCGATTAATCGACCGTAAATGTCGAGCAGTCGATCCACATAACGATCCGGCGTGAATCGATCCAGTGCCTCGGCTGCCCCCGCCTGCAACGCCCCGCGGAGCGACGGATCGGTCAGCGCGCACCCCAAGGCTTCAGTCAGCCCCGAGACGTCGTGTGGCAGTACCAGCAGCGCCGAAAAGCCGTCCGTAACCACGTCCGGAACACCGCCGACGCAGCTGGCGACGATGATGCACTGTGCAGAAAGTGCCTCGAAGAGGACAAGGGGAGAACCCTCAGAATGTGATGGCAGTGCATAAACAGTAGCGAGGAAGAAGTATGGCCAGGCATCGGTCTGGTGCCCTGCAAAGATTACCGCCGGTCCCAAATCGACACAGGCGTCGCGCAGACGTCGCCCTTCGCCGCCATCTCCTACGAAGAGCAGCTTCAAGTCCGGTTGAGTCTGCCGCAGTCTCCGGAAGGCGGCGATGAGGTCGTCGCAACCCTTCTCGGGGGAAAGCCTGCCCACGGCAAGGATGACGGGATCGCCCGGATCCAGACCCAACTCGTGCCGCAGGGCGAGTAGTTTCTCTGCGCTCGGGGGCTGGCGCGGTTCCACCGCGTTGGAGATGACCGTGACCCGAGCCGGCTTGACCCCACGGGCAACGACTTGCTCAACAAAAGGGCGACACAGCGTGACGACGAGATCCGCCCGGGGCAAGGAAATCCTGTCCAGCAACTGATAGGCCCGGACCCGATGGCTCATCCGCGTGTAGCCGTGGTGGTAGGCGATCCATCGGGGGTTCCCGATCTGCCTGCGGTACAGCCTGCGCAAAAGCCAAAAAAGGAAATGACTCTTGAAGTCGTGGGTTTCGACGATGTCGGGCTTCCGCTTCCGGATGTGGGCGGCAATTTGCCCCAGCACCCGGGGGTCTCCAGGGAAGCCTTCCACGCTGACATCGCAATCCAGACCCTCTTGACGCAATGTGTCCAGGAACAGATTCGATGGCGTTTCCGTCTGCCGTGAGCTGCGCACTGTGGTCATGATCGAGTGCAGGATCTGCGGTTGACCCGCAGGCCGATTGCGTACACGCTTTGAAAACATGAGCAGTGGCTTCACCGGTCCGGTGATCGTCACGGCTTCGACCATGGACAGGACGCGGACAGGGGCTGGCGGATGCATGGGCAGAGACTAACGCATGGCCTCGAGCCTGTGTCGGTACGGAATCTCGAACTCCGTCGTTCACCGGGCACTTTGGGTGGGGCAGTTGCGAGGACACTCGAAGAGGGGCTTCGGTTCCGGGTGACCGCCGGGCCTCTGGAACTGGCGGTCGAACTGTGGCGCCGCGAAGACGCGGCGCTTCTCGAAGCCCAATTAGCCGTGGCGCGGCTATGCCTCTGCATCGGGGACCACGCTGAAAGTGTGTCCCGTCAGACCGACGGACTGCTTGCCAACGCGGTTGTTTTCGACGTCGATCTTCGATCCGGTGTCACGGATGTACTGACTTCGATCGTTGGCCTTCCGCCCGTGTTCTCGGCGACGACTGATCGCTGTGCGGTAATCAGCTCTCCGTGCCATCCCGATGTGCCACGGACCCCGGATTTCGAAGCGGTCGCCGACGTGCTGCGTTATGGCCATCCGTTGTTCGGTCGCACACTCAATGCTGCGGTTCGACTTTTGCCTGCGGGCGCGACCTTGCGGTTGGACGAATCGGGTCGCCTGATAGTTACAGCCTCTTCTGGCGTCCCGGGCGCAGAAGCGGCGGAATTTTCGCATGACGACCGGATCGAAGCCCAGATCCAGGCACTGGATAAGGCGGCGCAGCGACTGCCGGCTGATTCGGCCGTCGTCAGCTTGAGCGGCGGGCTGGATTCGCGGGTCGCGCTGATGTCGCAACTGGCCCAGGGGCGCCGACCGTTGTGCGCCACGATGGCCGCATCCCCCGCTAATCTTGACGCGCGCCTGGCGTCTGCCTTCTGTCGAGCCTATGGGCTTGAGCACCTGATCGTGGACCTGGGTGAGGATTTCCAGCGCTCCTTGCCGGATCTGGTGTTGACCGCTTCGCGCTTGTCGGGCGGGGTCTCCTGTCTGTCACAAGCCATCGATGTCCATTTCCATCGCTCGTTGCCGACCGGTGCGCGCTGCCGCATCACGGGCAATCTGGGCAATCAGGTTGGCCGTGGCGGTGTCGAAAGCATTTCGGTAGGTCATCCGGATGCCCGTGTCCTGGGTTCCGTGCTGGCCGAAACCCTGAAGAGTCGGTCGCTGGACCCTTGGTACATTGCACGGATGATCGGCTCGGGGTACGGAAACGTCCTGTTCCGGGAAGAGGTCGCGTTCTGGTCCGTGGCGAACTATCAGGTGGGCAGCAGTTTCATGCCCCAGTTGTCGCCGTACGCGGACGTAAACCAGGTCCAGTTGGCGACACGTTGGCTGAACGCTTCCGCCGAGTTCGAAAATCCTACTGCAGACTTTCTGCGAAAGCGGGATATCCGTCATCGAACCCAGGGCACACCTTTGGCTGGGTCTTTCCAGCGCCGGTACCTCGTGCGAAACGATCAGCGGGCGTCCCGCGTGCCGGTCAACTGGGGTTGGCTTGCCGAAGGCGGTTGGTCGCCCCGCTGGGTCATGGCAGCTGGAATGACTGCTGCGGACGCCGCCTTGATCAAGTTCGGAAACAAGATTCCTTCCTTGCGTCGATCAGCGCTTTGGCTATCGTCCCGTCTGGGCAGGCCTTCAGCGCTCGTCTCGTGGCCGGCGGCGTTCAAGGGGCCCTTACGCGACTTGGTGCGGGATACATTCGCGTCCCGGCGACTGCGGGAGTCCGGCTTGGTGGAGCCTTCCGCTTTTGCTGGAATGGTCGACGACCACTTTGCCGGCCGTCGCGACGCGTTTGGAAGCTTGGCGCGTCTTTTCGAAGTGGCTCAGAGCTTGCGCTGAGCCGCGTCCTCGAACACGCGAACCAGATCAGCCCCGATCGCATCGAAGGCATAACGGTTGACCGCGAGATCACGTGCCGTCGATCCCAGCGTCGCGCGTCGTGGGCAGTCGTCCAGCAGGCGGTCGATCTTCTGTGCGAAGTCCTCGGCCGATTCTGCAAAGACACAGTTGACGTCCGGCGTGACATCGATGCCCTCGCAGGCTATTGGATGGGCCACGATGCACTTGGCCATGGACAGGGCGTCCAGGATTTTGAGCTTCGTGCCGCCGCCGTCACGGATCGGGCAGACATAGATCGCCGCCGAATCGATCATCGGGCGGAAGTCCGGCACATAGCCGTGCACCGTCACGCCCGGCAGCGAAGCGGCGAGGTCGGTCACACTCGAAGGGGCGCCGGCACCGACGATGTCCAGCGTGGCCTTGGGTCGTTTGGCCAGGACCAGAGGCCAGATCTCCCGCAGCAGGAACAGCACGGCATCGACGTTCGGGTACCAGTTCATGGTGCCCACGAAGATCAGCGAATCCGGTCGCGTGGGCCCGTGGATCGGGGTCAGGAAGTCCACGTCTACCCCATTGGGAACGCAGACGGTCTTGAGGCCCGGCACGCATTCCTGCAGCCGATTGTTGTCCAGTTCAGAGCAGGTGATGTGGGCGGCAAAATCCTGCGCCGTCCGCGTCTCGTAACGGCGCAGCCTGCGCCCCTCCTGCCGGAAATAGGCTATTTTGAGCCAGTTCTTCTCGACTTCGGCCCGGCGCAGCAGCATGTGGGATTCGACGTTGTGATGGCCCAGGGTGCAGGGCACATCGCCCAGCAGTTCGCGGAAGGGTGCCAGGGCGATCGTGTCGAAATGGGCGAGGTCGTACTGACTCTCGGCCGCAAGTCTGGAGATTGCAGCGCGGGCCTTGGGGCCCTGCAGCCAGCGCGTGATGTATCCATCCCCCAGGAACAGGGACTCGAGGGCCGTGCGCAGCTGTCCCTTCGGTCGTTGCAGCGGTTCGATGGGCAGGAAGGTGACGGAACGGCAGAAGGGTTCCAGCGCCTTGCGACATTCGGCCAGTCCCGTTTCCACGTCAGGGTAGAAGGTCCTGAGGAAGGGTTCCTGGATGAAAGCGACGAGGTCCACCTCGTGCACGCGGGCCACGGCCCGGAGCAGGTAATAGCAGCGGATCAACACGCCCGCCTTGGGCGGGTAAGGAATGACCTGTGAAACCCAGAGAATCCGCATGCCGTCAGTCCTTTGATGGCCAGTAAGCCGGCAGTCCCATGAGCTCAAGATAGCGGGTCACCACGGCATCCAGGCTGTAACGCTCGGCCACGACCTGTTGTCCGCGCGCCGCGATGGATTTCCGGAGCGGCGCATTGGTCACCAGCTTTGTCATGGCATCGGCGATCCCCTGGCAGTCCTTCACCGGGGCCGTAAGCCCCGCCCCATCGGCCAGCAGCTCCGGGATGCCACCGACCGCCGTGGACGCACAGGGCAGGCCCGCGCCCATGGCTTCGATCATGGCCATGGGGAGGCCCTCGGTTCTCGACGTCATGACGAACGCGTCGGCCATGGCCAGCAGATTCGGAATGTCGGTCCGGGCGCCCAGGAAGCGGATGCGGCCTTGCAGTCCCTGCGCGGCACAAGCGGTTTCAAGATCCTGGCGGCAGCTGCCGTCGCCTGTCAGCACGATGGTGATGCCCTGTGCCAGGGTCTCGGGGAGGCGGGCCGCTGCACCGAGCAAGGTATGCAAGTCCTTCACATCTTCGAGACGACCGACGAACAAGTAGACGAACTGGCTGGCCGGGATGCCGAGTTCGGCGCGCATCCTCTCGCGGAGCGCTGGGTCGGGATCCCTAAGTCGAACGCCATTGGTGACGACATGCAGTCGTTCCGCTGGAACCTGCATTTCGTCATGGAAATAGCCCGTGATGCCCGCATGGACACCGGTGATTGCCGTGGCGAACTTGCAGTCCCGGGTCGCCTGACGCCGGTAATTCGGGCGCTCCTGCAGCTGGAACAGGGCGTGTTCGGTCATCACTACGCGCCCGACGCCAGCCAATCGCGCAGCGACTCCGCACAGAGTCAGCGCCGTGGCGTGGTGGATGTGCAGCGCCGCGACCTCGCGGGACCGCAGGAAGCGGTAGAACTCAAGCTGATAGGAGAGCCGGCGGATCAACCGCGGTCGTTTGGTGTAATCAAGGTCCAGGCATTCCACACCGGCCGTTTCCAGCTCGGCCCTGAATGGGCCATCGGTCCCATAAAAGGCGAAGCAGGCGACCCGGTAGCCGCGGGACTTGAATCCCAACGCCATGTCTACGCCCACTCGTTCGGAACCCCCGATAAGATAGGAAAAGAGGCCTTCGGCGATGAGTGGAGGCGGCGTCTTCATTTTGTGTGGCAAGGCACGGAACTCCCGGGCGGGAGTGCCCAGACTTTAGGCTATTCTAAATACACGTATTAGGGCCGTAGGTTGCTGATGGTCTCAGTTTGCCTTTTCTGGGTTTCGGCGTTGCTGCTGGTCTACGTCTATGCGGGCTATGCGCTGGGTTGGCGCCTGCTGTCCCGTTTGCATGGCCGCGTTGCGCTGACTGGCCCTGTCACCCCGACCATGACGGTCATCGTCACGGCCTTCAACGAAGAGCGGGGCATTCACGCCAAGCTCGACAACCTGCTGTCGCTGGATTATCCCGCGGACCGGTTTGACGTGCTGGTTGCTTCCGATGGGTCGACCGACCTTACGGATGAAATCGTCCGGCGCTACGGCGATTCGCGGGTTCGACTGCTGCGTGTCGAAGGTCGGGTGGGCAAGACGGAGACCCAGAATCAGGCTGCCGCCGCCTGTTCGGCGGAAATCCTGCTGTTTACCGATGCCACGACCGTGATTGACACCTCTGCCCTGCGGGCACTGGCCTCCAATTTCGCAGATTCCGGTGTCGGCTGCGTCGCAGCCCAGCTGGTCTATCTGGGCAAGGGCAGCAACCTCACTGCCGCCGGTGGCACGGCGTACTGGGGCTACGAGATCGCCCTGCGCCAGGCGGAAAGCAGCCTGGGGTCGCTTGTCGGGGTCAGTGGGTGCCTCTACGCCGTGCGCCGTGCTGCATATCGGCCGATATCGCCCGAGCTGATCAGCGACTTCGTCATCGCGATGCGGATGCGGGAGCAGGGACTGCGCACGGTGCTGGAGCCCAGGGCGATATGCTTCGAAGACACGCTCGACCGTTCGAAGCAGGAGCTCTCGATGCGCGTCCGCGTGGCGATCCGCAGCATCGGGGCATTGGTTTCCGAGCGGCATATGCTGAACCCATTCCGGTTCGGACTGTTCGCGATCCAGCTGCTGTCCCACAAGGCCTTGCGCTACGCTTCACCCCTGTTGTGGGCGGTGGCCCTGCTCAGTTGCCTGCCGTTGGTGAACCGCCCCTTCTATCTTGCCTGCCTGATGGTGCAGCTGCTGGTGCTGGCCGCGGGTGGCATCGGCTTCGTCCTGCATGCCCGCAGCGCGGGCAGGGGACTGCTGGGCAAGGCCTATTACTTCGTGCTGACGAACCTGGCCTCGCTGCTGGCGATTGTTCGCTATCTGCGGGGTGAGCGCGTCCGCATCTGGAACCCGGTTCGCTGATGGCTTTTTGCGAATTGAATCTGCCGAGCAGGCTGTTCCGGCGTTCAGCGTCTGAGCGACCGCCGTTGCGAATCGGGCTTCGACTCGACGGCCCGACCATGACGGCGTGTGCGCAGGCCGTGGTGCAGGACCTGTTGCTCGCGGATTACATCCGGATCATCGATGTCGAAGTGACGCCGCGTTCCCGATCCGGAACGATTCCAGGGAACATCGCCAGGACGCTGTTCCGCTGCGTCGATTCGATATACGACGTTCAAAACGATCCGCTCGCGGCGCGGCGGATTCCGCCATCACTGGCGGACAGGAAGTCAGACGAACTGCCTGACGTCTGCCTGGACCTTGCCTTGACGGGGGCCCCTTGGTGGCGAGAGTCCCGCCACGGGACCTGGTGCCTGCAGGTTGGCGCAAAGCATGGCGCATCGGACTTGCCCCCATTTGCATTCGAGATGCTGCGCGGGATTGAGAGTCGGCCTGTGGAACTGCATCGGAGGATGTCACCCGAGGCCGGGCCGGAAGTGCTCTGTCGAGCCGACTTTCCCTTGGATCCCTTTCCTTCCGCGCGAAGAAACAGGATTGGCCCCCTGTGGGGGGGCAGCCATTTCTTCTTGCAGAAGCTGCACGAATTGCACCGGAACGGAGCGATAGTGCCCGAAGGCTGCGCTCCCGGGGAATTGCCGAAAGATCCACTCGGGCAACCGGGACTTTGGGATGTCTGCCGCTGGACTGCTTGGCAGGTGATGTCGCGTATCGGCCGATGGCATCGGCGCGCCGGAAATAGACCCGTCTGGCACATGGCGATTCGTCGGTCCGCGAAGGTTTTGCCGGAATCACCGACCGAGGAAGTCCTGTCGACGTTCCGTTGGATGCACGAGCTGGGCGATCAACCGGCGGCAGATCCCTTTCTGTTCGAAGAGGGGGGGCGGACCTGGTTGTTCTTCGAATCCATTGACAGGCACGACGGGCACGGACACATCGCCTGTGGCTGGATCGACGAAACGGGCCGGCTTCAGGACGTGAGGACCGTGCTGCATTCAGATACCCACCTTTCCTACCCCCATCTCCTGCGTCAGGGAGAGGACATCTACCTGTTGCCGGAATCCGCGGCATCAGGTGGTCTGGACCTGTACCGGGCACGTCGCTTTCCGGACGAATGGGAAAAGGTGGCGCGCCTGCTTGATTTCCCTTGCGTGGATTCCACGGTATTCCGACGTGACGGTAAGTGGTGGATGTTTACGTCCCCCATGGCCACCCCCGGGTCGGTCGCGCTGACCTGGATCTTCAAGTCGGACCGACTGGAAGGGCCCTGGGAGTTCCAGCCGACAGGGCTGGTGTCCTGTTCCGCCGCGACGGCCCGGGCGGCCGGCGAGGTGATCGATCTCGGTGGGCGGACGCTGCGCCCGTCGCAGGACTGTGCCCGGTCCTATGGCCGTGCACTCGTGTTCAACGAGATCCTGTCCCTGGGATCAGGGCGCTACGAGGAGCGAATGCTCCAACGTATCGAAACCCGGCACCTGCCCGGCATGATCGGTCTGCACACCTACAATCGGGTCGGCGACTGGGAAGTCATCGACGGACTGTTCGACGCCTGCGCGCCGCCGGTGAACTGAATGCCGGCCTTCCTGCAGGCGGGCGATCGATAGGCCCAGAGGCCGGAGGCCTTGGGCCAGATAATCGCAAACCCGAAACGTTGGCCCGGGATTTTCGCTGCGGAAAGCAGGGACGGCGTATTGGATACTTCGACAAAGGACACGATCCCCTTCAGCTGTGCGCGGGAAAGCTCCTGCGCCCTGACGCGCTTGCCCAGCGAATGCAAGGCATTCCCCCGGTAAGCGGGCATGACGTATCCCTTGTAACTGTAGAGCCGGTCGATGGGCGGGTGGATCCACACTCCGGCGAACATCCGGGTCGGGGTCGTGGCGAACCAATGGAACTCCGCCACGTCCTCCCCTCGGAAGATGACGAAGGGGGTGTCCCCCTTGGACAGTGCCTCGTCGATGAAGGCCTGTGTCAGGGCTTCCGGGTGCTGAGCGGCAACCCGCTCCATCGTTTCACGACGGGCCGGTTTCAGCCGGTATCCCGCAGGCAGTACCGCATGGTCCGCGAGACAGTCGATCCGGTCGAAAAGCGGGATGACGAGGGTCCTGAAAGGCAGGAATCGACCGACAAGCCGGTCCAGCAGCCAGAGACAGGCAATGGAGGAATGCACGTCCTGCCAGAGACGATGGAACAATCTGACCTGGGCCGCCAGCCAGATAGTGCCCTTGGAGTCCGATCGAATGCCCATTTGTGTCAATGCATTACCTGGCGATTGCGCCATCCATCTATTTTCCCCGGTCTACGGGATTATAGGGACTTTCATCAGCTGATAATCCCAATGCGCATCATAGACCAAGCACCGAATCGAATGCTTTTTGGAAGTTGGACTCGTCAGCGCTGATCAAGCGGACGTCAATCAACTTTGGGTCCTTTGAGGGTTTCGATCGGCCGGCGGGACGTTGGCTGAACCCGATAGCCGGCGGTATGTTTTCGTGCGGCCCAGGAATGGAACCAGTCGCTTCTCCACCAAGGCTGTAACAGTGACGGCTAGGCCGACACCGACGCCGGTAATGATAAAAATCGCAAGCCACGTCGGCACGACGCCATCCATCGCCGCATACAGCAGTTTCCCGATGCGATTGTGCAACAGGTAAAGCGGGTAAGTAAGTGCGCCGAGCGTCATGGCCAACTGCGTCCGTCTCAGCGTCCACCATCTGAGTGCGACAGAAAGAATGACGCCGAAGCAGAGGACGATCAGCATCTCGACGATCAGCAGGTCAGTCGTTGAAGGTTCGTGCAAAAAATTCTTTGACTCTCTGGCGCCGGCCGCAACGCCCAACAGCAAGGATGCAAAGAATCCCGCGAATCGACTGGGCGACGAACCCTTCGAGCGGATAAGGAATGCCCAGCACCCACCCGCAAACAATTGCCCATAAGGGAACATCGAGATCGACACCAGTCCGGGCACCGGAAAGTTAAAATGGCAGAGGGAAAGCCCGATTAGCCATGCCCAAAGAAGGTATTCCATCCGGTGGATTTGCTTCGCGAGAAGGACCAGCGCGACAAGTGCATAGAACTTGATTTCGACCGCGAGTGTCCAGTAAACACCATCAATGAATTCCACGTCGGCGTACCCGGGCAGCATTGAGACGTTTCCGGCGATCGTTACTGCATCCGGAGTGCTTGGGCCAAGAATTAACAGTGCAACCGTGGTTATTGCGACAGAGGCCCAAAACGAAGGGTAAAGGCGCAGCGCACGGGACATCACGAATTGACGCGCGGTTTTAGCGCTGGCTGACCAGAGAATGACGAATCCGCTGATGAGAAAGAATAGCGCCACGCCGAGATACCCGAACTTCGTCACGGACTGAAGGATCGGAAGTGCGTCCTCGGATGGAATACCGTGTACTGGGATCCGATATGAATTGTGATAGCCGACTACGGCAGCTGCCGCTACGAAACGCAGGAGATCGATTTCCGGTACTCGGTCTGAAGCCATGGCGACAACTCTAAGGCGACTTGCTTCACTGCGGAAGCCGAAACGGTCTACATACTTGAGGAAAACGGTTCTGGTGCTCGGCCCGTACCGGCAGTCCTTGGTCGCCATCCGGTCACTGTCCAGGGCGGGGCATGAAATCGTCATGGGCATGGAGCGAGGCGACAGCAGCGCCTTTCGTGTGAGCCGTTATGTCCGTGGGGTGTGGGAAATGCCGGAACCGGAGGGAGCCGATCGATTCAGGGCCGCTTTTCTCGAGCATTTCCCGGGGATGACGCGGGATCGGATGGCGATCCTGCCGGTCGGTGATCGCGAACTGCGTACGGTGAATGAAGCTCGGGCAATGCTGGAGCCCTTTGCGACGATTTTGGGGGTTGAAGCCGGTCTGATGGCCCTCTGCCAGGACAAGGCTGCGCTGAATGCCCTGGCGCAGGAAGTCGGGCTTCGTGTTCCGGCCAGTGCGGTGTCCGGCAAAGCGGATATCGGGCGCATGGCCGATGCCTTGGGAGCGACCCGCTTCATCGTTAAGGCGGCGGATCCGGATGCCGAACTGGGGCGGAAAGCGATACTGCTGGACAGCCGAGCGGAATTGGACGCCTGTGTTGAGGCGCTCGCCGCGGACCCCCGCGTGACTGGCCGGTTCATGATCCAGGAGCGGGTGTTCGGCCAGCGGATCAATTGCCGCTTTGTCGCCCGGTCGGGCAAGTTGATCGCCTACCAGCAGCAGGTGGTGCTTCGCACGGATACCTCCGACGGCACGGGCTTCGGTGTCGCTGGCGTAACGCAGGAATCCGACGGGCTCCGTGCCGACCTGGCGGCACTGGTGGAGAGGATCGGTTATCACGGTGTGGGACTGGCGCAGTTCATCGTTCGGCAGGGCGAACGACCCGCGTTCCTGGAGCTGAACCCGCGCCTGGATGGCAGCTGCGCCGTGGCTGTGGCGTCCGGTCTGGACCTGCCCGGCTTGATGTGCCAGGTCCATGGCGAGGACGCGTTCCATTCCGGAACGCCATCTATTCCCAGTTGGACCGGATTTCGGGTCCTTCGGTACCACTGGATGTTGGGGGACCTGAATGGTGGGCTCGCCGCGATCCGCCAGCAACAGCTGGGCGCGGCCGCGTCGTTCCGATGGATCGGCCGTTGCCTGCTCGACGGCCTGCGTGCAGACGTCCATCTGACCTTCTGCTGGCGGGATCCCTGGCCCACCCTCGTGCTTTTCGGGGAACGCCTGCTTCGAAGGTGGCGTTACGTCGACTGACCGAACGCCGCGACCTCCTCGTTGGATTAGACTCTCCCGTCGCAACCTAGGAACCACTACGCAAGGACGCATCCCCGTGACATCGAATATGCCACCCGGCGCCATTCCGGAAATGCGCCTCATGCCTACCGCAACCCAGATATTCATGTTCAGCGCCGCCACATGGAACAGGCACCACATCCACTACAGCAAGGACGCTGCCCTGGCGGAAGGCCACACGGACATCGTCGTGCAGCGCGCTTTGATCGGGAACTTCTTCGCAAACCAGATAGGCGAGTGGCTGGGCGATGCGGGAGAAATCCGCGAAATATCCTGGAAGGTGCTGAGCAGCGCGGTACCGGGCGTGGAGTTGACCTGTCGCGCCAAGGTCATCGCCATGGATGCCGACGGCGACTGCCCGATGGCGAAACTCGAGCTCGAGGTTCTCCGTGATTCCGGCCGGATCGTGGCAACCGGTGCCGCCACCGTCGCGCTGACTTCCGGGCACTGGCCGTCGTGAATCAGCAGGATCCCTTGCGCCTTGCAGGCGTCCGGCTGCTGGCGCCGATTTCGGTGATCGTGCCGACGTACAACGAGGCCGAAAACATCCCCGAATTGGCCCAGCGACTCCAGGCGTTGCGGAACGACCATGACGTCGACCTCGAATTGCTGATCATGGACGACGACAGTCCGGATGACACGCGCGGCGTCGTCAGCCGCCTGGATCTCGACTGGGTTCGACTGGTGGTTCGCACCTCTGACCGGGGGCTCAGCCAGGCCGTCGTGGAAGGCCTCAACGCCGCCAGGCATCCTGTCCTGGTTGTCATGGACGCCGATCTCAGCCATCCGCCCGAAAAGATTCCGGACATGATCCTGGCGCTGGAGTCCGGCCAGCAGTTCGTCATCGGGTCCCGATACGTGGCCGGCGGCCGGACGGATGGTGAATGGGGTTTCATGCGCTGGCTGAACAGCCGGATCGCCACGTTGCTGGCCCGTCCTTTCTCGTCGGCCAGGGACCCGATGTCCGGTTTCTTCGCACTGAGGCGCAGCGATTTCATCCGGGCCGACAGGCTCAATCCATTGGGATACAAGATCGGCCTGGAACTGATCGTCAAATGCGGACTGGAGAATGTCGGCGAGGTTCCGATCTATTTCGCCGACCGGAAGCGCGGAAAGAGCAAGCTCGATTTCAGGCAGCAGCTGCTCTACCTCATGCACCTGCGGCGCCTGCTCATCTATCAATACAGCGCGCTCAGCCAGGTCTTCCAGTTTGCGCTCGTGGGTGCGTCAGGTGCCGTCGTCAACCTTGTGGTCCTGACCCTGCTGAGCCGGCTTGGCGCCCCGGTGCGGCTGGCGATTCTCGGGGGCATTGCCGTTTCCATCGTCACGAACTTCGCGTTGAACCGACGGCTCACGTTCTCCTACGCGAGGGACCAATCGGTACTCCCCCAGTTCATGGGTTTCGTGCTTGCATCGTCCCTTGGCGCCGCGGTGAATTTCGCCGTCGCTGACGGGCTGTTGAGATTCCGCCCGGACATGTCCGTCCACCTCGCCGCGATGGCCGGCATTGCCAGCGGCATGTTCCTCAACTTCGTGGCGAATCGCTACGCGGTATTCCGCAAGAAAAGGAGCTGAGTACAGTGTTCATTCGGCGACTTCAGGAAAGTATCCCGCCCTGGCTGGGACTGTGCGCCCTCGCCGGCGTCCTGGCCCTGTTCTATTTCCTGCTCTACCTGTCGATTGGCGACATCTGGTCGACGCCCGTCCCGCACGACTTCGAGGTCCCGATTCTCGCCAGGGACCGTCTGGCGCAGGGCCTGGATCCCTATGTGGTCACCGACCCATTTCCCTACAAGTACTCTCCATTTGCGGCGATTCCTTTCCTGCTGCTGCCCTCCGACCACGCGGTGGCCTGGGTGGTCTACAAGGGAATCAGCGTCGTGTCGCTGGCGCTTGTCATCCTCTTCGGCATCCGGCCCATCACCTGGACGCGTGTGGGTCTGGCAGCACTGGGAGCCGCCCTGGCGTTCAAGGGCACCCTGTCGGTGTTCCATGCCGGCCAGATCGAGATGCTGCTGTTGCTGATCGCGGTCGGCGCCACGCTCGCATACAGGAAGTCCCCCCTTGTCGCGGGAGTCCTTGTCGGCCTGCTGCCCTTCTTCAAGTTGCCCCTGGGCTTCCTGTTCCTGCCGTTCCTGGCCGTGGCGGCGAAAGAAATCTTCGAGACGGGAAACTATCGCCAGCTGATCCGATTGTCCTGCGGGATTGCCGTCACGGCCGTGCTGTGTGGCGTGCTGGTGCCCGGCCTCGTACTCGGCTTCAAGGAAACCTACGCCTATACCCTGAGCTGGATGGAACTCCTCAAAGTCCAGCCCGAGATTCTGTACCACGAGCCCCTCAACCAGAGCATCTGGTCGGCGGGCCTGCGTCTCCCGGCTCCCCTCGGTGGCAGCCTCATCCTGAAGGCCGCGATCCTGTTGCTGATCGCTGCGACGGTTTTCGTGCTCATTCGGGATCACATGCGGCGATGGCAGCCGTCCGACGGGCTGGCCTGGATTTCGCCCTGGCTGCTGCTCACCCAGCTCATCAATCCACTGGGTTGGGCCTGGGGCGGCGTTTACGTCCTCGGACTTCCGCTTGCGATGGAACGGTCGGGGGCCTTCCGGTCAGGGCGCTGGCTGCCCAGGCTGCTCTGGGTGATCGTGGCCTGCGGGGTGCTGGGCCAGAACAAGCCCTTCCCGCAACTCCTCGGGTTTCACAGCTGGGAAGATGCCTGCGCTTACGGGACGTTCACCTACTTCTGGGTCGCGTTGCTGGCGCTTGCATTGCTGCCCGGCAAGCGCAGTGACGCTACGTCCTTGCGCTGAACGACCAGAAGTGATGATCCACGTTCATTCTTAACTGCACCTTTTTCCCGTCCCTGGCGCGGAAGATGATCTCGCCGACAGGCAGGTATCCGCTTTTCCGAACGCCGTTCAGGGACCGGATGTTGTACTGATCAACGAAAGCGAAAAGGCGCCTGACGCCCTCGTCCCTTGTCAGCTTCAGCAGCTGCAGGTGGCGCAGGGCCTGGAAGCCGCTGCCTCGATACGCGGGATTCGTATATCCCTTGTAGTTGTAGATCGTGTCGTCCGGCAGGTTGATATGGATGCCGCTGTCGATATAGGCGAGCCGGTTGGTCCATATCCACGCGTAACCGACGAGGTTGTCGCCATCCAGCTGGAGCAGGCAGCGCGCCGTCCCCTGGTTCACGCGCTCGATGTCGATGGGCGCGATCTCGTAGCTTGGCGTCGTGCTCAGTCGCGCCAGGTCCTCCGGAGTGGCGAACCGGAAAACATGATCCTGCGCGGCCGTGATCGAATCGGCCATGGGCCGGGGTTCGTACAGCGCATACAGGATCATCCGGGTCGAACCGCCGTATCGGAACCCAAGCCAGCCTGCACGCAGCGCCTCGAAGACGCCATGGTCATGACGGATCTTCTGCAGGTATGACAGTTTCTCGCGGATTCCCATGGCGCATTCCTTTCCGATTA
>JBEEKA010000039.1:0-17850 GCA_041168985.1 Pseudomonadota bacterium | reverse complement strand
CACGATCACCGCCATCTCGCCGGCAAAGGCCGGGTCGTAGGCCTTGCAGTTGGGGATGGTGGCGGCCACCAGGTGGCTCGAGCCGTCCTGGTGCTGCAGGCCCTCGCCGCCGAGCGTGGTGCGCCCGGCGGTCGCGCCCAGCAGGAAGCCGCGGGCGCGCATGTCGCCGGCCGCCCAGATGAAGTCGCCGACGCGCTGGAAGCCGAACATCGAGTAGTAGATGTAGAACGGCACCATCGCCATGCCATGGTTCGCATAGGCCGTGCCGGCCGCGATCCACGAACAGATGGCACCGGCTTCGTTGATGCCCTCTTCGAGCATCTGGCCCTTCTTGTCTTCCTTGTACGACATCAGCTGTTCCGCATCCTGCGGCGTGTACAGCTGGCCGACGGCGGAGTAGATGCCGATCTGGCGGAAGAGGCCTTCCATGCCGAAGGTGCGTGCTTCGTCGGGAACGATCGGCACGATGTTCTTGCCGACGTTCTTGTCCTTCAGCAGCGCCGTGAGCATGCGCACGAAGCCCATGGTCGTGGAGATCTCGCGATCGCCCGAACCGTCGAGCAGCGCCTTGTAGCTTCCCAGCGCCGGGAACTGCAGCGGCGGCACGTTCGTGTTGCGCTTCGGCAGGTACCCGCCCAAGGCTTCGCGCTGCTTCTTGAGGTACTGGATCTCCTCGCTGTCCTCGGCCGGCTTCACGATCGCGAACTTCGCGATCTGCTCGTCCGACAGCGGGAGGCGGAAGGTCTCGCGGAAATGCTTCAGCGATTCCGCGTCCATCTTCTTCTGCTGGTGCGCGACCATCTGGCCCTCGGCCGCCTTGCCGAGGCCATAGCCCTTGACGGTATGCGCGAGGATGACGGTCGGGCTGCCCTTGTGCGCGACTGCCGCGGCATAGGCCGCGTAGATCTTCTGCGCATCGTGGCCACCGCGGTTCAGGCGGTAGATGTCGTCGTCCGAAAGGTGGGCGACCATCGCCTTGAGTTCGGGGTGCTTCGAGAAGAAGTGCTCGCGCGTGTACGCGCCGCCCTTCGCCTTGAAGGTCTGGTATTCGCCGTCGACCGTGGCTTCCATGACCGAACGCAGGATGCCGTTCGTGTCCTTGGCGAGGAGCGGATCCCAGCGGTTGCCCCAGATGACCTTGATGACGTTCCAGCCGGCACCCAGGAAGGCTGCTTCCAGTTCCTGGATGACCTTGCCGTTGCCGCGAACCGGACCGTCGAGGCGCTGCAGGTTGCAGTTGACGACGAAGACCAGGTTGTCGAGGCCTTCGCGCACCGGCATCGTGAGGGCGCCCATCGACTCGGGCTCGTCCATCTCGCCGTCGCCGCAGAAGGCCCAGACCTTGCGGTCCGTCTTCGGCACCAGCCCGCGGTTTTCCATGTAGCGGACGAAGCGGGCCTGGTAGATCGCCATCATCGGGCCGAGGCCCATCGAGACGGTCGGGAACTGCCAGAAGTCCGGCATCAGCCAGGGATGCGGATACGACGACAGTCCGCCGCCACCCACTTCCTGGCGGAAGCGCTTGAGGTTGTCCTCGCCCAGACGGCCTTCGAGGAAGGCGCGGGCATAGACGCCCGGCGAACTGTGGCCCTGCATGAAGACCATGTCGCCCGGGTGCGCGTCGTTGTGCGCGCGCCAGAAGTGGTTGAACCCCACCTCATACAAGGTGGCCGACGACGCGTAGCTCGCGAGGTGTCCGCCGTATTCGGAGGACACCTTGTTCGCCTGCTGCACCATGGCCACGGCGTTCCAGCGCATGTACGCCTCGAGCCGCTTTTCGATGGCCCGGTCGCCGGGGTACGCCGGCTCCTGGCCCACGGCGATCGTGTTCACGTACGCCGTGTTGGGCTTGTAGGGCAGGTAGGCACCGGAGCGCCGCGCGTGGTCGATCAGACGCTCGAGCAGGAAATGGGCCCGTTCGGCCCCCTCGTTGCGGAGCACCGAGTCAATGGACTCCAGCCACTCGCGGGTTTCCTGAGGATCGAGGTCGGGATTCTTCTGGAATTCGGTCATTCGTGATGCCTGGTGGCGCCCCGTTTTGGGAAAAAATCCAGCAGCGACGCTGTGCTAGGATGCAAATACCGCCGCAGAGACGCGCGCGATGATCCGGCTTTAGTCCATCAGGGTCAAGCAAACGCATCCCATGCGTCGACCCGCCAACAAACCCGAAATCCTGCACTGCACATGCCCAGCCTCCTGCCCGAATCCGGCAGTCCCGCCCTGCGCGTCCTGCCAAAGCTGCCCAGCCCTGCCGAACTTCTCGCGCTCGACGCCTGCCTGGTCCTGCTACCGGTCAATGCAGCGCCGCCTGCCGGACTGCCGGAACGGAACCGCTGGCTGGCGCTGCACGACCGAGACAAGCCTCACCACGCCGATGCCCGCTGCACGGCACTGGGCGGCGCTCGCGACACCGCAGCCCTGCTCGGATATTGCAAGTCCGGGGCCACGCCGTTCGAAGTCCTGACGGTCGCTGGCAAACTGGTTCAGCAGGCGCTGTCCCTTCGCCCTGCCGCCCGACGCGTCGGCATCGTCGCGCCCGTGCACCTGGCGGCAGACGCGGCGGTCTGGCAGGAAGCGCTGTACGCAGCCGTGGCCGCGCACACTTTCCGCCTGCCGACGGCCAAGACGAAGAAGCCCAAGGACCCGCCGCCCCATCGCGTGGAACGGGTCGACGTGTTCGGCGCGGAGCCTGGCGCGATCGACGCGCGCCGCTGGCGGGCAACGGCCGAAGGCACGAATCTGGTGCGTCACCTCGCGGCCCTGCCCCCCAATGTGCTGGACGCCGCAGGCTATCGGCGCCTGCTGGGACAACTGGCCCGTCGCCATGGCCTGACCCTGAAGTGGCATGGCGAGTCCGCCCTGCAGAAGCTGGGTGCAGGGGCTTTCCTCGCGGTGAGCCGCGGCAATGCCTCGCGAGACGCAGGCATCGCCCAGTTGACTTACGCACCGAAGGGCCGCAAGGCCGGGAGGCCCGACGTGACCCTGGTCGGCAAGGGCATCCTGTTCGACACCGGCGGCACGAACCTCAAGCCCCACCGTTACATGCTCGACATGCACACGGACATGGCCGGCAGTGCCGTGGCGCTGGCGTCGCTGGTGGCACTGGCCACGATGAAATCGCCCCTGGCGAGCGAAGCCTGGCTGGCCATCACCGAGAACAACATCGGACCGCGGGCTTACCGCCCGCAGGAAATCGTCCGGGCCGCCAACGGCACGACCATCCAGGTCATCCACAGCGATGCGGAAGGCCGGATGGTGCTGGCGGATACGCTGCATCTCGCTTCGCGCGCCAAGCCGCGGTTCATGATCGATTTCGCCACGCTGACGGGAGCCTGCATCCAGGCACTCACCGAGCGCATGAGCGGCGTGTTCACGAACCGAGAGTCCTGCGCCGGCATCCTGACTGCGGCCGGACATGCCAGTGGCGAGCGCGTCTGGCAGTTCCCGCTGCCCGATGATTTCGACGGCGACATCGAGAGCAGCGTCGCCGACATCGCGCAGTGCGCGGTCGAGGGCAAGGGCGACCACATCCATGCGGCACGGTTCCTGAAGCGCTTCGTGCCGGACACGACACCCTGGGTGCATGTCGATCTTTCGTCCGCGACCCGACGTGGCGGCCTCGCGCACGTCTCCACCGAAATCACCGGCTTCGGCGTGCGCTTCGCGCTGTCGCTGCTGCTCGACCAGGAACGACCCGCATGACGACGCTCCGCATCCGACGCCCGGACGACTGGCACCTTCACCTGCGCGACGACGAAGCACTGGCCGCGGTCCTTCCCCACACGGCCCGGCAGTTCGCGCGCGCCATCGTGATGCCGAACCTCAAGCCGCCCGTCACGACGACCGAGGCAGCCCGTGCCTACCGCGAACGCATCCTGGCCGCCGTGCCGGCCGGCCTGCGCTTCGAACCGCTGATGACGCTGTACCTGACGGACCGCACGGCACCCGACGAGATCCTGCGCGCGAAGGCGTCGGGCATCGTGCACGGCTGCAAGCTGTATCCCGCCGGCGCGACGACGAATTCGGACTCGGGCGTGACGGACATCCGTCGCATCGACGCCGCGCTCGAAGCCATGGCAGAGGTCGGCCTGCCCCTGCAGGTGCACGCCGAGGTCACGGCGCACGATGTCGATGTCTTCGATCGCGAGGACCGTTTCATCGGCGAGATCCTCGTGCCGCTGCGCGACCGCCTGCCCACGCTCCGGATCGTGCTTGAACATGCCACGACGCGTGCAGCGGTGGCCTTCGTGCGCGGTTCACCGCGCAACACGGCCGCCACGCTGACGCCGCAGCACATCCTGATGAACCGCAACGCGATCTTCGCGGGTGGCGTTCGCCCCCACCATTACTGCCTGCCGGTACTCAAGCGCGAAGCCGATCGCGTCGCGCTGCTCGAGGCGGCCACCGGTGGCGACCCGCGATTCTTCCTGGGCACGGACAGCGCACCGCATGCGCGCTTGGCGAAGGAAGCGGCCTGCGGCTGCGCGGGAATCTACTCGGCCCATGCCGCAATCGAGTTCTACGCCGAAGCCTTCGAGGCCGCCGGCGCGCTGGACAGGCTCGAGGCCTTCGCCAGCGAGTTCGGCCCGCGTTTCTACGGGCTGCCGCTGAACGAGGACTTCATCACGATCGAAAAGCGCGAGTGGACGGTGCCGCCCAGCTACCCGTATGTCGGCGGCGACACGATCGTCCCGCTCCGCGCCGGCGAGGCACTCGCCTGGCGTTTCGCCGCCTGACGCGGCCGCAGGAAGTAAAGATGCCCCCGCCGCCCGACATGATGGCCCGCCGCTTCCGCGGTTTCCTTCCCGTCGTCATCGACGTGGAAACCGGGGGGTTCCACGCCTCCACCGACGCCCTGCTGGAAATCGCCGCCGTGATCATCGAGGTGGACAACGAGGGGCGGGTGAAGCGCGGCAGGACCCATTCCTGGCACGTGCAGCCGTTCGAGGGCAGTCGGCTCGATCCCGCGTCGCTGGAAGTGACCGGAATCGATCCCTACCATCCGCTGCGGCCGGCCATCCCGGAGGACGATGCCCTGCAACGCATGTTCCGCGAAGTGCGTCAGGCCATCCGGAACCACAGTTGCCGGCGCGCGATCCTCGTGGGACACAACGCGGCCTTCGACCTGGGATTCCTCAATGCCGCAGTGGCCCGCACGGGCATCAAGCGGAATCCGTTCCACCCGTTCTCCTGCTTCGACACGGCGACGCTCGCCGGCGTGGCGCTTGGCCAGACCGTCCTGGCGCGCGCCGCCGCGGTTTCAGGAATCGATTTCGACAATGCCGAAGCCCATTCGGCAGCCTATGACGCCGAGCGCACGGCGGACCTTTTCTGCCGCATCTGTAACGACATGCACGGCAGCTTCCTGCGCGCGGAAGAGAAGGCCCGCGCGCTGGGTTTCAGCGAGGGCCAGCCGGCCCCGCTGGATTTCGCGAACCTGGATTGACCGACGTGGCCTCGGCCGTCAGGCCTTCGTGGCCTCGTCGATCAGTTCCTTCAGCTCGCCGCTCTGGTACATCTGGAGCGCGATGTCGCAGCCACCGATCAGTTCGCCGTTCACGTAGAGCTGGGGGAAGGTCGGCCAGTTCGAATACTGCTTGATGGCATCCCGCAACTCGGGATCCTCGAAGATGTTCACGGCGTGGAAAGGCGCACCGACGGCGCGCAGCGCCGCAACGGTTTGCGCGGAAAACCCGCACTGGGGGAAATCCGGCGTGCCCTTCATGAACAGCACCACGGGCTGGGCGGAAATCTGGGCCTTGATGCGTTCAATGACGTCCATGATGGAAACCTCGAATGAGAATGCGTGTCGTGTAGATCCGTTGAATTATGGGGTCTCAGGGACTACGCTTCAAACCACTTCAAGTACCTGGGAGTCCACATGAATCCGTTGACCACCGTAAAGGGCGCCATTTCGACCGGCGTCGTCCTCGCCCTCGCCGTGATCTTCGCCCTGAGCCAGCACACGGGCTTCTTCGCCCTGGGCCTGGCGCGCTGGCTGCATATCCTGGCCGGCGTGATGTGGATCGGCCTGCTGTACTACTTCAATGCCGTCCAGATGCCGGGCCTCGCCGACGCCGCCGCCGACAAGGGTGGTCCGGGTGGCGCGGGCATCAACAAGTACATCGCGCCGCGCGCGCTGCTGTGGTTCCGGTGGGCCGCCGTGCTGACGTGGCTGACCGGCGCCTGGTACCTCGGGCCGAACCTCGTCAACGCCTTCACCTTCGCCCCGAGCCACCGCGTGATCGGTGTCGGCGCCTGGCTGGGCACGATCATGCTGTTCAACGTCTGGGTCCTGATCTGGCCGAACCAGAAGAAGGTCCTCGGCATCGTCGCCGCGACGGACGAAGAGAAAGCTGCTGCACGCAAGGTAGCCATGCTCGCCTCGCGCACGAACTTCGCCCTGTCGATCCCGATGCTGCTGTGCATGGGCTCGCAGAGCCACGGCCTGCCCTTCTAAGTCCTGACGGATGAGCGCGCTGCCGCCGGATATTCCCGCGCAGGTCGCGCACTCCCTGGCCGAGGACGTGGGCAGCGGTGATGTCACCGCTGCCCTGATCCCGGCCTCGAAACAGGCGAAAGCCACGATCCTGACCCGCGAAGAGGCTGTCGTCTGCGGCATCGCCTGGGTCGATGAAACCTTCCGGCAGCTGGACGCGACCGTGAAAGTCGCGTGGCGCGTGCAGGAAGGCGACCGGGTCGCAGCGAACACAGTCCTGTGCGACATCGAAGGTCCCGCCCGCCCCATCCTGACCGCGGAGCGGACGGCGCTGAACTTCCTGCAGACCTTGTCCGGAACGGCCACGGCAACCCGTCGCTACGTCGATGCCGTCGCCGGCACCTCCTGCAACATCCTCGACACCCGCAAGACGCTGCCCGGCTTGCGCCTGGCGCAGAAATACGCCGTCCGGGTCGGTGGCGGACGGAACCATCGCATCGGCCTGCATGACATGGTCCTCCTGAAGGAGAACCACATCATTGCCGCAGGCGGCATCGCGGGTGCGGTCACGGCGGCGCGGGCCTCGGCCCCTGGCGTGCCGGTCGAAGTCGAGGTGGAGACCCTCGATGAATTCCGTGCCGCGCTGGCTGCCGGACCGGACGTGATCATGCTCGATGAGTTTGACGAACCTGCAATGCGGGAAGCCGTGGCGCTGATGCGTGCCGCGGACCGGCCGGCGCGACTCGAGGCATCCGGTGGCGTCGATCTCGACACCGTCGGCCGCATCGCGGCGACCGGCGTGGATTACATCTCGATCGGTTCGCTGACGAAGCACCTGCGCGCGACGGACCTGTCGCTGCGGTTCACGCTGTCCTGACCGGCGAGGGCACGGCCACGCCGTAGCCCTGGGCGTAATCAAGCCCGAGATCCCGCAGCATGGAAATGATGTCGTCGTTTTCGGCGAACTCCGCGATCGTCTTTTTCCCGGTGACCTTGCCGATCTGGTTGATGGCGCGGACCATTTCCCGATCGATCGAATCCGTCAGGATGTGCCGCACGAAGCTGCCGTCGATCTTCAGGTAATCGACCGGGAAGTGCTTCAGGTACCCGAATGACGACAGTCCGGTGCCGAAATCGTCCAGCGAGAACTGGCACCCCAGCGCCTTCAGCGACTGGATGAACCGGCTGGCCTGCGCGTAACTCGACACCGCCGCCGTCTCCGTGATCTCGAAGCAGATCTTCTTCGCATCAAGCCCGCTGCGTTCGAACTGCTCGATGACGAAGGGCAGGAACTTGTCGTCGCCCAGGCTCTGCCCGGAAAGATTGATGGCGCAGACCGCAAGGCCCTCGCGCTCATCGGTGTCCGACACCAGCCATCGGAAGGTGTTTTCGATGACCCAGCGGTCGATGCCCGGCATGAGGCCGTAGCGTTCGGCGGCGGTAAAAAAGGTGTCCGGGCTCAGGATGCGCCCGCCCTCGTCCCGCATCCGCAGCAGCATCTCGTAGTGCGCTCCGTGCTCTTCTTCCTGCAATGCCTTGATCGGCATGCGGTACAGCTCGAAGCGGCCTTCCTCGAGCGCGACGTTGATGCGCGACACCCACTGCATTTCGCGGCGGCGGCGCATCAGCTCGATATCGTTTTCCGCAAAGCTGTGGACGCGGTTCCGTCCCTGCTCCTTGGCGGTCTGGCAGGCGCTGTCCGCGGCCTGCAGCAGCGAGGCCACGTCACCGGTCTCGGCCGTGATCGGCACGACGCCGATGCTCGCGCCGATGCGGAACTGACGGTCTTCCCAGGCGAATCGGAAATTGCGCACCGCTTCGCGCAGGGTTTCGGCACTGCGCATGGCCTCGTCCAGGCCGCAGCTTTCCAGCAGGATGCCGAACTCGTCGGCGCCCAGCCGGGACAGCGTGTCGCGCCAGCGGATCTTGGACTTCAGCAGTGCACCGATCTGCCCCAGCAGTGCATCGCCGGCGCCATGGCCGCAACTGTCATTGATGATGCGGAACTGGTCGATGTCCAGCACGCAAAGCGTGTAGGCCGCCTCCTGCGCGCGTGCGCTGCGCAATGCGCGGTCCAGGCTGCCCTCGAATTCGCGGCGGTTCACCAGGCCAGTCACCTGGTCATGGCTCTCGTGGTAGGAGAGCTTGCGGTTCAGTTCCCGGCTTTCGCTGACGTCACGGAACACGAGCACGGCACCGACCACATGGCCCGAACCGTCCCGGACCGGGGCAGCCGTGGTTTCGACGTACAGCTCATTTCCGTCCTGGCGGATCAGCAGCATCGGCCGGACCGACTTCGTGGCACGGGACCGACGAATCGAAGACGTCAGGGGGTTCTCGAGCGGCTCGCAGGTCTCCTCGTGGAAGGCCCGGAACACGTCGTCGACGGACTTGCCCATGGCCTCTTCGAGGCGCCAGCCGGTGAGCTGCTCGGCGACGGGATTGATGTAGTCGATCACCGAGTTGGCGTCCGTGGTGATGACGCCATCACCGATGGACTGCAACGTGATCTGCGCGCTTTCCTTTTCGCGGAACAGCGACTCTTCGTAAAGTTTTCGGTCGGTGATGTCGTGCTCGACGCCGATCAGGCGCAGCAGCCGGCCGTTGGCGTCCACCCGGGCTTTTGCCCGGCTGGAGATCCAGCGCCACTCGCCGTTGCGGCGACGCATCCGGTGCGTGCTCTCGAAGAGCGGCAGCCTTCCGGCCACGTGCTCGCGGATCGCCTCCTGCACCCGGGCCATGTCATCGGGGTGGACCAGGCCACGCCAGTCCACGGCCCCGGAAAGCTCCGCGTCGTCATAGCCCAGCATCGTCTTCCATCGGGGCGAGAAGAAGATGTCGTTCCGCTCGATGTCGAAATCCCAGAAGCCGTCGTTGGCCGTCTGGAACTGGACCTCTTCGCGCTCTTCGACGACGGCGAGCCGGCGCATGAAGCGCTGGCGTTCGAGTCCCGTGGCCAGGCTGCTGCCGACCAGTTTGAGCAGCAGCCGGAGGTTGACGTCGAAAGGACCCTCTGGATGGTCGCGGACAATGCCCAGCAGTCCGGCAGGCCGGCCTTCAACGTGGAAGGACACCACCAGCATGGCGCCGATCTGCAGTGCCCGCAGCCTTGCGGCATCGACGGCCGGTGCGGCCGCGGCATCGACAGCGTTCGAGATCTCGGAAAGGCGCAGGTGCTCCCGCCGGGAAAGCAGGAACGGGAAATCATCGACCAGGGCACCGCGCAGCGCATCGACCCGGCACTCGGCGTGGGCGTCCCGGGCGACCAGCACCTGGTCGAAGTGGGTTCCCGTTTCGTCGAGATGCACGATGACCGCTGCATCCACATGCGCGGCCTCCCGCAGGGACTCGAGGCTGGCACGCAGGACGCTGTCCTCGGAAGTCAGCGTCAGATTCTGGAGGTCGACCGCGATTTTCGTGCAGACCACGTCGATGCCCGGCATGGGGCGTCCGGCTCGCGTGGACCAGTAGGCCGGCGACAGGATGTCCGTGGCGGTGAAATCGGGAGACTTGGCCTGATGCGTCGACATTCAGCGGTGCTCGGAAATGTAGCGTCCAGTCTTACCGCAAAAACCATATTAAACCGGGACTTGCGCCACAGTTCGAACATCGGACCTCGAAGTCGCCCGATGACGGACAGTTGTTCATGAACAACCCGAGAATATCATCTCAACATACTGTTTAAACGAATGAAATTGATCCAATTCAGTGCGGTTTCCGATGCGTAAAGGACCACAGCGCATGGCCCGCGAAGTGCCAGAACAGCACGATCACGGTGGTGACCATCTGTGCCAGCAGGTAAGGCCAGCCCCAGTGCGCCGTGAACCACTGCATCAGGATCAGGTTCAGGACCAGCCCGACCGCCAGCACGATCACGAAACGCATCACGGCCTGGCCATGGGGCGCGTCACTGCGGAAAGTATGGCGGCGGTTGAGGAAGTAGCTGACCACCGCTCCCACCGCAAACCCCACGCCCGACCCGAATACCGCCGAGCGGTGGAGCAGCTCCACCACGGCAGCCAGCACCACGTAGTGCACGGAGGTGGAAATCCCTCCCACTATGAGGAACCGCCCGAAGGTCGCGCCCACCCGCCGAGGGTCCGCCTCCCTGACCTTGCAGATAACCTGTTTCATTGGAGTGACGCCCTCGCCTCCCGGTACAGCCGATGCAGTTCCGCTTCCAGTTCCGCCTGCAGGGCGGCCATGGCCTCGGGGTCGTTGGCCGGGAAGCTGCGGGGCACGCTGCGGGGCGCCCCCACGGCGACGGCTATCCGTGCGAAGGGCCGCGGGATCACGAACTTGTCCCAGCTCACCAGCCAGGCCTTCGACGCGGCATAGGCCATGGGCAGCAGAGGCCGGCCGGAAATCTGCGCCAGCAGGATGCCGCCCGGCTTGAAGCGGAAACGCGGCCCCTTCGGCCCGTCAGGCGTGATCACCGGCGACACCCGCTCTTTCACGAGGAGGTTGTAGTAATCCCGCAGGGCCCGGGCGCCCGTATGCGTGGACGAACCCCGGATGACCTCCGCCCCGAGCCGGCGCGCGATCATCGCCGGCACCTCGCCATCCACCGAGGGGCTGATCAGGAAACCCAGCTTGAGGCCTTTTGCGCGCTGTCCGAGCAGCCAGCGACCGCAGAAAAGCTCATGCTGATGCCAGTAACACGGCAGCATGGATGGCGCCTGCGCCAGCGCGGCGTCGAAATGCGCCTCGCCGGTGACCTTGACGATCCGGCAGGTCGCCCACCAGAAGCGCAGCACCCCGAGGCCGAGCGGCGCGAGCAGCCGATAGGCAAGCCGCCGCCGCCAGGTCATGCGCCGGCGCGAAACTCCCTCGACCGGCTCAGCCATGGACCGCTAAAATGCGTGGAAACATGAAGGCTTACCGCACATGACGACGGCGCTGCCGCCGGAATCCGACCAGCGTTTCGACGTCGGCTCGACCGAAGATTCCCTCGACCGCCTGCGCGGGATCCACGCGCAGCTGGGCGATGCGTTCCGCATCTTTGCCCCCGGCCGTGGTTCCCACACCTGGGTGTTCAACCACCCGGACGTCGCCCGCCGCATCCTGATCACGAACCACAAGAACTACCTCAAGGGCGTCGGGTTCGACCGGATCAAGATCCTGCTGGGCAACGGGATCATAGTGAGCGAAGGGGACTTCTGGAAGCGCCAGCGACGACTGTTGCAGCCGACGTTCCACCGCCGCGTCCTCACGCAGCTCGGGGGCATCATCACGCGCGCGAATGGCTCGCTGCTCGAAAAGTGGGGTGCGGCCTGCGACCGGGGCGAGCCGGTGAACGTCACCGACGACACCAGCGCGATGACCATCGAGATCATCCTGCGCCTGATCTTCGGCGACGACGTGGACGCGATGGCCGCGGAATCCGGTGAGAACCCGTTCACCGTGCTGACGGAAGAATCCGAGCGGGACCTGAGGTTCGCCTACCGTTTCCGCAAGCTCACGACGCTGATCGGCAAGTACGTCGCCCGTCGCCGCGCGGCCGGAGGCCAGCCGGCCGGCGAGGACCCGGACTACTTGTCGATGATGCTGCTCGCCCGCGACAAGGACTCGGGCGACGGCATGTCGGACAAGGAGCTCGTCGACGAGATCACGACGCTGATCGTCGCGGGCCACGAAACCACGGCCAGCATGCTCAACTGGACGTGGTACCTGCTGGGCCACCATCCCGAAGCCGAATCGCGCCTCCATGCGGAGATCGACGCCAAGGCGGACGAACCCGTGCCTTCGCTCGACTCGATGGAGGAGCTGCATTACGGCAACCTCGTCCTGCAGGAAGCCCTGCGCCTGTATCCGCCGGTCTGGGTCATCTCCCGCCGTACGATCGAGGCCGACATGCTGGGTGGATACGAAGTGCCACCCGGCACGGACGTGTTCATCAGCCCCTATTTCATCCACCGCCATCCTGAATTCTGGCAGGACGCCGAGCGCTTCCAGCCCGAGCGTTTCGAGTCCGGCGACCAGGACCGGAAGCGCCTGACCTACCTGCCCTTCTCCGCCGGCGCGCACCACTGCATCGGCGAGACCCTCGCCATCTACGAAGGCCTGCTGCACCTATCCAAGGTCTGCCGTCGCTTCCAGTTGCGCCATATCGATGACACGCCGGCCGAGTTCGAGGCCCTGATCAACCTTCGTACGCGGAAGCCGATCCACATGCGGCTCGAGCGGCGCCAGACGCGGTAACAGCATGCAAGCCAAGACCCTGAACGAACTGATGGCGCAGAACCGCTCCGCGCCGCGGAACATCGTCTTCCACAATGGCGAGAACGATTCACACGCCGTGAGCTTCGCGCAGCTGCACGATCGCGCGCTCGGCATCCTGCACCACTTGCAACAGCTGGGTGCGAAGCCCGGCGACAAGCTGATCCTGCTGCTTTCGAGCAATGAACAGTTCATCGACGCGTTCTGGGCCGGCGTGTTGGGTGGCATCGTGCCGGTACCCATCGCCATCGGCATCTCGGACGAGCACCGCCACAAGCTGCTGCGCATCGCGCGCAAGCTCGGGAATCCGTTCATCTACACCGACCGCAAGACCCTGGACCGCATCGGCGGCTTTGCCGCGCAGGCCGGCGACGCGACCGAGGGGGCGACCTTCGATGCGCTGAAGTCACGCGCCTTCCTGGTGGACAACCTCCACGACATCAGCGTGAAGGGGACGCCGCACGACGCGAAGCCGGAAGACACCGCGTTCATCCAGTTCTCGTCCGGCTCCACGAGCGACCCGAAGGGCGTCGTGCTGACGCACGCCAACCTCATCGCGAACATCGACGGATCGACGCAGGCGGCGGGTTTCAACGAGAACGACGTCAGCCTGTCCTGGATGCCGCTGACGCACGACATGGGCCTCATCGGCTTCCACCTCGTGATGTTCGCGAACCGGGTGCACGCGAACCTCATGCCGACGGAGCTGTTCGTCCGCCGTCCCCTGCTGTGGCTGTCGATCGCCTCCCAGCAGAAGGCCACCATCCTCTGCTCGCCCAACTTCGGGTACCGCCACTACCTGAAGGTCCTGGGCGAGCGGTCGCCCGGCAACCTCGACCTCTCGAGCGTTCGCCTCATCTTCAACGGCGCGGAACCGATCTCCGTCGAGCTCTGCGAGGAATTCCTCGCCCGCATGTCGAGCGTGAGCCTGGACCGCAATGCCATGTACCCGGTCTATGGCCTGGCCGAAGCGTCGCTGGCCGTGAGTTTCCCGCCGGTGGGGCGCGCCATCCGCACGGTGCAGCTGAACCGGCACCGCCTGGGCCCTGGCGTCCGGGCTGAAGTCCTGTCGCATGCAAGCCGCGACGCACTGGGACTGGTCAGCGTCGGCAGGGTCATACCGCACACCGAGCTGCGTATCGCCGGCGATGACGACAACGCCCTGCCCGACGGCACGATCGGGCACATCCACATCCGGGGCGGCAACGTCACACGGGGCTACTTCGAGGAGGCGGCGGCGAATGCCGCGACCTTCACGGCCGATGGCTGGCTCAAGACCGGCGACCTTGGCGTGATCCTCGACGGCGAAACCTACATCACCGGCCGCGCGAAGGAGATCCTCTTCGTCAACGGCCAGAACTATTACCCGCACGACCTCGAGTCCGTCGCCCAGCGCGCGCAGGGCATGGAGCTCGGCAAGGTGGTGGTGGCGGGCGTGCGCCCGCCGGGTGCGGAGACCGACCAGCTCGTCGTCTTCCTGCTTCATCGGGGCGACGCCGCGGAATTCATCCCGGTCGCCGCCGAAGTCACGAAACTGATCAACGAGCACACGGGCCTTGAAGTCGCCGACGTGGTGCCGGTGAAGCGCATTCCGAAAACCACCAGCGGCAAGATCCAGCGCCACCTGCTCGAGCAGCAGTATGTCGATGGCGAATTCACGGCGGAACTGTCGGAAATCGCGGCGCTGCGTGGCGCGCAGGCCGGCGCGGCCACGCAGTCCACCGACAGCATCGAAGCGCGCCTGCTGCAGATCTGCAACGCGGTCCTGACCAACAGGCCCATCGGCCCGAGTGACAACCTGTTCGAGATCGGCGCGAGCTCCCTTAAGCTCATCGAGATCCATGAACAGATCGACAAGGACTATCCCGGCCTGCTGGACCTTACCGAGCTCTTCGACCATCCGACGATCGGCGAGCTCGCGAAGCACCTCACCTTGAAGCTGGGCGGAACGGGCGCCTAGGCGCCCGCCACGGCCATCTCGTACGGCTCGGGCCGCAACGTCCGCCCGAGCACGAGATCCGCCGCCTTCTCGCCGATCATCATGCACGGCACGTTGGTATTGCCGCCGACGATGTCCGGCATGATCGACGCATCCGCGACACGCAGCCCTTCAATGCCGCGGACGCGCAGCTGCGCATCCACGACGGCCATGGCGTCCAGCCCCATCCGGCAGGTACCGACCGGATGCGATCGATGACCCGCGTTGCGCCGGATGTGCTCCTTCAGCCCCGCCTCGTCGTCCGTTCCCGGACCCGGCAGTGCTTCGCGCAGGATGAGATCCTTCAGCGGGGCCTGTGAGTAGAGACCACGGCTCAGGCGGATCGCCCGGACCATGGCATCGAGGTCAGCCGGGTCGTCGAAAAGATTGAGGAGGATCCTGGGATGATTGGCCGGATCCGCCGAACGGAGCCTGACCCAGCCGCGGGACTTCGGCTGCAGGTAACCCGTCCTGACCGCCAGCCGGAATTCCGGCCGCTTCTGGAATCCGGGCACCCACAACTCGCCACTGTTGCTGATCGGCAGGCACATCATCTGGATGTCCGGCTGTTCCAGGCCTTCGACGGTGCGTGCGAAGACATTGGCCGCGACACCGGTATACGCGAAGGGCCCCTTGCGCTGCAGGTACCAGCGCGCGACAGCCAGTGTCGCCCGGTCGAGCCGCAGGTACCGGGTCAGTCCTTCGTCCCCGCGCAGCACGTACTCGTTGAGGATGTTGGGATGGTCGCTCAGGTTGCCACCCACGCCCGGCAGGTCATGCAGCGGCTCGACGCCCGCGGCACGCAGATCATCGGGGGGACCGATGCCCGACAGCATCAGCAACTGCGGTGAATTGAAGGCACCGCCGCAGAGGATCACCTCACGCGCTGCGTGGGCGGTCCTGACCTGTCCGCCCTGGCGGTACTGCACGCCCGTTGCGCGTCCCTTCTCAAGCAGGATTCGTCCCGCCAGGGCCTGCGACTCGATGCACAGGTTCGGACGGCTGCGCGCCGGATAGAGGTAAGCCCGCGCGGAACTGCTTCTCGTGCCGCCCCACACCGTCGAATCCATCTGCGAGATGCCGTCCTGCATGGCGCCGTTGGCATCCGCACAGTGCGCGATGCCCGCATCCCGGGCCGCGGCCAGGAGCGGCTCCCACAGCATCTCCGGACCCTCCATGCGCGAGATGCGCACCGGGCCGCTGCCGCCATGGAAAGGCCCTTCGCCGCGCCAGTTCGTCTCCATGCGCTTGAAGTACGGCAACACGTCGGCGTACGACCAGCCTGCCAGGCCCGACTCGGCCCAGCGGTCGTAATCCCGCCGATGGCCGCGGATCGCAATCATCGCGTTGATGGACGACGTCCCGCCCCAGGTGCGGCCACGCGGGTAATCGAGCTGCCGGCCATACAGCGCCGGCTCGGGCTCGCCCTTGTACTGCCAGGTCCCGATGCGGCCCCAGGCCACCTTGGGGAAGGCCAGCGGCATCAGCTGGAACGGATGCCTGTCGCGCGGTCCGGCTTCGAGCAAAAGGACGGAAACCGTTGAATCCTCCGTCAGGCGGGCAGCCACGGCGGCACCGGAGGAACCTGAACCCACGACGATGTAGTCGAAGCGCTTCTTCATGTCATCCAGCAATCAGTAAAGGCCTTTCTTCAATTTCCAGCGCCGGTGTCCCCAGGTCCAGTCCTGGGGCGCCGCGAGGATTTCCTGTTCGACGAGCCGCGCGTATCGCGTCGTGAACTCGCCGGGTTCCATCCGCTCGCCCGCCTCCGCGAGCGGCATGAATTCGATCTCGTAATGCCCGCGTTTCCGGCGGCGCAGCGCCACGAACAAGGCCGCATAGCGCGTGGCCTTCGCCATCTGCTCCGGCCCCATGTAGAAAGCGGTGTCCCGACCGAGGAACGTCAGCCAGTGCTTGTGATCGCTGGACAGCGGCTCCTGGTCGGCAAGCATCGCGATACCGCGCACGATGTTCCGCCGCCGCAGCATGTCGGCGAGCAACTCCTTGGCCGGCACGAGATGCGCCCCGAAGCGCGTACGGATCGCATACATCATCGCTTCCGCCCAGGGCGACTTGATCGGCTTGTAACCGACGTCCAGCGGATGGCCCAGATGCAGCGCCAGCGCGTGCAGGACCCATTCCCAGTTCGCCTGGTGGGCGGCGATCAGCAGTACCGGCCTGCCCTGCCCCAGCGCACCACGGGCCAGCTCGAGATTCTTGAGCTGCACGCGCGACGAGAACTCCGACGGCGACATGCCCGCCGCCTTGAACACTTCCGCGACCGTCTGCGCGACCTGGTAGTAATGGCCGGCCACCAGGCGGTCGACCTGCCGCGCGGACAGGTCCGGGAAGCAGGCCTCGATGTTCCCGCGGACGACGCCCACGCGGGCCCGGGCCACGCGGAAGACGATGAACATCAAGGTCGCTGTCACGGCGTACAGCAACCACAGGGGCAGGCGGCCGACCACACGCAACCAGGCCGGCCGCAGGTCGATGGGGCGCCCCCCTTGGGACAGGGATGGATCAGGACGTTGCACGGTGCCGCATGTTCCCACAATCGACCCGAAAACCGACAGGACAATGCCACGCAAGGGCAAGCCCTGCTAACGTCTGCCGGCAGCGGGCCCAGAGGGTCCCGCGCGACAAGCCGAGGAGCCCAGCGTGACGCAGAAGCCTTCCGATGCCTGGCGGTTCGAGACCCGGGCCATCCATGCGGGACAAGTGCCCGATCCAACCACACATGCCGTCGCGGTGCCGATCTACCAGACCGTCGCCTACGCCTTCGACAGCGCCCAGCACGGTGCGGATCTCTTCGACCTCAAGGTCGCGGGCAACATCTATACGCGGATCATGAACCCCACGCAGGCCGTGCTCGAAGAGCGCGTCGCGGCGCTTGAAGGTGGCATCGCGGCCCTTGCCCTGGCTTCCGGTCAGGCGGCGATCACCTATTCGATCCAGACGATTGCCGAAGCCGGCGACAACATCGTGTCCGCAACGGCGCTTTACGGCGGAACCTACAACCTGTTTGCGCACACCCTGCCCCAGTTCGGCATCCAGACCCGGTTTGCCGACTCCGACCGGCCGGAAAGTTTCGAGGCATTGATCGACGGTCGGACGAAGGCGATCTATTGCGAGTCCCTGGGCAACCCGCGCGGCAACATTACCGACATCGGCGCGCTGGCCGACATCGCACATCGTCACGGTGTGCCGCTGA
>JBEEKA010000038.1:0-7468 GCA_041168985.1 Pseudomonadota bacterium | reverse complement strand
CGGTATGGACGATTTCGATGCCGGCGTCCTCGAGCGCGTGGCCTACGCCCCGGCTGCCCAGGATCAGTGCGCGCTTCACGCCACGCCGTTTCAACACGGCCGCCGCGACGCTGGACGGCGTGAGCATGCGATCGTCCGGCACCGGGAGCCCCAGTCCGCGCAGCCTGGCGGCCTGTTGCGCAGGCGGATAGGCACTGCCATTGGTCAGCACGACGAAAGGCACGCCGCGCTCCGTGAGCATCGTGAGCAGGTCCACCGCACCGGGCAGCAACTCATAGCCACCGAGCGAGCGGTCGCTGAGCAGCAGCGTGCCATCAAGGTCGAACATGTAGCCGCGCACGCGCGCGAGAAGCGTGGACGTCGGACCGCTGATCAGGGGAAGCGTCATTCGCGCGGTCCGCTCAGGGCGCGTAGCGACGCAGCGCCAGCCTGAAGCCGTCCTTCTCCACGGCCACCTGCGACACGTCCCTGCGCGACGTGAGCTGGCGGACGAGATCCAGCACGGGACGGCTCTCGGGGTTGTAATGACGCACGGCGGGGCCCGCGGCACGCATCGCATCGACGAGGTTTGCCGGCATCGTCGCGCGCAGCAGGAACTCCTCGTCGGAATACTGCGCGCCAATGCGCTTGCGCAGCTCCGGCAGCGGCGCCATGTCCGGTTCGGCGCGCAGTTCCTTCGTGCGCGGCAGCGCGTCGATGCGGTCCATCACCTCCGGCGCGATGGGCACGTTCGGACGACCGAAGCGGCCGATCGCATAGCGGATGATCTCGTCCGGCACGGTCGCGTAGCGCTCCTTGCCGGTGACATTGATGAAGGCCTGCGTCTGCAGCATCTGCGCGAAGGGCGTCATCACGATGGGCCAGCCGAGTTCCTGGCGCACGCGGCCCATCTCCTCGATGATCGCTCCTTCCAGATGCGGCTGGCGGATCTCGCCCAGCTGGCGGCGCATCGTGCCGATCATTCCGCCCGGCAGCTGATGGTGGAAATACGCCGCGTCGAAACCCATTGGCTTGCCCTGCGGATAACCTTCGGCGACCGCCAGTTGCGTGAAGTACTGCTGCACCTCGGCAAGCGCCCCGTCGTCGATGTCCACGGTATGCCCCATCGCCCGCAGGTTCGCGAGCACGCGGGCGGAGGACGGATTGGACGTTCCTTCCGACGCGGCACCGGAGGCGACTTGCAGCGCATCGACGCCCAGCGACGGCGCTTCGGAATAGACCAGGTCCGCGAGCCCTATCGTGCAATGCGCATGCAGTTCGAAGGGCATTTCCCCGATCACCGCTCGGATCGCAGGGATCAGCGTGGCCGCGCGCTGCTGCGTCAACAGGCCGCCTGGATCCTTGATATAAACGGCATCGATGTCGGGGCAGGCCGCCAGCTTGCGGGCGCAGTCGACGTAATGCGCGTCGTCGTGGAAGGGGCTCAGCGTGAACACGAGCGCGGCGATGACGTAGCTGCCGCCGGCCGCCTTGGCCATGCGCGCACAGGCGATGTTCGCGTCGGCGTCGTTCATCGGATCCGCGAGACAGAAACGACGGATGCCGTTGTTCACCAGCGTCCGGAAAGCGAGCGACATGAACTCGGGGCTGGCCGTTTCCCAGCTGATGAAGCGGAAGCCGGTCGACATGAACTGCAGCGGGGTATTGGGCATCGCCTCCGCCATCAGGCGGATGCGCTCCCAGGGATCCTCGCGCTTGTAGCGCACGGCCACGCCCATGTGCGTGGAAGTCGTGTAATCGATGGCCTTGAAGCCCACGCGGTCCATGACGGGCGCGATGGCGAGGTTGTTCGCCGTGGTGACGCCCATGGCGCCCCAGAGGCTCTGGTTGCCATCGCGAAGGGACGTCTCGACAAGCTGTACGCGGGCCATGGTCAGATCCTGTTCACGAAGCCGGTGTCGACGCCACCGAGGCGGAACTCGGCGTTGCCGAGCACCTTCCGGTGGAACCCGATGTTGGTCGCAACGCCTTCGATGCAAGTCGCGGCAAGGGCCTGTTCGAGAAGCGCCAGCGCGGCATGGCGGTCCTTGCCGTGCACGATGAGCTTGCCCATCAGGGAGTCGTAGAATGGCGGCACGCGCGCACCGCTCTCGATGTAGGTATCCACGCGCACGCCGTCGCCGGTCGGCCAGTCGGCCCTGCTCACCAGTCCGGGGCTCGGGCGGAAATCCTGCGCAGGATCCTCCGCGTTCACGCGGCATTCGATCGCATGGCCGTGCAGCACGACCTCGGGCTGCCGGATACGCAGGCCCTCGCCGTTCGCGATGCAGATCTGCTCGGCGACGAGGTCGAAGCCCGTCACCATCTCGGTGACCGGGTGCTCGACCTGGATGCGGGAATTCATCTCGAGGAAATAGAAGCAGTCGCGATCGCAGTCGACGAGGAACTCCACGGTGCCGGCACCGCGGTACTTCAGCCGTTTCGCGAAGCGGACGCCGGCCGCGTGCAAGTCATCGAGCAGTCGCTTCGACAGGCCCACGGCGGGCGTCTCTTCGATGAGCTTCTGGTAACGACGCTGGACCGAGCAATCCCGTTCACCGAGATGGATCACCTCGCCGCGACCATCGCCCAGTACCTGCAGTTCCACATGCCTACCGCTCGAGACATAGCGCTCCAGATAGACGCGCGGATCGCCGAAGGCCGCAGCGGCTTCCGCGGACGCCAGTTCCACTGCTTGGGGCACGTCACCCAGGACATCCACGCGCTTCATGCCGCGGCCACCGCCACCGCCCACGGCCTTCACGAGCAACGGCGTTCCGATCTGCGCGGCAGCCTCGACGGCCTCCTGCACGGAATTCACTTCGGCGCCCGGCACGACGGGGACATCGGCCGCGATGGCTTCGTGCCGCGCGCGCAACTTGTCGCCGACGGCTTCGATCTGCGCGGGCGTCGGACCGATGAAGACGAGGCCGTTGTCCTCGCAGAGCCGCGCGAAGGGCGCACGCTCCGACAGGAAGCCATAGCCCGGATGCACCGCGTCCGCGCCCGTGGCGAGCGCCGCATGCACGATGGTCTCGATCTTCAGGTAGCTGTCGGTCGAACGCGGCGGCCCGACGCAGACCGTTCGGTCCGCAAGCCGTGCACCCAGACTGTCCCGGTCCGCGGCCGAGACCGCGAGCACCGTCTCCAGCCCCAGGACCTTGCAGCTGCGGATGATGCGGACCGCGATCTCGCCGCGGTTCGCGATGAAGACCCTGCGGATCGCCACGGCGCTGACCTCAGGCCTCTGGCGCCACGCGGATCAGCGTGTCGCCGAACTCGACGAGTCCCCCATCCGCGGCAACGATCTCCGTGACCCGACCCTTGATTCCGGCACGGACGGTGTTCATCAGCTTCATGACTTCGATGACGCCGATGACCGTTTCCGCATCGACCGGCATGCCGACTTCGACGAAAGGCGGCGCGCCCGGCTTGGGCTGGCGATAGAAGGTACCGAGCATCGGTGCCGTCACCGCCTCCCCGCCTGCGGAAGACGCCACCACCGGTGCCGGCGCAGGCGCCGCTGCAGGAGCGGGAGCTGCGACAGCGGCCGTCTGCTTCACAGCCGGCGCGGGCGCCGCAACCGCCGCCGAAACGGCCGCTCCCCGGCGCAGCACGATCTTCGTGCCGTCGGTCTCGAGTTCGAGCTCGTCGAAATGTGACGCCTCGACGAGACGCATGATCTCCTGGATGTCCGCGGCGGTCAGGCTCACTTGCGTCCCCCGAAAATCGACATGACATGGGTCAGCGGGTCTTCGGCCTTCGTGGCCGCAGGCACCGCTTCCTTGTTGGACCAGACCGTTTCCGGCCGGCTCTGCAGCAGCAGGATCCTGTTCGTGTGGCGGTCGATCGCCCACTCGATGTCCTGCGGCCGACCGTAGTGGCGTTCGACCTTGCGGCCGATGGCGCGCAGGGCCTGCAGTTCCTCATCGCTCAGGCAGGCTTCGCGACGCTGGTCCGCATCGACCTCGACATCGACGATGCCGCCCGTCGGCGACGGCGCATGGCGGATCGCCTTGTCCGAGATGTCGCGCACGGGAATCTCGCCCGTGATCTTCGCGACGACCCAGCGATCCGGCGTGACTTCGCCGCCCACGACGGATGACCCAAGGCCCCAGGCGCCTTCGATCGTGATGACCGAGCGGTCGCCGGTGGTGGGGCTGCGCGTGAACATCACGCCCGCCGTGCGGGCATCGACCATCACCTGCACGACGACGGCCATCGCCACGTCCTTTTCGGGAAAGGCATGGCGCAGGCGATAGCTGACCGACTCGACCGAATAGAGGCTGGCCCAGCAGCTGCGGATCTTGTGCAGCATGTCCTCCGGGTCCATCACCCAGAGGTAGGTGTCCTGCAGGCCTGCGAAGCTTGCATCGCTCGCGTCTTCGGTGGTCGCTGACGAGCGCACGGCGACGATGGGCGCCTGCCCTGCCGTGCCGAGCGCCGCATGCGCGGCGAGGATTTCCGACTTCAGGTCCGCAGGCAGTTCCGCCGCTTCGACACGAGCGCGCAGCTCGCGACACACCGCCGTGATCGTGTCGAGATCATCGGCATCCAGGCTTTCGACGCGGGCCCGGAACGGCGCCTCGCGCTCCAGCGCCTGAATGAAATGCTCGAAGGACTCCGTGCGCACGACGAAGCCCGGCGGCACGTCGATCCCGGCGCGCGTGAGCTCGCCGAGGCTGCCGCCCTTGCCCCCGACATGCGGCCGATCCTCGAGCGTGAGGTCGGCGAAGACGCTGATGTGGCGCGAACCGGTCACAGCAGGGTCACCACGCCACGGCCACCGTCCACGCGGATGCGCTGGCCATCCTTGATCTTCGCCGTCGCGTTGCCCGTGCCCACGACGGCCGGCAGGCCGTATTCGCGTGCGACGATCGCCGCATGGCTCATCGAGCCGCCGATATCGGACACGGCCGCCTTGATCTTCTGGAAGATCGGCGCCCAGGTCGGGTTCGTCACCGGGCAGACCAGGATGTCGCCCGACTGCAGGCGGCCGATTTCCTCGACCGATTTCACGATGCGCGCCGTGCCTTCGACGACGCCCGACGAAGCCGCGAAGCCACGCACTTCATTGCTGTTCTTGTCATCACCCGCCGACAGCCAGTTGTCGAGCGTCTCGCGCGTGATGCCCCAGAGCATGACGATGGCCGGATCGTCGATGACGTCCGGGATCGGGCCGAGGGCTTCCGGCGTGCGGTGCTTCGACCATTCCGCGATAGCGGCCTTGCGCTCGGCGACGATCGGCGGCCAGTACTGCGGACCGCGCGGCGGCGCACCGGTGGACCAGGCGTTCATCAGGTCGATGATCGCCGCCTCCAGCTCGTAATGCGTCAGGTGGAAGACATCGTCTTCCTTCGCAAAGAAACCGGACTCGGCGAGCAGCGCACCGAACTCGCGGATCTTGTTGAAGAAAAGGTTCGTGTACCAGTGCTCGCAATAGAACTTGTGGCCCTCGACGTAGGGAAACACGCGGTGCGCGAGCCCGATCATCTGGTCGTAGGCCGCACGCTCCTCATCGGTGGCCAGCAGCTCGCGGTAATCCGCGATCAGCTCGGCGCGCTCGGCCTGCAGCTTCTCCATCTGCCGATCGAGCGTTTCGCCGGCGCGCGCACGGCGCGCGTATTCCGGCAGCGCCGCGAAGGGCATCGACAGGTCGTCGTTCCAGCCACGGTGGTAGTGGTAGAAGCCGTCGCCCACGTTGATGTTGAACCAGGGATCGCGGGCCTTCTCGAGTTCCTCGAGCCAGCGGTGGCCCGGCTCGCCCGCCTTGCGGAGCGACTCCAGGATCTCGTCAGCCTTCACGCCTTCCTGGAAATGGTGGTCGACATTGAGCTCGACCGCGTGGCGCGCGAGACGGCGCAGCTCGTCGTCCGGACGGAAGATCTCGGCTTCGATGCCCGCGACCATGCGCGCGATCGTCTGGTCCGTGATTTCCGGGAAGGCCTTCTTGCAGAAGCCGAAGAAGGTCAGGTACGCGCCATAACCCAGCAGCAGGAACTCGAAGTGGTGGTGCCACATCCGGAAGTACCCTTCGAGGGTCTTCTGGTAGGTCACCAGCAGGTCGTGGTTCGAGGCGATGCCGCGGCCGGCATGCACATGTTCCAGCGGCTCGAATTCCGGCAGCGCCGGCTTCGGCAGCGCCTGTGCGTCCTGGATCAGCTGGAGCATCTTCTGCTTCCACTGCTCGTAGAGCTTTTCCCAGTTCGCGTAGTAGTAGAAGGCGCGCTTCTGGAACTCGACCGTGCGGCGCTCGACCTCGGCCGGATCCGTCACCGCGTTGCCGCCGATGTAGACACGCCCGTTGATGATGCGGTGGTCGACGCCCAGCGTCGTCGGCAGGCACTGAACGCGCGTGTTCGCGGCACCCAGCGCGCAGTACGCCGCTTCCGCGGTGACCATGTCGAAGGAGCACATCGGCTCGGGGAAGTGCATCGAGTTGTAGAACCAGAAGCGCTTGTCGTCGTCCGGCCCGAACTGGATGTGGTACGGGTACGCCGCCTGGGCGCGCTCCGTTCCGGGAACAACCTTCACCGAACTCGGCAGCGGAAAGCCGCGCTTGTCGCCCGTCGCAGTCATTTCAATCCCCCGTCACGATCGTTGTCGCGTAGTGCCCGAGTCTAGGTCGCGCCAATCCGGTACGGCGCGTCTCCCGGTGCAGGAATTGTACTCGCAGCGCAGGGTCCGCCTGCGGCCGGGCGTTCAGCCGTGCAGCAGGCCATCCACTGTAGTCACGCAGGCGCCGCCAACCGTGACCCTGCCCTGCGGGTCGAGCCGGACATAGACCCGTCCGGCCCGGCCCAGACGCTGGCCCTGGGCGGCCGTGTAGCCGACGGCGGTGGAAGCAAGCAGCCCCCGAACGCGCTGGAACACGGCGATGCTGCCATTGCCACTGCGGCAGACAGGATCTTCGTCCACGCCAATGGACGGCGCGAAGGATCGCACCTCGATGTCCGCGTCGCCCGACACGTGACGCGCAAACAGCGTCACGCCGGTCACGCCGAGTCGTCGGGAAAGGGCGTCAATGAGGGCGAAGCCGGGCCGCAGTCCCAGCAGGCTATCGACAGAGGGAAGCTGGGCGATGAGCCAGACGGCGCCGACATCGACGATGGCCGGCGACACCGCCGCAGTGACTGCATGGCCCAAGGCGGCTTCCAGTTCGGCGATATCGACGGCCTGCAGGCCGGTGACCACTGGTCGCGGGAGGTCGAAGGACAGGCGTCGACCGGGGCCCTCACCGTCCAGGGCAACAGGTACCAATCCGACACCACACTGCTGGACGAGTTTTCCGTCACGAGCCTGGAGCAAACCGGCCTCCAGCAGCGCATGGGCGCTGCCGAGCGTGGGATGTCCGGCGAAAGGCAGTTCGCTGCGCGGCGTGAAGATACGCAAGCGGTAATCGGCACTGGCCTCGGTGGCCGGCAACAGGAACGTCGTCTCGGAAAGGTTCGTCCAGCCCGCGATGGCCTGCATCGAGTTCGTATCGAGG
>JBEEKA010000037.1:0-6462 GCA_041168985.1 Pseudomonadota bacterium | reverse complement strand
CCTGTTCCTGCTCGGAGCCGCGATGGCTGCCGGGACAGTGCAGGCGCAGTCGGGGCGTCTCCTTCTGGGCAGCAGCGTCCAGGAGCGGGAAGGAAGGCTCGACCTCAGCCTGGAGTTCTCCTGCGCGATGCGTTACCAGGGCCACCTGCCCGGCAAGGAAGGCGCTGACATCCGCATACGCCTGATGCCGGGGCCGGACTGCGGAATCTCCCCTCAGTCCGCGTTCCCGACCGAGCGCCTGTTGCCGGCCGATGACGTCGGTCTGGTCCGGTCGCTGGAACTGATCTCCGGCGTGACCGGTGGTGCCGAGCTGCTCGTGCAGTGGAACCGCATCGAAAAATTCGATGTGGAGCCGACCGGCGATGCGCACGCCCTGCGGATCAGGGTCCAGCGCCAGAAGAAGTCCTCGATCCAGGTGCTGGTCGATGACGAAAAGGGTGCCATCGGGACCTACTCCGTGAACCTGCTTTCCTCGAAGTCACCGATCCCGACCGCGGAGGTGGCGCGTGCCCGTACCCTGCTGGGCGTGCCGGTGTTCGTCTCGCAGACCGAGGTGAAGGGCGAGATGTGGAATCGCCTTCGCGCGGGCCCCTTCTTCTCCAAGGGCGCAGCGGAAAAAGTGCTGCGCGAGGCCCAGAAGTCCTACAGCGGCGTCTGGGTCGGCATCGAGGACGAAGCGCAGGCTCCGGATGCAACGCGGGATGACCGCAAGACGGTCAAGCCCGAGTCCGGTGCTCCGCCGCAGACGCTGCATCGCGATCCGGGCCTTGATGCCATGCTGTCGGATGCGAGGGCGGCGAACGGCAAGAAGCGCTATGACGAGGCCGTCGCGCTGCTCGAGAAGATACTGCTGTCGCCGGACTACGCGAATCGTGCCGATGCGCAGGAGCTCCTGGGGCTCGTGCGCGAGCGCAACAAGCAGTTCGCGCACGCGAAGAACGAGTACGAGGAATACCTGCGACAGTATCCGGATGGGCCAGGTGCGGAGCGCGTGCGGGCACGACTCAGGGCCGTTCGCCAGGCGAGCCTGCCCGGGCGCAAGGGCACGGGTGAAGGCGGCGGGGGCGACGAAGGCTGGCGGATCTACGGCAGCGTTGACCAGACCTGGCGCCGGGACAACTCGCAGGTACGCACCGATGCGCAGTCGCGGGACTTCGTCAGCCAGAACGCGCTGATCAGCGGCGTCGACCTCGTCGCGAGGCATCGTGGCGAGCGCTATGACTTCACGAGCCGCATCAGTGCCGGTTACCTAAATGACTTCATGCCGGATGGCCGTGGTGACCAGCGCCGCATCTCCGTCGCTTACGCCGAACTTCGCGATCGTGAACGGAACTGGAGCATCAAGGGTGGCAGGCAGTCTCGCGGCATGTCAGGTCTCTTCAACAGCTTCGACGGTGTGCTGGCCAATTGGCAGATGCGGCCCCAGCTTTCGTTCAGCGTCGTTGCCGGCCTGCCCGTGGAGAATTCGCGCGAAGGCCTGGACAGCCACCGACGTTTCGTCGGCGTGTCGGCGGATTACGCCAATGCCGCGCATACCTGGGATACATCGCTGTATGCCATCGCGCAGCAGTATTACGGGGAAACGGATCGGCAGTCGGTCGGCGTCGAGACGCGATACCTCAAGTCGGGGCGAACGCTGATCGCGTTGTTCGACTATGACGTGCACTTTTCCGATGTGAACAATGCGATGGTCCTGGGCACCTTCGTGCTGCCGGATTCCTTCACGCTCAATGCGAGCGCGGGGCACCAGCGCAGCCCGACGCTGAGCCTCCGGAACGCGCTCGTCGGGCAGCCCGTGCTGACTTTCGACGAACTGCGCACGATGTTCACGCCGTCCGAACTCGAGCAGCTGGCGAAGGACCGCTCCACGACCCTGGACCAGGCAAGCATCGCGATCTCGCATCCCTTCGGCCAGCGCGCCCAGTGGACGCTCAGCGCGTATGCGGTCGACATCAGTGGCATGCCGGCATCGGGAGGCGTGGACGCCATGCCGGCATACGGGCTGGATTCATCGCTGACTGGCGAAGTGCTGGTCAACGGACTGCTGCGCGAAGGGGATGCCAGCACCATCGCCGTTCGCTACCAGCAGGGCGCCGGTGCCAGCACCTATTCGCTCGGCGCCAGCAACCGCATGCCGCTGGGGGCGTCGTGGCGACTGCTTTCCAGGGTCCGCGCGGACCACCGTGAGCTGACCGACAACGGGACCGTGCAGTGGTTGTACGCGCCGTCGTTCCGCCTCGACTTCCTGCGCCGCTACGGCCAGATCGAATTCGAAGCCGGCGCAGAGTTCGGAGACCGTACGACGCGTGGCGTCACGGAGCGCAATACGCGCTACTTCTTCAGCCTCGGCTATCGACTGTCGCTGGATTCCATCGGCAGCCCGGCACGCTGAGGCGCCGACTCGCGGGGGTCAGCCCGACTTCCGGAAGGTCAGGTTGATACGGCTGCACCCTGTCACGGGATGCAGCCCGTCCTTCAGCCTCGCGATGCCGTGGAAATTCAGGCGCGAGGATCCGCCCCAGACCACGACGTCGCTGTGCGCCAGAGGGATCCGCGCGGGGCGGTCTGCCCGCCGGGGGCCCCCGAACAGGAACACCGCGGACAGTCCCAGCGAAACCGAGACGATGGGCGCGGACAGGTCGGGTTCGTCCCGATCCTGGTGCAGTCCCATCGATGCGCCGGGCACATACCTGTTCACGAGACAGGCGTCGGGCTCGAACTCAGGGTAGCCAGCGGCCCTTGCTGCCTCGCCGGCCAGGTCCCGCCAGTCCGGCGGCAGGGGCGCCCAATGCCTGCCCCCGACCGGGTCGGTCGCCGTATAGCGGTAGCCGCCTGCATCACTGACCCATCCCCGTGCGCCGCAGTTCGTCATCTCCACAGAGAACGGGCGACCGCCGGGGGTCAGGGGCCTGCGCCACGGCGCCTGGTCCAGGATGACCGGCAGGGCACTCAGCAGGGTGTCTGCCCTTTCGCTGGCAAAGCCCGGAAGCAGCCAGGCGCCGGGAGCAAGGCGTTCGCGTGGCCTCGGAGCAGCGGCAAAGAGGTCCGGGGTGTTCGGATCACGGCGAGGCATCCGGGGATTCTCGTTTTCCGGTGCCGGACTTGCTACCGTCCCGGCAGGGGTCCCCACAGGAAGAACAAGAACCATGACGACTGCCAGTACGCGCGGATACCAGAACCGGCTGATCCTTCTCCTGACGCTGAGCTTCGGGTTCGTTTTCCTCGACCGGAATGCGTTCAGTTACCTGGCGCCTTTCATCGCCGATCCGGAGAGGGGCCTCGGGCTCAACAACACGCAGATCGGCATGCTGACCTCGGCGTTGTCCTTTACCTGGGCGCTGTCCGCCTACGTCGTCGGTCGATTCTCCGATTCAAGCGGCAAGCGGAAGGGCCTGCTGCTCGTCGCATTCGTGGCCTTCTCGCTCAGTTCCGTACTCAGCGGCGTGGCGCAGACCTTCGCCATGCTGCTGACGGCCCGCCTGATCATGGGTTTCGCGGAAGGGCCGATCCTGCCGATTTCTCAGTCGCTGGTCGTGCTGGAAACCACTGAGCGGAACCGTGGCCATGCGATGGGCGTGATGCAGAATTTCGGCAGCAATTTCATCGGCAGCTTCGTCGCTCCGCTGCTTGTCGTCGCCGTGGCCACGCACTGGAACTGGCGCGTGGCGTTCTTCGTCTGTGCCGTGCCGGGGCTGATCATGGCGGCGCTGCTGTCGCGTTACGTCCGCGAGCCGCAGTCGCCACCGACCGTCGAAGGCGAGGCCGCATCCATGGGCTTCCTGCAGATGCTGTCGGTCCGGAATATCTGGCTCTGCGTGCTGATCTGCTGCGCGATGGTCGCGTGGATGGTGCTGGGCTGGGCATTCCTGCCCCTGTTCTACACGGGCGTGCGCCATCTCGACCCCTCGTCCATGAGCCAGCTCATGAGCGTGCTGGGTCTGTCTGCAGCCGGATTCGCGTTCGTGGTGCCGCGCCTGTCCGACCGTTTCGGACGTCGCCCGGTGATCGTCCTGTTCTGCCTTGTTGGCGCGCTGGTGCCGCTGTCTGCGCTGTACTACCAGGGGCCTCTCTGGATCCTCGGTACCCTGATTTTCCTCGGCTGGTCTGCCAGCGGGGCGATGCCGATCCTGATGGCGACGATCCCCGCGGAAACGCTGCCGCTGCGTTACCTGGCTTCCGCGACCGGTCTCGTCGTGGGCCTGGGGGAAATCATCGGCGGCGTGACGGCGCCAACGGTCGCGGGCCGGGCGGCCGACCTCTATGGCCTCGAGGCACCGTTGTACCTGCAGGCCGGATGCGCCGTGCTGGCCGCGGTCATCGCGCTGGGACTGCGCGAAACGGCGCCGACGCGCACGGCCAGGCCGTCCTGAGCGGGGGAGCGCTCGTGAACATGGCAGCCGTCGTAGCGTCGCTGTCCGCCGTCCTGTCGGCGCTGACCGGTGGCGCCGCGCTGGCCGTCACGCCCGCGTCGGATTTCGAGGTCGGTGCGGCCATGGTGGCGAAGCGACTGGCCGAGGAGCCCTGGGTTCGCCGCCAGCATGCGAAGAACGTGATCCTTTTCGTCGGCGACGGGATGGGCATCACGACGCTCACGGCGGCACGCATCCTGGAAGGCCAGATGAAAGGCGGCTTGGGCGAGGAGAACCGGCTGTCGTTCGAGGAGTTCCCGCAAACCGCGCTCGTGAAGACCTTCACCGCGAACCAGCAGACGCCGGACTCGGCCCCGACAGCCACGGCGATGGTGACGGGCTGGAAGGCCAATGACGCGGCGCTGTCGGTGGGCCCTCAGGTGCCGCACACCGAGTCCGATGCGTCGAAGGTCGCACCCTATCGCCTCGAGACGATACTGGAGCAGGCGCGGGCGCGAGGGCTAGCCACGGGTGTCGTGACCACAACCCGCATAACGCATGCAACGCCGGCGTCGAACTATGCGCATACGCCCTTCCGCGACTGGGAGAACGATGCCCAGTTGCCGCGCGGCGCGACGCTGCCCGATATCGCCGCGCAGCTCGTCGCCCAGCAGAAGACCGGTTCCGGCCTCGACGTGGTGCTGGGTGGTGGACGCGAAAACCTGTTGCCCACGAGCTCGGCGGATCCGGAGTACGCGACGCGGAAGGGCCGGCGCCGCGATGGCCGTGACCTGGTCAGGGAATGGGTCGCCGCCCAGCCGGCTTCGGAATACGTCTGGAACAAGGCGCAGTTCGACGCGATCGATCCTTCCAAGGTGGATCACCTGCTGGGTCTCTTCGAGCCGTCGCACATGCGCTATGACGTCGATCGAGCGGAGGATGGTGCCGGCGAGCCGTCACTCGCCGAGATGACGTCCAAGGCGATCCAGCTTCTGGCGAAAAGCCGCAAGGGTTACTACCTGATGGTGGAAGGGGGGCGCATCGATCACGCCCACCACGCCGGCAATGCCTATCGAGCCCTGACCGATACCATTGCCTTGTCGGATGCCGTGCGAGCCGCCGCGAGACTCACGGATCCGAAGGACACGCTGATTCTCGTCACCGCCGACCACAGCCATACCCTCGCGATGGTGGGCTATCCGCAGCGGGGCAATCCGATCCTTGGCCTCGTCAAGGCACCCGGGTCGACGGAGTTCACGCGCGACTACAAGGGACGTTCCTACACGACGCTGCTCTACGCGACCGGTCCCGGCTTCGGCGTGACGGAACATGGTGGCGATGAAGCTGCAGCGCGCCCGGTCCAGCCGGGCCGTTTCGTCGACCTGGAGACAGTCGATACGCAGGACGAGGGCTACCACCAGGAATCCCTTGTCGGCCTGTCGTCGGAGACGCATGGCGGCGAGGACGTGGCCTTGTTCGCACGGGGACCGCGCGCCGGGCTCGTGCGCGGATCCATCGAGCAGAACGAGATCTACCACATCCTCCGCAGCGCACTGGGATTCTAGGTCAGCGCTGAAACGGGGAACCTGCTACACTCCGCGCTGTTCGTACGAGCCGCGCAGTCAGCGCGGCCCTGAAATCCATCAGCCCGCCGCTGACTGTTTCCCACGAGGCCATGCATTGGCCCAAGGGTTTCCGCGGGCCACACACCAAGGTATCCGATGAATTTTTCCGATCTCGGGCTCAAGCCCGAGCTGGTGGCTGCTGTCACCGAAAAGGGCTATTCCGAGCCCACGCCGATCCAGAAGGCCGCCATCCCCGTCGTGCTCGCAGGGCGCGACGTGCTCGCCGGGGCGCAGACCGGCACCGGCAAGACGGCCGGCTTCGTGCTGCCCGTCCTGCAGTTGCTTGGCAGCCGTGACGGCCGTGAGCCTCGCGCGCTCATCCTGACGCCGACTCGCGAACTGGCCGCCCAGGTGGCTGAGAACGCGCGTTTCTATGGCAAGCACTCCAACCTGCGCACGCAGGTGATCTTCGGTGGCGTTTCGGAACGCCCGCAGATCGACAAGCTGCGCGAAGGCTGCGACATTCTCGTCGCGACGCCGGGCCGCCT
>JBEEKA010000036.1:0-6028 GCA_041168985.1 Pseudomonadota bacterium | reverse complement strand
AGCAGAAGGGCAAGTGGGTCGTGCTGTACTTCTATCCGAAGGACCAGACGCCGGGCTGCACGACCGAAGCCTGCGAGTTCCGGGATGACGTGTTTGCGTTCCGCAAGGCTGGCGCCGTGGTGCTGGGCGTCAGCGTCGACGACGTCGAATCGCACAAGGCCTTTTCCGAGAAGCATGGCCTGCCCTTCTCGTTGCTCGCGGACCCGACCAAGGCGATGGCCAAGCAGTACGGCGTGCTGACGACGTTCGGCACGATGGAAATCGCACGCCGCGATACGTTCCTGATCGATCCGAACGGCCGGATCGCCCGTCACTACGAAAAGGTGAAGCCGGAAGGCCATTCGAAGGCCGTCCTCGCCGACATCGAGGGATTCAAGAACGCGCCCGCCGCAAAGAAGGGCTGAGACGCGTCCTGCGGTACCGGGCCGTGGTGCCATCCGGCGCCACGGCCCTTGTCGATCAGCCGCGTGATACGCGCAGGATCTGCATCGAGTTCGTGCCGCCCTGTACGCCCGACAGTTCACCCTTGGTGAGGATGATCGGGTCGCCCACATCGACGAGCCGGTTTTCGAGCAGCCGGTTGAATATGGCCTGGTACATCTGCGACGGGCTGGTGTGCGTCACGTCGAACAGCACAGGCTCCACGCCGCGATACAACATCACGCGCCCCTGCGTCCGCTCCTGGCGCGTAAAGGCATAGATCGGGATGTCCGTGCGGATACGCGACATCCAAAGCGGCGTCAGGCCCGATTCCGTCAGCGCGACGATGGCCCGCACGTGCAGGTGGTTCGCCGTGTACATGACCGCCTTGGCGATGGCCTCCTCGGTATGCGAGAACTCGCCTTCCGTGCGCGCGGCGCCCGGGTTGCCAAGCTGGTATTTCTCGGCGCCCACGATCACGTGCGCCATGGCCTGCACGGCCTTGACCGGATACTTGCCCGCTGCGGTCTCCGCCGAGAGCATCACCGCGTCGGTGCCGTCGAGGACGGCGTTCGCCACGTCGCTCACTTCGGCGCGCGTCGGCACCGGGCTCTGGATCATCGATTCCATCATCTGCGTGGCCGTGATGACCACGCGATTCGCCAGCAAGGCCTGCTGGATGATGGTCTTCTGCATGCCGGTCAGCTCGGCATAGCCCATTTCGACGCCCAGGTCGCCTCGGGCGACCATCACCGCATCCGTGACGGACAGGATCGAGGACAGGTTCTCGATCGCCTCGTGGCGCTCGATCTTGGCCACGACGTGGGCATTGCAGCGCCACTTGCGCAACTCGGCCTGCGCGCGCCGGATATCGGCCGCATCACGCGCGAAGGACACCGCGACGTAATCGACGCCGATTTCGGACGCAAGCTTGATGTCCTCGAGGTCCTTCTCGGTGAGCGCCGGCGCGGACAGGCCGCCACCCTGGCGGTTGACGCCCTTGCGATTCGACAGCTCGCCGCCCACGCGCACTACGCAATCGATGCGCGGACCGGTCACTTCGGTGACCTCGAGGATGATGAACCCGTCCGCCAGCAGCAGCGTATCGCCGGGACGCACGTCGCGCGGCAGGTCCTTGTAGGCGCAGCCGACTTCCTTGTCGTTTCCGCCGGTCGGATCGAGGCTGACATCGAGCGCGAAGGACTGGCCTTCGACCAGGTTCACCTTCTTGTCGACGAAGCTTTCGATGCGGATCTTCGGTCCGGCAAGGTCGGCGAGGATGCCGACCGGGCGCCCTGCGGCCTGCGCCGCCTCGCGGACCTGCGTGCAGCGGCGGCGCACGTCCTCGCGCGTGCCATGCGAGAAGTTGATGCGTGCGATGTCCAGGCCCGCGGCGACCATGTCCTTCAAGACAGCGGTGTCATCGGTTGCCGGACCCAGCGTTGCGACGATCTTCGTGCGCCTGATCATGTTTGCCTCAGCTTGTATGGAAAAACGGCGCCGCGAGGTTCGCGACGCCGTGGTGGCTTCCTATCCTGCGGCGCGGTCCTCGAGGACCGCGACAGCCGGGAGTTTCTTGCCCTCGACGAACTCGAGGAAGGCGCCGCCACCGGTCGAGATGTAGGAGATCCCGTCCGATACGCCGTACTTTTCAATGGCAGCCAGCGTATCGCCGCCGCCCGCCAGCGAGAAGGCCTTGCTGCTGGCGATGCCGTTGGCAACCGAGCGCGTACCTTCGCCGAACTGGTCGAACTCGAACACGCCCACCGGTCCGTTCCACAGCACCGTGCCGGCCGCGCCGATGATCTGCGCGAAGCGCTCGGCCGTATCCGGGCCGACATCCAGGATCATGTCATCGTCGGCGACCTCGGCGATGCCGCGCACGTCCGCATGCGCCGTCGCGGCAAATTCCTTGGCCGTGACGACATCCGTCGGCAGGGGGATCTCGGCACCGCGCGACTGGGCCTGCGCCATGAGGCGCCGGCAGGTGTCGAGCATGTCCATCTCGCAGAGCGACTTGCCGACCTTGGCGCCGGTCGCGGCAAGGAAGGTATTGGCGATACCTCCACCGACGATCAGGCGGTCGACCTTCGCGAGCAAGGCCTCGAGGATCGTCAGCTTGGTGCTGACCTTCGAGCCCGCGACGATCGCGACCAGCGGACGCGCCGGCTTCGCCAGCGCCCGATCGAGCGCCTCGAGCTCCCCGACGAGCAGGGGACCCGCGCAGGCCACGGCGGCGAACCGCGCGACGCCGTGCGTGCTGGCTTCGGCGCGGTGTGCCGTGCCGAAGGCATCCATCACGAAGACATCGCACAGCGCGGCCATTTTGCGAGCCAGCTCTTCGTTGTCCTTCTTCTCGCCCTTGTTGAAGCGGACGTTTTCGCAGAGCACGACCTGACCCGGCTCGACGGAGACGCCGTCAAGCCAATCCTTCGCGAGCGGCACGCTGCGACCGAGCAACGCCGACAGGCGCGCCGCGACCGGGGCAAGCGACAGTTCGGGATCGTACTTGCCCTCCTCGGGACGGCCCAGGTGCGACAACAGGATCACGCGCGCGCCCTTGTCCAGCGCCAGCCGGATGGTGGGCAGGGCCGCACGGATGCGCGCGTCGCTCGCGACTTCGCCGTTCTTGATCGGCACGTTCAGATCCTCGCGGATCATCACGCGCTTGCCGGCGAGGTCGAGCTTCGCCATCTCGAGGACGTTCATGTCGAGGCTCCGGCGCTTACTTGGCCTTGGACCAGGCGAGCGCGGTGTCGAGCATGCGGTTCGAGAAGCCCCACTCGTTGTCGTACCAGGCGCAAACCTTGACGATAGTCCCGTCGATGACCTTCGTCAGCGTCGCGTCATAGGTCGAAGACGCCGGATCGTGGTTGAAGTCGACCGAAACCAGCGGACCGTCGCTGTAGGCCAGCACGCCCTTGAGGGCGCCGCCCGCCGCCGCCTTCAGCAGCTGGTTGATCTCGTCGATCGACGTTTCGCGGTTGGCCGTGAAGGTCAGGTCGACCATCGACACGTTGATCGTCGGCACGCGGACGGCGAAGCCGTCGAGCTTGCCCTTCAGCTGCGGCAGCACCAGACCGACGGCCGCGGCGGCGCCCGTCTTGGTGGGGATCATCGACATCGTGGCCGAACGCGCGCGGCGCAGGTCCTCGTGGTAGACGTCCGTCAGCACCTGGTCGTTGGTGTAGGCATGGATCGTGGTCATCAGGCCGTGCTTCAGCCCGATGCTGTCGTTCAGCACCTTGGCGATCGGCGCGAGGCAGTTCGTCGTGCAGGAGGCATTGGAAACGACGGTGAACGCCGACGTCAGCACGTCATCGTTCACGCCGTAGACGACGGTGGCATCGACGTCGTTGCCGCCCGGCGCCGAAATGAGGACTTTCTTGGCGCCACCGGCGAGATGCGCCGAAGCCTTGGCCTTGCTCGTGAAGAAGCCGGTGCACTCGAACACGATTTCGACGCCCAGTTCGCCCCAAGGGAGCTTCGACGGGTCGCGCTGCGCGAGCACCTTGATGCGGTCGCCATTGACGACCATCGAGTCGCCATCGACCGACACGGTGCCCTTGAACTTGCCATGGGCGGTGTCGTACTGCGTCAGGTGGGCATTCGTCTTGGCGTCGCCCAGGTCGTTGATCGCGACGATCTGGATGTCGTTAGTACGGCCCGACTCGTAGAGCGCGCGCAGGATGTTGCGGCCGATGCGGCCGTAGCCGTTGATGCCAACCTTGATCGCCATGGTTCGATGTCCTCGATTTTGGATAGTCTGGAAAAACGGAATTTCAGGAGTTCAGCGATTCTACGACCGACTGCTGCAGTTTTTCGGCCGTAAGTCCGAAATGCTTGAAGAGATCGGCGGCCTTGCCCGAGGCACCGAACTGGTCGATACCCAGCACCTTGCCGTTCGAACCGACGTACTTCCACCACAGTCCGGTTGAACCGGCCTCGATGGCGACACGGCGCGTGACGGCCGGCGGCAACACGGCATCGCGATAGGCGGCCGACTGGCGCTCGAAGGCCTCGACGCAGGGCATGGACACGACCCGGATGCGGCGGCCCTGTCCGTTCAGCGCCTGGGCCACTTCAACGGCCAGCGCGACCTCGGAACCCGTCGCGATGATGATCGCTTCCGGCGTGCCGGCCGCGTCCAGCAGCGTGTAGCCACCGCGGAGCATCGCCGCCTGCTGTTCGGCCGAACGGGGCTGCTGCGGCAGGGCCTGGCGCGTGAGCACCAGCGCGGACGGGCCGTCGGCCCGCTCGACGGTCGATACCCAGGCGGCTGCGGTTTCGGCGCAATCGCAGGGGCGCCAGACATCGACATTCGGCATGAGGCGCAGCGACGCCGCGTGCTCGACCGGCTGATGGGTCGGACCGTCTTCGCCGAGGCCGATCGAATCGTGCGTGTACACGAGGCCGATGCCCTGTTTCATCAGCGCGGCAAGGCGCACGGCGTTGCGGGCATAGTCCGAGAACACGAGGAAGGTGCCGGCATAGGGACGGAACCCGCCATGCAGCGCCAGGCCATTCATGATCGCCGTCATGCCGAATTCGCGGACGCCGTAATTCACGTAGTTGCCCGCCGGATCGGCAGGCGTCACGGCCTTCGAATCCTTGCGGAAGGTGTTGTTCGAACCCGTGAGGTCGGCGGAACCGCCCACGAGTTCCGCCAGCGACGGGCCGATCGCGTTCAGCACCACCTGCGAAGACTGGCGCGTGGCCTGCCCGCCCTGCACGGCGACACCTTCGCGGATCGCGGCTTCGCGGACCGATGCCCAGTCGGCCGGCAGCTCGCCCCGCATGCGGCGCGAGAATTCGGCGGCGAGATCAGCATGCGCGGCGGCATAACGGCCGAACAGCGCGTTCCACTCCGACTCGGCGACCTGGCCCGCGGCGCTCCGGTCCCATTCCCTGCGGATATCCGCAGGGATCTCGAAGGGCGCGTGCGGCCAGCCGATGTGCTGGCGGGTCGCCTCGATCTCGGCGGCGCCCAGCGGCTCGCCGTGCGTCTTGGAACTGCCCGCCTTGTTCGGCGAACCCTTGCCGATCACCGTGCGGCAGCAGATCAGCGTCGGCCGGTCCGACTGCGCAGTCGCCTTCGCGATCGCCGCGGAGATGGCGTCTGCGTCGTGGCCATCGACATTGCGGATGACGTTCCAGCCATAGGACTCGAAACGCGCCGGCACATCGTCCGCGCACCAGCCCTTCACGTCGCCGTCGATGGAGATGCCATTGTCGTCGAAGAACGCGACCAGCTTTCCCAGCCTTAGCGTACCGGCCAGCGAGCAGGCCTCGTGCGACACGCCTTCCATCAGGCAGCCATCGCCGAGGAACGCCCAGGTCCGGTGGTCGACCACCTCGAAGCCCGGGCGATTGTATTGCGCGGCAAGCAGTTTCTCGGCGAGCGCCATGCCGACGGCGTTGGCGATGCCCTGGCCAAGCGGCCCGGTCGTCGTTTCGATGCCGAGGTGCAGGTCGCGCTCGGGGTGGCCGGCCGTATGCGAACCAAGCTGCCGGAAGGCCTTGATGTCGTCGATCGTCAGCGGGTATCCCGACAGGTGCAGCACCGAATACAAGAGCATCGACGCGTGGCCGTTCGACAGGACGAAAC
>JBEEKA010000035.1:0-8085 GCA_041168985.1 Pseudomonadota bacterium | reverse complement strand
AATGCCGGTACGTAGTCGGGGTTGTAATACGAGATGCCCTTCACGTCGTCGGTCCACGCAAAGTCACCGTTCGGATTCAGGAACTGGGCATTGAGTCCAGACTGTGCAAGGGAAGTCTGGTTCAGGCTGCCCGACAGCGTCAGCCCCAGCCGATCCGTCACGGGGAACGTGTCGATGGCATAGACGGCGACGTCGCGCGTCGATGCGGCCAGATCCACGCTCGATACCAGGTTGCTGCCGGTGAAGACCGGGCGATTGTCCGCGGAGGGCGGCGCGCCATTGGCCGTGAAGCCATAGGCCAGGTTTGGCGCGACGACCGTGGCATGGTCCTGAAGTCGGGCGAGGCGTGAAGCCTGGCCGAAGCGGATGTGGGAGCGTCCAAGCTGCGCACCCAGGGTGAACCGGTGCCGGTGACCGGCAACATCGCCCGTATGCGTCCACTGCAAGGTCGCGTTCAGGGTCCGTTCGCGCGTCGAAGACGCGACGACGCCCGTATTGATCCAACGGGTCCAGTGTCCATAACCGAGCGCCAGGGCTTCGGCGCCCGTCACCGCATTCACTGCCGTTCCCATCGGGGCCTTGTCCGCGCAGGCCAGTGTCCCGAGTGTCGGCAAGCTCGCGAGACTGCCCTCATCGTCGAAGCAGCTGTCGTCCAGTTCCGCATTGCTGTTCTCGTTCGCCGTGCCGACGGAGCGGTAATACAGGCTGGCAACCAGGGCGTCGACATCGCTGAACCGGTGGCTGCCCCGCAGGCTCGCGAACTGCGCGCGCTTCGCCATCCAGTCGGGCAGGGTGTAGGCCGCACTCGGATCAGCCCACATGTCGAGCGGCAGCGTCTGGGTCCCGTTCACACGGGTTTCGGCATGCCCGGCCGACAGTTCGAGCTGCGATCTTTGTTCCCGGTCATGCCAGCGCGCCTTGCCGTAGAACTGGTCCACACGGGAGCCGGAGTGGCGGCGGTACCCGTCCTGGGAGTCCAGACGCGCCGACAGGAAGTAGTCCGTGCCGCGGCCCGGGTCGGCCCAACCGGCTTCGATGTCACCGGATCGCTGCCGGAAGGAGCCGGCGGTCGTGCCCAGCGCGATGCCGGGGGATGAGAGGCCGTTCCGCGTCGTGATGACGAGGGCGCCACCCAGCGTGTTCAGGCCGAATATCGGGTTCGACCCGGGCATGACTTCAACGCGCTCGATGGCATTCATCGGGATGAGTTCCCAGTTCACGTTGGAACCGAAGGGGTCATTCATCCGCATGCCATCGAAGTAGACGGAGATGCTCACGGGTGCACCCAGCAGCGAGGTCGCCTGGAACCCGCGGTAGTTCACGTCGTTCTGATAGGGATTGCCGGTGCCGTTGCTGACGCTGACCGACCCCAGTGTCGCGTTCAGTCCATCCGCGAGATTGGTGGCGCCCTGTTCCGACATCGTTCCCCCCGAGACGATCCGGGCATTGGACGGTGGTTCCGTCGGCGCTGCGCCCGCTTCATCCAGCAGCGTCCTGCCCACGATGACGACCGAAGGCAGGTCCTGCGGCGCGTCGTCGGCGACAGTGGTCAACGACAGGGCAAGCCCGCAGCCGGCGAGCACCAGGGCCATTAAAGACGAATTCGGACGCAACGGTCGCTCCCGGGCTACTCGATCTGACGATCAGGAGTCGGGATGATCCGGACTAATGCCTCGACAGACTAGGGAGTTCTTCCCGGGAAGCCGGAAAGCTTTACAGTGCCGATACCCTCACCGGATGCCGGGATTGATGATCGCACCTGCCATAACCGTCCTGCTCGTCGATGACCATGCTGTGGTCCGCGAGGGGTATCGCCGCCTGCTGGAGAGATCCGGGGATATCACCGTGACCGGCGAGACGGCCGATGCCGCGGAGGCCCTAGAGCTCCACGTCCGGCTGGCGCCCGGTGTCACCGTGCTGGACGTGTCCCTGCGGGGAAGCAGCGGCATCGAGGTGGCGCGACGGATACTCGGCACGTCGCCCGATGCACGGATCCTCATGTTCAGCATGCACGAGGATGCCGTGTACGTCCGCCGCGCCCTGGCCGCGGGGGCGCAGGGTTACCTGTCGAAGTCCGGCGCTCCGGACGCGCTGGTCGAAGCTGTCCGCCGGGTCGCGGCAGGCGAAAGGTATGTGGATCCCGCGATCGAGCGGACCCTCGAGCGCGAGAACAGGGTTGCCGACGACGTCGGACCGGATGCGCTGTCGCCGAGGGAATTCGAGGTGCTGCGACTGCTGGTCAGGGGGGCTTCGGTCCGCGACATCGCGGACCAGCTGGGCATCACCCCGAAGACCGTCGCCAACCAGCAGACGCTCATCCGCCAGAAGCTCGGCGCCGAAACGCCCGTGCAGTTGCTGAGGGCCGCGGCACGCCTCGGTCTCGGCGAAAGGGACTGAACCTCAGTCGTTCTCCCGGGGACGCGTCCCATATGGCACGACGCGTTCCAGCGTATCGATCCGTCGTATGGCCCCGTCTTCGATGCGGAACAACTGCCAGGTGGCGCGTGACTGGGGGCGGCCCAGTCGGGAGGGAAGGCGGAAAGGACTTCCGAACTGCTGGCCCACGGTCCTCACCGTGCCGGGCATGTCGTAGAACGCGGAGGCCAAAACGAGTCCCCGCGACGTATCGATCGACAGGACATGGCGGTCGCGCACGCGCCGGATGAAAGCACGATAGCCACCTTCCAGCTGCGCAGCGCAGCCCAGCGCATAGGGCGCGAATCCGGCCTCCGGGTTGTCTGTCACCACCAGCCCGTTCTCCCTGCGGCGGCAGTCCGGCGTGAACCGGACGTTGTTGCCGTGACCGAGTTCGATGGCGTCGAAGTACCGGTCGACCAGCGAGACGAGTTCTTCGATGTCGGCGCGGCGTGGGGCGGCAAGGATTTCGTCGAAGGCCGGGTCGAACCGCGCTGCCCGGGCCGGCGCCGGATCTACGGCGCCTCGCGAACGGAACAGGGTTTCCGCGCCGGCCTTTTCCTCGCGGACGACGGTCGTTTCAATCGCCCCGATCCGATCGCCCGTTGAATGAAGCCGCAGGGCCATCAGGCCGGCAAGGTCCCGTTCACGTACCCGTACCAGCACTAAGATTTCGTGCTGGCTGGTTTCCACGATGCGCAGGCGCGGCGCGGCGACTTCGGTGAGCGTCCCCCAGAGTCCGTCGTAAAACTCCAGCGACTGGCCATTCTCGATGTAGCTTGCGGTGTCGGCGAGGGGCGCCTTCTGCGGTTCGTGGGCCGCCATGGCACGCAGCAGCTGCTCCGCCAGCGACACGAGGCAGGCTTCGTCGCATGGGCGGGTGGCATCGGCCGGCTTGCCATACGGCACTTCGCGCGAAGGATTGAAGCTGGGTCGCAGGCCCGTCGGCGTTGCATACGGGAACTCGCGTGCCAGCGTTTCGACGCGCTGGATGCGGTTGTCGCGAATGCGGAAGGCGTCGGTCGACATCAGCGTCCGCGCGGGCGAAAACCAGGCCGGCAGTGAAAAGGTTCCGCCATCGGTCAGCGGAATGCCGGCGTACTTGTCGTTCAGGTCCAGCATCGCGCTCGAGAAGACCGCGCCGCGTTCGATGTCGATCACTTCGAAGCGCCGGTCGCGGATGCGGGTCACGAAGCCGAACAGGCCGGTTTCGAATTGCGCCCTGCACCCCATCGTGACGAATGCGGGATCGACCCCTGCAAGGTATTCGCGTGCGCCGGTGTGGGTGGCGGACCGGCCCTGCTCGAAGCGTTCGCAGTCTTCGTCGAAGAACGAGTAATCGCCACGGCCATCGTTGGTCTCCAGGGCGCCGTAATACCGATTGGCGATCTCCAGCAGGTCTTCGCGGGTGAGTCGTTCCGTTTCGGGAACGGTCTCGGTCCAGTCTGGCGCAGGCTTGCCGCGGAGCGTGAACCGTGACGCAGCCTCCGCATCATGGATGATCACGACCTCCGCCTCGGCAAGCCGGCCTTCCGCGACGCGGATCCGCAGGGTGGCCAGCGCGTCCTCGTTGTTTTCGCGGGCCGTGGTGAGGACGGCTGCGGTACCCCGCTCGGGGTCCGCGAAGTACTGTCGGTACGTGCCGAACCCCTGCAGGGTCCGCCATCCGCCGTCACCGGGCGTCAGGTGCTGGTTGTTTTCCACATACTGGAAATCGCCGGACAAGGGCAGTGCGGAAGGATCGTGTGCGACCAGCGCGGTCATGAGGGCGCCGAGCTGCTGCTCGAGGCAGTCCCGGTCGCAGTGGACAGGTTCGGGTGGCTGGGGCGCCGGCTCCTGGACCACCATGCGCGACCAGAACAGCAGTCCCGACAGCAGCAGGATGCCGACGACGCCCCAGGCGGGCTGCCGTATCAGCTGGGCCTTCGCGGCCCGCCAGGCATCCATCAGTCCCGATCCTGTCCCGGCTGGTCCAGCGCTGCCGCGACCTTCTCCGGCGAGCCTTCGAGTCCGGCCTTCCTGGCTGCGCTGCCGTGGGGCTTCATCGGGAAGACTTCGGTCACGCAGGTGTAGTCGTAATAGCCCATCCGGGCCAGCGGCCGGAGCTTCACGATGTCGATCTTTCCGTCGGCGCCGATTGCCGCATCATCGATATGCACGGCGAGAACGCGGCCGAACACGACGTCGATGGTTCCCATCGGGCCGTTGCCAGGCAGGCGCACGGTCTGCACGTAGGCGCATTCGAACTGGATCGGCGAACCGGCGACTCGCGGAGGCCGCACGAGTCGCGAAGGCAGCTTGTCGAGGCCGGCATGCGTGAATTCGTCGAAGGGCACGTCCTCGGATGACTTGTTGACCGCGTCGCGCTGCGCCCAGGTGGCCATGTTCCAGACGAATTCCCCGGTCGATTCCGCATTCACCACCGAATGCTTGCGCTGCCCGCGATGGTCCTGGTTCGCGCTGAACATGACCATGGGCGGGTTGAAACCCAGGTTCTGGAACTGGCTGTAGGGGGCCAGGTTGTCCACGCCACCGGGGCTGGTCGTCGATATCCAGCCGATGGGTCGGGGTACCACGCAGGATTTGAACGGATCGAAGGGCAGTCCGTGCGCTGTCTTGCCGGGTTCGTAATACATGGGGCGGATGGTACCCCGGCGGTTTGCCGTTTGCCCTGTTCCGACCGCAGAATAGGCGGATCTACATTGGGGGGATACTGATGCGCAAATTCCTGCTTCCGCTGGCCTGTGCCGCGGCCGCTCTCGCTGCCTGCGCGCCGTCCGGCGACAAGGCGTCCAGGTCGGATTCGGCCACGGCCGGCAAGGTCGATGACGCTCGTCTGCTCGCGGCCAGTGAGCCGGCCAACGCCGGGCAGTGGATGTCGCACGGACGTGATTACGGCGAACAGCGCTTCAGTCCGCTCGCGAAGGTCAACCCCGACAGCGTCAAGCAGCTGGGCCTGGCCTGGTTCGCCGATTTCGATACGCGTCGCGGACAGGAATCCACGCCGGTCGTGGTCGACGGGAAGATGTACGTGACGACCGCGTGGAGCAAGGTGTATGCCTTCGACGCGAAGACGGGTGCGGCGGTGTGGAAGTACGACCCGAAGGTGCCCGGCGAATGGGCGGTGAACGCCTGCTGCGACGTCGTGAACCGCGGCGTCGCCGTGTGGAACGGCAAGGTCTATGTCGGCACCATCGACGGCCGGCTCATCGCACTTGAGGCTGCGACCGGAAAGGTCGTGTGGGATGTCCTGACGATTCCGGCGGGCCAGCCATATTCGATCACCGGTGCGCCGCGCATCGCCAAGGGCAAGGTGCTCATCGGGCAGGGCGGTTCCGAGTTCGCGCAGCGTGGCTATATCTCCGCCTATGACGCCGAGACCGGCAAGATGGACTGGCGCTGGTTCATCGTCCCGGGCAACCCGGCCGATGGTTTCGAGAACAAGCAAATGGAGATGGCCGCCAAGACCTGGAAGGGGGAATGGTGGAAGTCCGGTGGTGGCGGTGCCCCCTGGGACGGCATTACCTACGATCCGCAGACGGGACTGGTCTACGTCGCAACGGGCAACGGTGCGCCATGGCCGGCTGAGTACCGCTCGCCCGGTGGCGGTGACAACCTCTTCCTGTCTTCGATCGTCGCGCTGAATCTCGAGACGGGTGAGTACGCCTGGCATTACCAGACGACGCCGCATGAAAGCTGGGACTACGACAACGTCGCCCAGATCACGACGGCGGATCTGGAGATCAATGGCCAGAAGCGCCACGTGGTGATGCAGGCGCCGAAGAACGGCTTCTTCTACGTGCTGGACGCCAAGAGCGGAGAACTGCTGTCGGCCGATGCCTATGTGGCCGACCTGAACTGGGCCAAGGGCGTCGACATGAAGACGGGACGCCCGCTCGTCAATCCCCAGGCCGAGTACAGCAAGACCGGCAAGGGCGCTTTCGTCAGCCCCTTCTACGGCGGAGCGCACCTCTGGCCGCCGATGGCCTTCAGCCCGAAGACGGGCTTCATGTACATCCCGACGATACACAACAGCTACGCCTTCGTGGCGACGCGCGAGGATGACAATCCGATGGGCCAGAAGCTGTCGATCAGCTTCGCCGGCAACGTGGAGATGAACAAGCGCAAGGACGCGCTGAAGTTCAACGACGGTTACCTGCAGGCCTGGGATCCGGTCAGGAGGAAGGAAATCTGGCGTGCGCCGGTTGCGGGCCTGGGCGGTCGCTCGGGCGGCGCGCTGGCGACGGATGGCGGCCTCGTGTTCGCCGGCAACACGAACAACGAGTTCGCGGCGTACAAGGCGGAGACGGGCGAGAAGCTGTGGTCGACCGACACGCAGACCGGGGCTCTTGCCGGACCGGTCACCTACGAGGTGGACGGCGAGCAGTACGTCGCCGTTGTCGCGGGCTGGCGCCAGACGGGCAGCTATTACGCGCCGAATTATTCGCGCGTCCTGGTCTACAAGCTCGGTGGTACGGCGAAGTTGCCGGACGTCACGCCGTTCCCGGACCCCGTGCTGAATCCGCCGGCCGCGTTTGGCACGCCCGAGCAGGTCGCGAAGGGCGAGGCGACCTACGGTCGCTTCTGCAGTACCTGCCATGGACGTGATGGCCAGAGCGGCGCGATGTTCCCGGACCTGCGCCATGCCGGCGCGATCCAGAGCGCCGATGCCTTCAAGGCGGTCGTCATCGATGGGGCGTTGACGCAGAACGGCATGGTGTCCTTCGCCAAGGCCATCAAGCCGGAAGATGCCGAGGCCGTGCGGGCCTGGGTGGTGTCGAGGGCCCACGAGGCGAAGAAGGCCGAGGCCGCGAAGCCTGCGGCGGAGCCCGCCGGAAAGGCCGCGGCGAAGGGGCCTCACGGCTGACGTCGGCGGGCGGGGGCAGGCGGTCGAATATATTCATCGATCCGCTTGCCCTTGCCGAAGACGTTGCTAGAATACGCCTCCCTCGTGGGGCTATAGCTCAGCTGGGAGAGCGCGTCGTTCGCAATGACGAGGTCGTCGGTTCGATCCCGACTAGCTCCACCACGAACACAAAGGCCCCGGACAGCGATGTCCGGGGCCTTTTTTGTTGCACTGGTTTCGGGGTCTGTTTCCCCTGCATGCGGCGCCCGGCCGCTTCAGCGGATTTCCCGCCAGCCGACCCGCCGCAGTACACCGCCGCCGCCGGCCAGGCTGGGTGGCTGGAGCGAGGAGATGCTGGCGTCGGCCAGGTTGATGATGGCGGTCAGGTTCTTCGTGGACAGCTGGATCAAGGTCAGGCCGGTTGCCAGCGAATTGCCAACGGGCCACCCCACGAACTTGCCGGTTTGTCCCAGTACCGCTCCGCCGGATGCGTAATCGAACGTGTACAGGTAGCTGGATCCACCAACCGAGCAGTAATCATCCTTGGGCGCGTTTGCCACGAGTACAAGCGATCCCAGCTGCAGCCGCGGATCGACGTTGACGCGTTCGCCAGTCGGCAGGTCCACGTACCACCCGTTCTGTGCTGCCCAGTTCACGCTCAGCGGATTTGCGATCGTCCGGGGCGTGACGGTGGAATTTAGGGTCTGAGCAACGAGATTGGCCGGCGTGTCGTGGAGGACGCCCAGATCGGCTCCGGTGTCCTTGACTGCATAAACGGTCTGTATGCTCGAGCCGGCCGCCGAACTTGTGGAGAGGTCGGAGAA
>JBEEKA010000034.1:0-6893 GCA_041168985.1 Pseudomonadota bacterium | reverse complement strand
GGCCTCGCCGACATACAGCGGATTGTTCTTGCGGCGACGGCACAGGATCTCGATCGTGCGCTCGACTTCGAGGCGCCGTCCGATCAGCGGATCGATACGGCCCTCGGTCGCGGCCTGGTTGAGGTTCTGCGTGTATTTCTCCAGCGCACTGCCGCCCTCGGACTCGCGCTCGCCATCGGCCGGGGGTTCTTCCTTCGGCGCTTTCTCGTCGGCCCCCTTGGGCATCCCGTGGGAGATGAAATTGATGATGTCCAGCCGTGTCACGCCGTGACGCTGCAGCAGGAACACCGCGTGACTCTGCTTTTCGCTGAACACGGCGACCAGGACGTTCAGGACGCCGACTTCCTTCTTGCCGCTGGACTGCACGTGGAATACGGCCCGCTGCAGGACCCGCTGGAACCCCAGCGTCGGCTGCACCTCCCGGTCGTCGCCTGCCGGCACCACCGGCGTCGTGTCGTCGACATGCTTGCGCAGGTCGGCGCGCAGCGCATCGAGGTCCACGTCGCAGGCCTGGAAAGCCTCGCGCACCCGCGGCGCGTCGTAGATCGCCAGCAGCAGGTGCTCGACGGTGAGGAATTCGTGCCTGGCCTCCCGTGCCTGGTTGAAGGCCTGGTTCAGGCAGTACTCAAGTTCGCTGGACAGCATGTCGGGGCTCCGTTGGCCTTCAGGCCTCTTCGAGCGCGCACATCAGGGGGTGCTGGTGATCGCGGGCGTAACTGGTGACCTGGGCCACCTTGGTTTCCGCGATTTCGTAGGTAAAGACGCCACAAATGCCCTTGCCCTGGGTATGTACCTCCAGCATCACCCGTGTGGCCGCGGAGCGGTCCATGCGGAAGAAGCGCTCGAGTACGTCGACGACGAATTCCATCGGCGTGTAGTCGTCATTGAGAAGCACGACGCTGTACAGGGGGGGCTTGCGGACCTGCGGGCGGGCTTCCTCCACCAGCAGGCCGTGGTCGGGCTCGGCGCCCGGCGGGGGCGCCGGAATATCGGCCGCCTTCACGGTTTTCACATCAGGACACATGGAATTCACGATCATCGTTATATAAGGGCCGGACGCGGCCGCTACAAGGGGCACGGGCGGCAACCATTTGAGGCGCTGATGACGCTGCCAGCATAATATGTTCACTGTGAGTGCGACGCAGAAATCCGGGGCCGGCCCCGCCCTCCTTTCGACCGGCTTGTCGCGCCTCCCGCACATCGTGTCGGCGGCGCTGGTCGTGCTGCTGGGCATCCGTGGCGCCGCCCTGGTGACGGACCTGACCGGATCGAAGCGGCTAAAATCGACGGGGGCTGCGGCAGTCAGCGCCCCCGCGCTGCCGCCTTCCACGGACATCGCCGCGCTGGTCGGCGCCAACCTCTTCGGCGGGGGCACGTCCGCTGCAGGCAGTCAGGGTCCCGTGCCGGTGTCGAACGTCCCCCTGGTCCTGGTCGGGGTCTTGGCGGCCACCGACCCCGCGCTGGGCGTGGCCATCCTCGGTCCCACGTCCGATGCCGCCAAGGTCTACCTCGTTAAGGACATCATGCCCGGCGGCGTGAAGCTCCACGCCGTCAAGCCCGACCGCGTACTGATCGACCGCGGGGGCATGATCGAGTCCCTCCTGCTCCCCCGCCAGTCTTCGCCCGGCTCCGGCCCGGGCGTCCGGCCGCCTGCGTCACCGCTGCCGGTGCCACCGATGGCCAACGTGGCCGAACGTGCCCAGCAACTGGTGCAGCTGGGCCCCACCGGCCTGTCGCAGATCCTGCGACCCCAGGTCGTCGTGGGTCCGGATGGAAAGCAGCAGGGGTTCCGTGTCTTCCCGGGCGGCAACCGCGAAGCCTTCGCAAAGCTCGGCCTGCAGGCCGGCGACCTCGTCACCGCGATCAACGGTACGGCGCTGGACGACCCCGGCGTGGGCACGAACGTGTTCAACACCCTTGCCACCTCGCCCAATGCACGGGTAACCGTGCTGCGCGACAACAAACCGCATGACGTCGTCGTGAACGTCAACCAGGCGCTCAGCGAAGCCGAGCGCGCCACCGTTCCGTCACCCTAGGGCGGCATGTTTCTTGCTCCACTCCGTGCCAGCCAGAAATCCGGCACCTTACAGGCCATCATGAACCCGGTATTGAATCGGACCGTCCACCGAGCCGTCGCCGCAGCCAGTGCGATGGCCCTCGCCCTTGCCACGGGCGCGACGGCCGTGGCGCAGACGGCGTCACCGCCCGTCGCCGCCGGTGCCGCCGCGGCGCCGCTTGCCGGCAACCAGCGGATCACGACGAATTTCAAGGACGCCGACATCACCCAGGTGGCCGAGGCGGTCAGTGCCGCCACCGGCCGCAACTTCATCATCGACCCGCGTGTCCGGGCACAGGTGAACCTCGTCTCGGCTTCGCCCATGACGCCAGCGGAGTTCTACCAGGCTTTCCTGTCGATCCTGCAGGTCCATGGCTTCGTCGCGGTGCCGGCGGGCAACCTCGTCAAGATCGTGCCGGACGCGAACGTGCGCACGATGCCGGCGAACGATCTGCCCGAGCACGTCAGCAACTCTTCCGACGAGATGGTCACGCAGGTCATCCAGACGCGTAACACGAATGCCGCGCAGATGGTGCAGGTCCTGCGTCCACTGGTCGCCCAGTACGGCCAGCTGGTGTCCCTGCCGGGCACGAACACCATCATCATTTCGGACCGCGCGAACAATGTTTCCCGGATCCTGAAGATCGTCGCGCGCGTGGACCAGGCCGGCGACGCGAACATCGAGATCATTCCCCTGCAGAACTCGACGGCTTCGGAAGTCGTCCGGACCATCACGGCTCTGACCGCCGGCCAGGCCGCGGCCGAGACCGGCGGCGTGCAGACCAAGGTCGTCGCCGACGAGCGGTCGAACAGCATCCTGGTCAGCGGCGAAAGGGCCGCCCGCATGCGCATCACGGCGCTGGTGGCCCACCTCGACACGCCGCTTGAAAACGGTGGCGAGACCCAGGTGCGCTACCTGCGTTATGCCGACGCCGAGAAGATCGCGCCGAAGCTCAAGGAACAGAGCTCCGGTGCCACGGCCGCCGCCGCGCCCACCGGCGCGGCCGGCGCAGCCGCCCCCGCCGGCGGTGAACGTGCGGTGACGATCTGGGCGGACAAGCAGACCAACGCCCTCGTCATCACCGCGCCGCCCAAGCTGATGCGGTCGCTGATGACGATCGTCGACAAACTGGACATCCGCCGCGCGCAGGTGCTCATCGAAGCGATCATCGTCGACGTGAAGACGGACAAGGCCGCCGATCTCGGCGTCAACTGGGCAGCCTGGTCGAACGAAAGCAACACCAACATACCGGTGGCGGGATTCGTCTCGCCGGTCGGCGCCGCGGGCGGCAATGCGCTGTCGATCGTCGACCTGGCGCGGATCGCCGCGAGCCCCACGACCGCGACGACGGTGCCGCTCGGCACGACCCTCGGCATCGGTCGCATCGCGAACACGGGCATCAACTTCACCGCGATGCTGCGCGCCCTGCGGTCCGACTCGAACACGAACGTGATCGCGACGCCCTCGGCCACCACCGTGGACAACCAGGAAACCGAACTGAAGGTAGCCCAGGAAGTTCCCTTCATCACGGGCCAGTACACCAACAACAATGCGGGCCAGGCCGGCACGGTCAACCCGTTCACGACGGTGCAGCGGCAGGAAGTCGGCACGATCCTGAAGATCACCCCGCAGATCAACGAGGGTGACGCCGTCATGCTGAAGATCGGGCTCGAGAGTTCGGAACTGGCCGGGACGGCCGGTGACGCGAACAGCCTGATCACGAACAAGCGCGTCATCAACACGCACGTGCTGATCGAGGACCAGGGCATCATCGTCCTGGGCGGCCTGATCCGCGACAGCAAGGTGAACGGCGAGTCGAGGGTCCCCCTGCTCGGCAGCATCCCGCTGGTCGGCGAACTCTTCCGGACCCGGAACGCCAAGCGCGAGAAGTCGAACCTGATGGTCTTCATCCGGCCGAAGATCCTGCGCGACGGCGTGCAGACGTCATTCGAGACGAACGCCAAGTACAACTCGATCCGCAACGAACAGCGCGTCCAGAACGCGGCCGACTCGGAACTCCTGCCCCTGTTGCCCGGCACGCCCAAGCCACTGCTGCCGGCGGTCGAAACACAGGTTGCCCCGCCGGCACCGGCCCCCAGGGCGCGCCAGGGCGAAGCCCGGTGAACGCGATGGTGGAGGCTGCGACGCAGGCCGCGGCCCGTCGCCTGCCCTTCGCCTTCGCGCGCCGACACGGTGTCGTGCTGCGCGCGATGGAGGGCGACATGGCGATCATCGCCTGCCGCGGGACGGTCACGCCGCAGGCGCTCGCCGAGGTTGCCCGACTGCTGCGGGCGCCGATCCGCGTCGAACGCGTCAGCGACGCCGACTTCGACCGCCTGCTGCGCGAGGGCTATGAGTCCGACCGCGGCGGTCTCGACATGGTCGAGGGCTTCGAAGGGTCGACGAACCTCGCGCAGTTCGCGCAGGAACTGCCGGAACAGGCCGACCTGCTGGAAAGCGACGACGACGCGCCGATCATCCGACTGATCAACGCCATCTTCGCGCAGGCCATCCGCGAAAACGCGTCTGACGTCCACATCGAGCCCTTCGAAAACCGCCTGGTCGTGCGCTTCCGCGTCGACGGCATGATGCGCGAGGTGATGCAGGCCAAGGGCGCCGTCGCCCCCCTCGTCGTGTCGCGCGTCAAGGTCATGTCGAAGCTGGATATCGCGGAAAAGCGCCTGCCCCAGGACGGGCGCATCGGCCTGCGCGTCGCCGGCCGGGCCGTCGACGTCCGCGTCTCCACGATCCCCTGCGGGCACGGCGAGCGCGTCGTGCTGCGACTGCTGGACAAGCAGGCCGGGCGCCTGGAACTGGCCGCCCTCGGCATGGAGGAACACACCCGCCTGATGGTGGATGAACTGATCCACAAACCGCACGGCATCCTTCTGGTCACGGGCCCCACCGGTTCCGGCAAGACCACGACACTGTACGCGGCGCTGGAGCGGCTGAACGACAACACGCGCAACATCATGACGGTCGAGGACCCGATCGAGTATTACATCGACGGCATCGGCCAGTCGCAGGTCAACATGAAGGTCGACATGACCTTCGCCCGCGGACTGCGCGCGATCCTCCGCCAGGACCCCGACGTGGTCATGATCGGTGAAATCCGCGACCTCGAGACCGCGCGCATCGCCGTGCAGGCATCGCTGACCGGCCACCTCGTGATCTCGACGCTGCACACGAACACCGCCGTGGGAGCGATAACTCGCCTCCGCGACATGGGCATCGAACCCTTTCTGCTGTCATCGAGCCTGATAGGCGTCGTCGCACAGCGGCTGGTACGCACGCTGGATCCCGCGACGCGCGAACCGTTCACCGCCACCGACCACGAGCGGCGCCTGCTGCACGTCGCGGACGGCGACCCGTCGCCGACGCTCTACCGCCTGCCGCCGGGCGGGGCCTACCGCGGCCGGTCCGGCATCTACGAACTGGTAATCGTCGACGACAAGATGCGCACGATGATCCACGACAACGCCCCGGAACATGATCTGGAGCGATACGCCCGCACGCAGACGCATTCGATCCGCGAGGATGGCAGGACAAAGGTGCTGTCGGGACTCACTACGATCGAGGAAGTGCTGCGCGTGACGCGCGAGGACTGACGGTCCCGGCCACATGGGCGCATACGAATACACAGCACTGGACGCCCGGGGCAAGGAGCGCCAGGGCGTCATCGAAGGCGACACGCCCCGGCATGTCCGGCAGCAGCTTCGGGACCGGGAACTGTTGCCGCTTTCGATCACGGAGGCAGCGCAGAAGGAATCCCGTCGCCAGCGCAGCTTTTCGTTCCAGGGCGGTGCCTCGGCCTCCGATCTGGCCCTTGTGACCCGGCAGCTGGCCACGCTCGTACGCGCGGCGCTGCCCCTCGACGAGGCCCTGCTCGCGGTTTCGGAGCAGACCGAGAAGCCGCGCATGAAGAGCATCCTGCTCGGCGTCCGCGCGAAGGTTCTCGAAGGCCATCCGCTGGCAGCCGGATTCGCGGAGTACCCCCGCGTCTTCCCGGAGATCTATCGCGCCACGGTCACGGCCGGCGAACACTCCGGCCACCTCGACAAGGTGCTGGAACGGTTGGCCGACTACACCGAGGGACGGGAAGCCATGCGGCAGAAGCTGCTGGGCGCCCTGCTCTACCCGATCGTGCTGACCATCATGTGCTTCGGCATCGTGTCGGTCCTGCTGGTCTACGTGGTGCCCAAGGTCATCGAGGTCTTCGACGCGAACCGCGCGAAGCTGCCGCTGATGACGAAACTGCTGATCACCATCAGCGACTTCATGCGCCTTTATGGCGTCTGGCTGCTGGCCCTGCTCGTGCTGGGCGCGGTGCTCGCCTGGCGCGGTCTCCGGAACCCCGCCATCCGGCGCCGCTGGCACGGGACGCTGCTCCGCCTTCCCCTGGTTGGCCGGCTGGCGCGCGGTTTCAATACCGCCCGTTTCACTCGCACGCTGAGCATCCTGACCGGCAGCGCGGTGCCGGTCCTGGAATCGCTGCGCATCGCCGGCCAGGTGGTCACGAACCTGCCGATGCGGGATGCGGTGGAAGCCGCCGCGCAGTCCGTGCGCGAAGGCACGTCGATCGGCAAGTCGCTTGCAAGCAGCCGCCTTTTTCCGCCGATGACGATCCACCTCATCTCCAGCGGCGAATCGAGCGGCCAGCTCGAAGCCATGCTGGAGCGGGCGGCGGTCAGCCAGGAGCGGGAGCTGGACGGCCTGCTGGCGGCCATGGTGGGTCTGCTCGGCCCGCTGATGATCGTCGGCATGGGTTTCGTGGTCATGGGCATCGTCTTTGCGATGCTCCTGCCCATCTTCGAGATGAATTCGCTCATTCGCTGA